>CATXCB010000001.1 GCA_958366705.1 uncultured bacterium
TTTATTTATACAACAGGGGGTTGGCACAAAGTTTGTAATCGAATAGATACAACTCGTTATAATGGACGCGGTTGTTATGATTGGGCTAAAAAAGATAAAAATCCGGATGATCCAACAAAAGGTTACTGGGATTCTTTATATAGATAATAAAGCAGTCTTGCAGGAAGTTTCAGAAGCTAAACATACACTGTTCACGATGACATATTTTTTGTTAGTGATTAATAAAGTGGTGGGCGGTACTGGACTCGAACCAGCGACCCCCACAATGTCAATGTGATACGCTACCATCTGCGCCAACCGCCCATAAACTTTTCAATTATCAATCGGAAATCTGTCTGTTTCCTCGGATACGTCACCACTCTTTTTTAAACTTGACATTTAGTCAACTTTTTCCTCGGCAGAGTACAAACATCCAAAAATATTTATATTATTTATATTATTTATATTAACAGAAAAGAATATATATGTCTATAATTTTATTTATAAATTAGTTCTTGTTGAAAATGGCTATAACTGTCACTTGCAGGCATTTCAGGCGTTGATTTATTAATAAATAGATGCTGAAATACCAAGTAGGAACAGAAAATTACGTTTTTGAAACATGATGTCTATTTCAAATTTTGCATGGCAAAAATTATATTTACGTGTTTTATCTTCTGTGGAGGTTACAATGAAAGTAAATACATCTTATAATTCTCAAATTTCAAATTATACTGCACCATCATTTAAAGCTGCTCCTAGATATATAATTAATGGCTACGAGACATCTTTGACTCCAAAAGCAATTAATTTGATAAAGAAAATGAACTGTTTTATAGACGATGCTTGGACAGATATTAAAAAAGGGAAATCAGTGATGGATTTTCCTAAATTTACTATTTTGGATGCTAAAGAGCGTCTCATAACTCTTAAACCTGTTTATCAAGGGCTTAACAATTTATTGCTTTTAGAAGTAAATAGTAACAAAAGTGTGGATAGAGTTTTTATTAATAGGGTAAAACCACGCGATTTTCGTTATGAACGTGCAATTTTGACAGATCATGGCTCTGCCACTGTTAAAAGTTTTAATGCATTAACTGAACGAAATGTTGAAATTGAAGAAAAGGTTAATGAGTATATTGAAAAATATTTTCCAAAAATTCTCCCGTCTAAAGAGCAAAATTTAACTAAAAAAGCTCTGGGTTTGGATTAATCAATTTAATAATTTTATAAGATATTGTCTAAATAAAATAATTGGTATATCAAATAAAAAAGACCTTAGATATTTCTAAGGTCTTTTTTATTTTTGTTGTTAGTTTATTAAACTAATTCTTTAACTTCAGCTGCAAAAGTTTTTGGATCTAATTTGATACCAGGTCCCATTGTAGTTGAAAGATATACTGATTTAACGAATGTACCCTTAGCTGAAGATGGTTTTGCTTTTAATACAGCATCTGCCAAAGTTGCATAGTTTTTGATTAAATCTTCTTCTGAGAATTGGATTTTACCGATAGGGCAGTGAATCATACCTTGTTTGTCTGCTCTATATTCAACTTTACCAGCTTTAGCATCTTTAACTGCTTTAGCAATATCCATTGTTACAGTACCTGTTTTAGGGTTTGGCATTAAACCTTTTGGTCCTAATACTCTACCTAATTTACCTAACATACCCATACAATCAGGTGTTGCAATCAATGTATCAAATTCAAACCAGCCGCCTGAAATTTTATCAATAATTTCTTCAGCTCCGGCAAAATCAGCACCAGCTTCTGTAGCTTCAGTTGCTTTAGCACCTTTAGCGATAACACAAACTTTTACTTCTTTACCAAGACCAGCAGGTAAAACTACTGTTGATCTGATTTGTTGATCTGCTTGACGAACGTCAATACCTAAACGCATATGGCATTCAACTGTTTCGTTAAATTTAGAAACTTCTTTAGAAATTTCTTGTAATTTTTTTATTGCGTCAACTGCTGTAGATGGTTGTACAAAACCTTCCAGCATTTCTTGCATTTTCTTTTGTTTTTTAGTTATTTTTGACATATTTTTATTTCCTTTCGTGGTGTTAGCGGATTGTCTTGTCATTCTAAAACAAGTTCAGGATGGCATATGACAGTTTCCTTCCATCTAATTAGTCTTCTTTTACTGTAACGCCCATTGCTCTGCAAGAACCAGCTATCATTTTAACAGCTGCATCCATTGTTGTAGCATTTAAATCATTCATTTTGATTTTAGCGATTTCTTCTAATTGAGCTCTTGTAATTTCAGCAACTTTATCTTTGTTAGGAGCTGCTGAGCCTTTAGAAATATTTAAAGCTTTTTTAATTAATACAGGAGCCGGAGGTGATTTGATTACGAAAGTAAAACTTCTGTCTTCGTAAACATCAATAATAACCGGAATAATGTATCCTGCTTTATCTTGAGTTTTAGCATTGAATTGCTTACAGAAATCCATGATATTAACACCATGCTGACCTAATGCAGGACCAACCGGTGGTGATGGATTTGCTTTGCCTGCTTCAATCTGAAGCTTGATTTTTCCTACTACTTTTTTTGCCATTTTTTTTCTCCTTTTGTGGTAATAGCGGTTCTTTTCGGTTTAGAAAGAATCCTTCCACATTTTGTTGTACTAACTGTATTTGTTATGTATTATAAATTTTCAAGATTCCGAATCAAATTCAGAATAATAAAAATTTGTAATTATAGCTTATTGATTTGTTTGTATTCCAATTCTACAGGTGTTTCACGACCAAAGATTGAAACATTAGCTCTAAGTTTTGATTTATCAGGGTAAACTTCGATAATATCAGCATCAAAGTCCGCAAATGGACCTGAAATAATTCTAACTTTGTCACCAACTTTAACATCAAGTTCAACTTTTTCAACTTGAGAAGATGTTCTATGTAAAATTCTTTTGATTTCACTTTCTCTAACTGGGATTGGTTTTTTAACTGAACCTACAAATTTTGTAACCCCGGAAGTATGTCTTACTACGTACCAGCTGTCTTCATCCATAATCATTTCAACAAGAACATAGCCTGGAAATACTTTTTCTTCTTTTTCTTGTTTCTTGCCGGCTTTCATTTGAACAACTGTTTTTTGAGGAACTTCAATTCTGAAGATTTTATCGCCCATATTCATGTATTCAATACGTTTTTCAAGATTAACTTTTACTTTATTTTCGTATCCTGAATATGTGTGGACAATGTACCATCTCTTTTGATTTTTCTTAGCATCTTTTTCTTCTTTTTCTGCAGCTTCTTGAGCTTCAGCTTCGGCTTGTTCTGCTAAGACATCTTCATTCAGTTCTTCTTCCATTGTTTTTTCTTTTTTTGTCATAAGCCACCTTTATTATCTTGCTTAATTTATTACTTAATTAGGCCAAGTAATCCTTTGTATAAAAGATCCATCAAATAAATTGCAACAGTGAATACAAATACTATGACGATTACTGACAGAGTTTCAAACACGACCTGTTTTTTTTCTGGCCAGCTGACTTTTCCCCATTCAGTCCTTACACCTTTGAAGTATTTTTTGATTGATTCAACTGTATCGTTCATTTCTATTCCTTTATTTTAATTAAAATCGCGCCCTGAAGGACTCGAACCCTCGACATCCGGTTTTGGAGACCGACGTTCTACCAACTGAACTAAGGACGCATAATTGGGGATAATTCCCCAAAAGCTTTTATCTCCAAAAAATTCTTACTACTTAGTTTCTTTGTGAGTAGTATGTTTTTGACATTTTGGACAATATTTGTTTAGTTCTAATCTTTCTTTAATGTTTTTTTTGTTTTTAGTTGTAGTGTAGTTTCTTTCTTTACATTCTTCGCAAGCAAGAACTACCATTCTGTCATTTTTTCCTTTGATACCCATTGTTTTATTTCCTTTATTTGATTAACTTGTCTCCTATTTAAAATAGAATGTGAGTATTACACATTCTATCTTTTTCGGCTTATAACTTTATAATATATCAAACAAAATAAAATGCAAATAAATTGTTAACAAATACTACATTTTTGACAAAAAAGCACTTATTTAATAAGTGCTTTTTTAAATTTGATTTCAATTATATTGTTATAAATTATTAACGTTGAATCATTGTTTGTGATTGGGTTGAATACTTACCGATTGCATCAGTTCTAATTTGTTCCATATAAATTTGTCCGTTTTTAACTACTTGCTGCAATTGGGTAAGGTTATTTTCAAGACTGGTTAAAACTTGTTCTGCATATAATTCGGCGCCTTCTCTTATTTTCATAGCTTCATCTGTTGCTTGAAGACGAATGTTTTCAGCATCTTGAAGTGCTATATGTTTAATTTTTTCACATTCATCAACAACTTCATTTTTTATACGGATGCCTTCTCTTTCAATTGCTTTAATCTGGTCTGATTCTGATAATTTTCTGTCAGCTTCATTTTGAGCATCCTGTATAATTTTATTAGCTTTTTGTTGAGCTTCATTTTGCAATTCTTCTTTACGTTTTAAAAATACTCTTGCTTCTTGAACTTCAACTGGTAAAGCTGCATATATTCTATCGATTAATGTTTCAATTTCTCGTTTGTTTACTACAGTGTATTTTAGAACAGAATAGCTGTCATCCAATGCTATTTCCAACATCTTTAGTAAATCATACACTCCATTTTGTGGCATGTTATATCCCTTATCCCTTTCACATTTTAGTATATTAATATATTACATAAGCAAATTTTAATTGTCAAATAATTATTATTTCGCTAATTACATATTTTAACATGTAGTTTAGCAAATGATGTTATTTAATTTTATTATTTATTCAATCTTATTAGCCTTTTGAATCTCTGCAGGAATATCGTCTTCTACTTTTTTAATAAGTTTATCTATTTCTATGATATTGACAATGAGTAAATCAAAAAATGTTAATCCATTGCATAGTGCGGATTCAAGGTCTTTTATGCTGTCATATATATGGCTTTTATCATTTTTGTCTGTTTTTATCTCATAATTTTTTGATTGTAGATATTCTTTGGCTTTTTGTATATCCTCCTGAAGATTTGCATACAATTCATCAATAATTTTTTCAACACCACGTTTATTTATTGCGGCATAACCTTTGAATATTGGTAACGAATAACTATTTTTAATACTTTTTTCAAGATTTCTAATTATTCTTGGCGTTTTAAATTCCATTTAGTGAATCTCCTTGTTTTTCAGGTATTCATATACAGGTTTTGGAACAAATTTTGAAATATCGCCGCCGTTAGCTAGAATTTCTTTTATATTGCTTGAAGATATAAAGTTATACTTAGGTTTTGTTGTTAAGAAAACTGTTTTTACGTCATCGCACAGTGCACTGTTTGTTTGGGAAAGCTGCATTTCATATTCAAAATCAGAAACTGCTCTTAGTCCGCGAATTAAAACTTCTGCTCCGATTTTTTGAGCATATTCTATTGTAAGTCCTTCAAATGAATCCACTTCAACATTATCAAGTTCGACTACACTCTGTTGTATTAACATTACGCGTTCTTGAGTTGTGAGAAAACCCTGCTTTGCACTGTTATGTGCTACTGCAATGATAACTTTGTCAAAAATGCCTGCTGCATTTTTTAAAATATCCAGATGTCCTTTGGTTATCGGGTCAAAACTGCCCGGGTATATCGCAATTTTCATGGTAAATCCTCTGTGTAAAATTTTATCTCTGTTGATTATAGCTTAATATTATCTTTTTTTCAATTATAATGCCAATTTTAAGTGAATGAGCAGAAGTTGTTAATAAATGTAAAGATATATCCTTTTGAATGCAATTTTATATATCAAAAATACTTTAATAATATATAAGAAATATATAATCTAACAAATTATATACACTACCTTCTACTTTCTACCTACTACTAACCTTTTACACGAGGAATTGTAACATATTCCAAGGAAGCTTCTTTATAGAAGCTTTTTTTTTTGTATTAACGAGAGAATATAGTAATGTTGCAAATTTGTAAAAAATAAATTATACTAAAACTGTTGTACAATAAATAGAAAGGAGTAATGGAAATGCTAAAACTCAATAATGATAAGAAAATTGGGGAGGGGTAACCTTTTAAAACTTTACTCCGACAGTGTTCTAAGGTCTTTAAAGTTATTTGGAAAAAAGCTACTGTTGTACAGTTAAAAAGTTTTATGCTATTATGACAAATGCAATACGTGCCTCAGAAGAAACGAATGATGGTTGTACTACCTGGGATTTGTCATTGACTCCAAAAGATTTTTTTAAAACTTATTTTTACCCGTATTTGCAGATTTCATCAGAATGTGATCCTGAATCGCAGCAAGAGTGTACAACAATTCATAATAGAGTTGATTTGAGAAATAATGATAATAATTTGTATGGGATTAATGCGGGTAGATATTATGGTGTTGTCTTAAATAATGGTATAATGATTTGGATTAATAAGTATGAAAATAAAGGTCAGGGCTTTATTTTTATTGTAGATATAAATGGTGATAGCAAACCAAATCGAAATGCTCGGGATATTTTTGGTTTTTGTTTTACAAAAGACGGATTTCATGGATATTCACATTATGGCTTTAAGCAAAATTCGCGTTACAATATGTCAGGCGGTTATGGCGGTTGTAATGTAAATGCTTGTTGTTCATGGATGGGAGCCGGTGGTGGTTGTTCTCAAATGATAATTTATGATGGCTGGCAAATATCAAAAGATTATCCGTGGTAATTTTCATAAAAAAAGACCGGAGGTTAAATAATTAACCTCCGGTCTTTTCTAAAGTATTCAATATTTTAAATTAAGTATCAATGTTAGTTGCATAAACTGCGTTTGTTTCAATAAAGTCTCTTCTAGGTTCAACTTTATCTCCCATCAAAACGTCAAACAACTGGTCACAAAGCATTGCATCTTCTATGTTAACTTTTAGAAGTGTTCTTGTTGCAGGATCCATTGTAGTTTCCCACAATTGTTGCGGCATCATTTCGCCAAGACCTTTGAATCGTTGGATTTGCAAGCCTTTTTGACCTCTATCATCAATTATTTTTTGAAGTTTTTCAAATGAATTGATTTCATATTTTTCTGCGTCTGTTTCTAATAACAATCCGTCAGACTCTTCAATTAAGAAGTCTCTAATCATCGGATATGAGGCTCTTAATTTTTTGTACTCTGAACTTTTTATAATATTTTGGTTCAGTACAACATGTTCTTCTTCATTTAAATGCAGGATGAATGAATATTTTGCATTTTCTGCATTATATTTAACTTCAACTTTATAATTTTCAGCTTCTTGAATATTATAGTTTTTAGCGTGGTCGACAAGGTAGTGATTCAAATAATCACAAGCTTCATTCATTTTTGCCTGATTATCAAAATCTTCAAGATTAATATCAGAACGAACAAGACCTCTTAAAAATACTGCAGGGTATAAATTTAATATAGGGTTATTGTAAGAACGATAGAATTCTGACATATTTTTAATAAGTTCAAGAAGTTCATCTCCTGTTTTTACATTTTTCTTATTTTTATCTGATAGGCTTAAATTTTTAATACCACGTTCTTTTAACATCTTATCTAAAACGTGTTCGTTGAACAGGTATTCAGAAGTTTTGCCCTGAGTAACTTTAAATAACGGAGGCTGCGCAATATAAACATATCCGTTTTCAATCAATGGTCTTGCATAACGGAAGAAGAATGTAAGCATTAAAGTTCTAATGTGAGCACCGTCGACATCAGCATCAGTCATGATAATGATTTTGTGGTATCTTAACTTGTCAATTTCAACTTCTTCTTCATTTCTGCTGATTTTTATACCAAAAGCTTGAACCATAGATTGAATTTCGTTGTTACCGTATATTCTGTCCAGTCTTGCTTTTTCTACGTTAAGAATTTTACCTCTCAAAGGCAGAATAGCCTGAAACATTCTGTTTCTGCCCTGTTTAGCTGAACCGCCTGCAGAATCACCCTCAACAAGGAATATTTCGCATTTTTCCGGTTCTCTGTTTGAACAGTCTGCCAGTTTTCCAGGGAGTGTTGAATTTTCAAGAACAGTCTTTCTTCTTGTTAATTCTCTTGCTTTTCTTGCGGCTTCTCTTGCTCTTTGAGCTTGAAGTGTTTTTTCTAAAATAGTTTTTGCAATTTTAGGGTTAAATTCCAGCCATTCCTGTAGTTTGTCTCGAACTGCATCCTGAACCGCTCCCATTGCTTCTTGTGAACCAAGTTTTTCTTTAGTCTGTCCTTCAAATTCAGGGTTAGGAATTTTTACAGATACGATTGCTGTTAAACCTTCTCTGACATCTTCACCTGAAAGGTTCTGGTCAGAATCTTTCAAAATATTATTTTTTCTTGCGTAATCATTTAATACACGTGTAATTGAGTTCCTGAAACCGGTTAAGTGAGTTCCGCCGGAATGAGTGTTAATATTGTTTGCAAATGATAAAACACTTTCCTGATACGAATCTGTGTATTGCATTGCAACTTCAACCTGCAAGTCGCCTACTACTTTGTCGATGTAGATAGGTTTTTCGTGTAAAACAGTTTTATTTTTGTTTAGAAATTCTACATAACTGCCGATACCGCCTACATAGTGGAAAGTTTCAACTTCTTCCGAGTCATGGCGTGAGAAGATTATTTTCAAACCTTTGTTTAAGAATGCCATTTCTCTTAATCTGTTAGCAATAACATCGCAGTCGATTTCTGTAGTTTCTGTAAATATTTCAGGATCCGGCCACCAGGTAGTTTTTGTACCGGTTTTATCGGTTGGTTCACCTTTTTCAACGGGCGCCATAGGTTCGCCTCTCATGTATTCCTGACGCCATACAAATCCTTGACGGGAAACTTCAACGATATATTTTTCAGATAAAGCGTTTACTACAGACGCACCAACACCATGAAGTCCGCCTGATACTTTGTATCCTCCGTCTCCAAATTTGCCGCCTGCGTGAAGTACTGTATGAACGATTTCCAGAGCAGACTTTCCGCTGTCAGGTTTTATATCAACCGGAATACCACGACCGTTATCTTCTACAGTAATGCTGTTATCTTTATGGATTGTTACATGAATATCTGTACAAAAACCTGCTAAAGATTCGTCGATAGAGTTATCAACGATTTCATAAATACAATGGTGTAACCCTCTTTGTGAAGTTGAACCGATGTACATCCCCGGTCTTATTCTTACTGCTTCAAGTCCTTCAAGTACTCTGATATTGTCAGCACTGTATTCGGCTGAAGTGTGAGTTTCAATTGCTTCATATTGTCCATTAGCAGGATCATTTATTTCTTCTGCAATTTTATTTTCTACAGCAGTGTTTAATGCATCCAACCCTTTATCATTAATCATGTCTTGTGTATTTTCTGACATATGCTTCTCCCTAGTCTACTCAAAATATAACAATAGTATACCATAAAAACACTGCCGCTGCCAAAATTGTTTACTTTGGTTAACACGGGAGAGTAATGAAGATTATTTCCTACTTGCCATATTTTATAAGCTATAATAAAATAATGTTGTAAAAAGTGAGGAATGTATGGCTGTACATAATATAAAAGTTTGTATGGGAAGTTCATGTTTTGCACGTGGAAATCTCAAAAATTTAGATTATATTGAAAATTTTATTAAAGAAAATAATTTGGATGCGGATATTGATTTGTTCGGGGCTCATTGTCAGGAAAAATGCGATGTTGGTCCAAATATTTATGTGGACGGCGTGCTTCATAGTGAAATGGATGAGGCAAAGTTAAAAGAAATTTTGAATGGTCTGTTAGTTAAATAATAATGAAATTTCGGAGTTTATAAATGAATAATCAGTATCCTGTATATACACTCGTAAATGAGTGTCATGACTGTTATAAATGTGTAAGAGAATGTCCGGTAAAAGCGATTAAAATAGAAAACGATCACGCTTCTATTATTCCGGAAAAATGCATATGCTGCGGCAGATGTGTCCAGGTTTGTCCTGCTAATGCTAAATGTGTTCGTGGGGATTTGGAAAAAGTAAAAAATCTATTAATTTCAGGAAAAGAGGTTTATGTTTCTTTAGCACCATCATGGAGCGGCGTTTTTGAGACGACTCCTCAGAGAATGATTGCGATTCTAAAAAAACTTGGTTTTAAGGATGTTTCTGAAACTGCTCTCGGGGCTCAAGAAGTTTCTATTAAAACTGCGGATATGCTTAATAATATGGAACACGGCTTGTGGATTTCAAGCGCCTGTCCTGTAATTGTTGATTATATAAGGTTGTACAAGCCGGAATTTGCTCAATATATTACGCCGATTGCTTCTCCTGCTAGAACTCATGCAAAAATGTTAAAAGAAAAGTATGGCGATGATATTGCTGTTGTTTTTATCGGGCCTTGTATCGGAAAGAAAAAAGAAGCTGATGCGCATGATGGTTTGATTGATTTTTCAATAACATTTGAAGAATTAAAAATATGGATTAATGATAAAATTCCTCATATTTCAGATATTCAGCAGGATGACAAGTATACTTTTGTTCCAAAAGCTGCATATGAGGGAGCTTTGTATCCGATTGACGGCGGAATGAATACAACTATCAGAAAAATTGGGGTGAAAGAAGAGGTGCAGCTTTTAGAAGTTTGTACAATTCCAGCTTTGGAAAGAGCCTTAAATAATCTTCACCCTGAAAAAATCAGCAAACCTATTTTTGTGGAGGCTCTGGCTTGCGAGGGCGGCTGTATTGCAGGTCCTTGTATATCTACAGATAAAGCAACTATCAGTATAGTTTCTGAGGTTATGTCCAATGTAAAAGAAAGAAGTATTATTCCTAAAAAACCCGAGTATGTTGTGGAATATGATTACAATGCTTCTGCGGTTCAGACTTCAAAATATTCAATTGAAGAAATTTTGCAGACTTTGAAAAAAATAGGCAAACATTCTATTGACGATGAGTTAAATTGCGGCGGCTGTGGATATTCATCATGCAGAGAACTTGCTGCAGCATTGCTGGACGGGGTTGCAGAACCGTCTATGTGTATTTCATATATGAGAAAAATTGCAATGCGAAAAGCAGCTGCTATGCTTCGTTGTATGCCGGCTGCGATTGTAATGGTTGACAGTAATATGAATATTTTGGAAGCAAATGATAGTTTCATGAAAATGTTTACGGGTGATATGTATGAGATTTTTAAAGCACGTCCTGACGGGTTAACCGGTGCTGCTATTGATAGAATTGTTGAATTTTCCGATATTTTCAGAACGATTTTGAAAACGGGAAAAGATTTGCATAAGGAACATTATCCGTTGCAAGACCGCTTGTATGATATAAATGCATTTACAATTGAGGAAAATTCTATAGTCGGAGCGATTATCACAGATGTTACTCAAACTGAAACTACAAGAGAAAAAATTTCTGAAAAAGCAAAAGAAGTTATTTCTAAAAATATTTCCATTGTTCAGGAAATTGCCTGCTTGTTGGGTGAGCATATGGTTGAGACTGAAACTTTATTAAATTCAATAGCAAATGATTACGATGATAAATTAGATGAGGGTAATGCTCAGTAATGTTTATTGATATAGATTGTCATCAATTAAAAAAATATAATCAAAATGCTTACGGAGATTATTTTATTTCAAAAAGGTATCCGGATGAAGCAAAGTTGATAGCTGTTCTGTCGGATGGTCTTGGTAGTGGAATAAAAGCTAACATTTTGTCTTGTATGACGGCTACGATGTTGCTGAAATTTGTAGAAAATCAGCAGATTCCAATAAGACGGGCTTCTGAAATTGTGATGAATTCTTTACCTGTGTGCAAAGTTAGAAAAATAAGTTATTCAACGTTTTCAGTTATAGAAATTAATGATTATGGTTCAGCTAAAATTGTAGAGGAGGGTAATCCTGAATTTATCTGGATAAAAAATAATGAAGTTATGACACCTCAGTATGAATCTATTCAATCAGTTACGTTTAAAAACAGATGTATGAAAAGTTATAAGATTCATCTGGAACTCGGGGACAGAATTATTTTTTGCTCTGATGGTGTTACTCAGTGCGGGCTTGGAAACAGTAGGCTTAAGCTGGGTTTACGCAGAGAAGGGTTGATTAATCTTGTTCTTGCTAAAATTTCAGAAGAACCTGATATTTCAAGTTCCGAACTTTCAGCTTATATTGTGCGGCAGGCAAAAAATATTGAGACAGACAGGCTTCCGAAAGATGATATATCAGCATGTGTATTGTATTGTAGGGAACCAAGAACATCTTTAGTTTTTACAGGGCCGCCGTTTCATCAGTCTAAAGATGCTGAATATGCGCAGTTATTTAAAAATTTTAATGGTAAGAAAGCTATTTGCGGAGGGACAACTGCCAATTTAATTTCACGGGAATTGAATATTCCTATTACGATGGATAGTACAATCAGTATAGGTAAGCTTCCGAGCTGTTCATATATGGAAGGTGTGGATCTTGTAACCGAGGGCATTCTTACTTTAACGCAAACTCTGGAATACCTTGAAAATGGTCAAATTACGGGTATTGACAACGCCGCAGGAAAGCTGGTAAAATTCTTACTGGATAGTGACTGCATTAACTTTATGGTAGGTGCGAAGTTAAATCAAGCTCACTATAATCCTGCATTACCGGTAGAAATCGAAATCAGGAAAAATATTATAAAAAAAATGGCAGTAATTCTGCAAGATAAATATTTTAAAAAAGTTAGTGTACAATATATGTAATCGCATGTGTTACAAGAGGAAGGTGAAAATGGAAAAAATCAGTGTAAAAGTATGTTTAGGAACTACTTGTTTTGTAATGGGTTCAGCAAATTTGCAGGAACTTATTGACATTGTACCTGAAAAATATGGTGATAAAGTGGAAGTGTCCGGCGTTCCTTGCCTTGGATTATGTTCTGCTGATTGGGAATTTTCAAAAGCTCCTTATGTAAAAGTAGGCGACGAAATTGTTAAAGAAGCTACGGTAGATAAAGTTATTGCAGCTATTGATAAAAATTTGGAAAATAATTAATAGAAAAGGATTAAGAAATATGGCAATGAATACCCCTAAACAAACTTCTCATTTGAAAAGAGAAATTTTAGTAAGACTTATTAAGGCATATCTGGGTGAAAATTTTGAAGAAGATACAAGAAAAATTCCTTTTGATATGCGTCCAAAAGGCAGCGAAGTTCCTTACAGATGCTGTATACATAAAGAACGTGCAATTTTAAGAGACAGAACAATTGCCGGTCTTGGTTTGTCAATTGAGGAAGCTGAAGATAGCGAATTATTATCAACACTTGCTCATAAAGCTCAAGAAAGAACAGCTCCTGAAGATAAACCGTTAACAGTTTTGCAAACAGCTTGTAAAGGCTGCGTTCCTGCAAGAATTTTTGTTACAGATTTATGTCAGGGTTGTGTTGCAAGACCTTGTGAATCAACCTGTAAATTTGGTGCAATAAAAGTTGAAAATGGAAAATCTGTTATCGATCCTGCTAAATGTAAAAATTGCGGAATGTGTGTTCAGGTTTGTCCTTATCAAGCTATTACAAAGATAATTGTTCCTTGTGAAAATGCTTGTCCTGTAGGTGCAATCGCCAAAGATGAAGAAGGTTTGGCTCATATTGATTTTGATAAATGTATTTCTTGTGGAAGATGCGTAAGCGCTTGTCCTTTTGGAGCTGTACATGAAAAAAGTCAGATTATAGATATTCTAAAAGAAATTAAAAGTGGTAAAAAAGTTGTTGCAATGCTTGCTCCTGCTATTTTTGGCCAGCTGCCTTGTACTCCAAAACAATTAAAACAAGCAATTCTTTCTTTGGGATTCTCTGATGTTGTGGAAGTTGCTCAAGGTGCAGATATTACTTCTCAAAATGAATCTGCCGAATTTAAAGAAAGAATGGAAAAAGGCGATGCCTTTATGACAACTTCATGCTGTGCAGGTTATAATGAGCTTGTAGACAAACATGTTCCAGAATTGAAACCTTTCCGTTCTGAAACTAAAACTCCTGCTTATTACACTGCTGAAATTGTCAAAAATGAAGCTCCGGATGCTGTAACAGTATTCTTTAGTCCTTGTGTTGCAAAAAGACGTGAAGCATTCCAAAATCCAAATATAGACTATGTTCTTAACTATGAAGAACTTGGAGCGTGGTTTGTGGCATTAAATATTCAGGTTTCAGAATGTGATGAATCTGAATTTAAGCATGAATCTTCTGCTCAAGGAAGAAATTATGCTGTTACAGGCGGTGTTGCCGGTGCTGTTAACTCCTTGCTGGATGAAGAAGATAAAGCTACACCTTATGTAATTAATGGACTTGATAAGCAAGCAGTAAGAGATTTGAAAAAATTTGCAAAGAATGGTAAATGTGAATTAGGTAATCTTATCGAAGTTATGGCTTGCCCTGGCGGTTGTCTTGGCGGTTCAAGTACTGTGAATGCATTCAAACCTGCATTAAAACAGTTAACAAATTATGTTAACGAAAGTCCATCAATTAAAGATGTTTTAAAATAGACATAAAACATAATAAAAACGGCAGAACAAATTAAGTTCTGTCGTTTTTTATGTCGTTTATGAGGTATATTTTCTTTGTAATTGTTTTTTTATAAGTTTTTTAATATTTATAAAATATCCAATCGTTAGTATAATTGAGGCTGTAATCCATGCAATTGGACCGGCATAGAATATTCCAAAATAACTGTATTTTACTGCAAGATAAACTGCAGCATATGATCTTATCATTAATTCAGCAAAAGAAGATGTTAACGGAATTAAAGGTCTTCCCATTCCTTGCAGAGCGTTTCTGAATATAAATATTTGTCCTAAGAAGAAGTAAAATATTGAACTTATCCATAAATAGTCATGCGCAATTTTTACTACCTGCCGTGATTGATTGCCTATAAATAATTGGACAATGCTGCTTCCAAAATTATGCATTATAAAAGCCATGACAAGACTTAATATTATATTTATTATAGAACTGCGGATGACGCCTTGTCTTATTCTGGAAATTTTTTCTGCTCCAAAATTTTGAGCAACAAAAGCAGCCAGTGCAATTCCAAATGAAATCATGGGCATTGTTGCAATCTGTTCTATTCTTAGAGCTGCAGTAAATGCTGCGATTACGTTAGCTCCAAAAGAATTGCATACGCTCTGAATTATTAAAACCCCAAGTCCAATTACTGTAAATTGTATGACCATAGGGATACCTACGGCAAGATGTTCTTTTGCAAATTTTATGTCTTCCTTGTTATGCAAAAGATTAAATTCCCAATCTGATTTGTGCATATGCAGTATTGGAAATTTTAATTTTATATAAAATACGCATAAAAGGGCTGAAAATCCTTGAGAAAGAACAACTGCAATCGCTGACCCTGGTACACCCCAGCCAAATTTTAATATAAATAATAATGCAAGAAATACATTTAGTATAGATGCCAGAATTAAAAAATAAAGAGGAGTTTTGCTATCCCCAAGTGCTCTTACAATACTTGCTAACAGATTATAAAAGTTAACAGTAACAAGCCCCCATACGCATATTTGAATGTACCAGTATGCGTTATGAATAATGTTCTGCGGAACATTCATAATGAACAGTATAGGTTTCATAAACACAGTACATAAGATTGTGAATATTATTGTAAATATTGTACTTAAAATTGTTGAAATTGCTACGGATCTTCTAACACCAGCAAAATCTTTAGCTCCGAATTTTTGCCCTGTGATTACTGCAAATCCGTTATTCAAACCTACAACTGCAAACATTATCAGGAAAAATAACGGTGCTACTGCTCCTACCGCAGCAAGACAATCCACCCCGAGAGTTCTCCCAACAATAACTATATCGGCAATGTTGTATAATTGTTGGAAAATATTACCGATTAAAAGAGGTACTGAAAATAATAAGATTAACTTTAAAGGTTCACCTTTTGTTAAATCCTTAATCATAGTGATATTATATATCAAATATTTTGAAAATATTTGTTAATATCATTTGAATTAAGTATAACAGTTATAATATGCTTTATTGCGAATTATTCAGATTCTGAAAGGAGTCCAGAGTGACAAACATTATATGCTTAATATAACTTTATATTGAAAATTTTTTTAGCAATTTTTAATATTTATGTGTGTTCTGTCGGGAGTGTAGTCTAATTGAGGTACAAAACATGAATTTAGGTTTAAATCCTGCAGGTCAAAATAAAAACGCGTCTGTAAATTTTGGCATGGCAATTAAAGTTGATCCAGACGCGCATGCTATTATAAAACGTCAAGCAATGCGACTTTCTGATAAAGCTTATGATAGTTTTTGTGAATCATTTGATGCTGCGGTGAAAAGGCAGGAAAATAACCCTGTAAATATTATAATTAGAAAATGTAATAACAGGCAGGCTCTTGCTGCAGAAATTGTAGATAACAGCGAAAATGCCATTGATAATAGTGTAATTTCGCAAAGATTAATTCGTCCAAAGGGGTTGAAATTTTTAGATAAAGCAGAAGCTAAAGCAAATAAAGTTAATGATTTGAATCAACGATTAATGAATTATGACGTTGCAAAAGATATTGATTATGATCCCAAAATTGATATAGAAGGATAATAAATATTTCTAAATACTATTTGTAATTGTTTGACAAAATACTTGAAATTTTTTTTTCTTTATGCCAAAATTGTTTTACGCGGTGAAAATCGTTGAAAAAATAATAGGAAAAGGATATGGCAAGGTAGCTCAGCTGGCTAGAGCGTTCGGCTCATACCCGAGAGGTCGAGAGTTCGAGTCTCTCCCTTGCTAATAAAAAGAGGATAGGTTTTTCTATCCTCTTTTTATTGCATTATGTCCTCAAGATATATGCTTAAAAGTGTAGTTAGTTATAATGTAATAGAGACTTTTAGATGGTAAAGTTTTATAAAATATTTAGAATTGACGGCGGTTTCCGCCGTTTTTTAGTGTTGAGATTTGTGGGTCATTTTTTGCACTAAATTTTTAAATCTTTTGCAATAAACAGCCCAAACACTCCACCAAATCAACCTTTCCCCGAGTGCAATTTAGTGCAATAAAGTGCAAGAATAATTTATCCCGTAAAATGAGATTTTGAGAATTATCTTTGAGATTGAGATTATGGTAATTAAAAAACATTAAGGAGATGCAAGAAGGCATCTCCTTAATGTTTTTGTATTTGTTATTATCGAGAACGGTAATAACCTTTAACTTCGGTTCCATCAGAGCGAGTATATGAATTAACATAAACAACACTGCCGCCTGTTAAAGTTTCTCGATGTAAATCTCCATTTGTTGGCATAGCACCGTTAAAAGCTTTTATTTGAGCATCTATTTCTTTTTCGTGTTTTGCAAACTCCTCTGAAGACATATTTCCAACATCTTCTCTTGTATAGATTTTGTTACTTCCGGTTAATGGATTTGTGTAACCATAAAACTCTGATTGTTCCTTTGGTAGCTGGTTATCAATCGCAGTTGCAAAACCTGTTGGAGAACCATTATTCCAAATGGTTCCTACTCCCGGGGTTGGCGTAAAAGGTAACTTTTGATTATCTTTAAATTGTCTTTGGTCATCTAGTCCTGTAATAAGCTGTCCTGCACGCATTCTTTGAACAACTTTTTGTGCAATAATATCTTTTTGTTGAGTTTCCGGTAAAGATTTAAAATTTGGATATTCTCTGCAAATTTCGTTATATATTTGCTGACCTTGATGATTGTTCCAAGAGTCCATGTTGTCTTCCCTTGGGTCTTGTTTTTTTAATGTCCCAACATATTCATGTCCTGAACTTACAATTTTAGCTGGTAAAATTCCGTATCTTTTGGAAAGAATACTTTGCATATAAGTATGTCTAAATGCATCAGATTCATTATTATGTGCTACATTATTTTCTCCAATTTTAAATCCATATTGTTTTTGGTATTTTAATGTATCATTTATCACTTCTTTAGTAAATTCATTTTTATTTTTATTATAATTATATTTTTGGTTCATTTTTATTTCCTTTCAGTTTGTTTGTATTATCATTAAATTTATGAATATAACAAAATATGTATGTGCAAATATCTTATCTTTATTTGGCAACTTTGGTTTGCTTGTTGTGTTATCTTATATGTTTTTGGCAGGACTTGTATATCCTGACTATCTTGTAGATGGATATATCTTTAACTTATTAGTTTTGTGCTCAAAAACTTACATATACATAATTCCAAGCCTTCTTGTTTTGTTACCAATAGAAAATATATCGGCTCGTAAACTCGTCAATAAAGAGAGTTTTTTTGATATCCAAATAAAAAATAAATATTTAAGATACACATACAATGTTATATTTTGGTTAGGTATTGCTTGTTCCATTTGGTATTTGTTTGTATTCATATATTTTTACTAAATTTGCATACAAACAAAACCATAAAATTTTTACTGTAAATTCAAACGTATTACAGATTTTGTTTTTTCTATTCAGTTGTATTGCTAATTTATATTTCGGATTAATCTTTTACATAAAGCCTCACTTTTTTTTCCTTAAGTCTGAACAAATTCGGATGCAATAATTCGCTAGTGTAAAACAGAAATTATAATGTGTTAATTATACTATATTTGTAGCATTTTGTCAAAAGATTTATTTGTAACTCCAATTTTCTTTTTTACATTTCTCAATACATTAAGTAGGTAGAGTGTGTATCTCTGCTTTCAAGTCAGCAATAATTTCTTCAAAGGATGAATGTATTGAAAGCATTAAAAAAGAGTCTTCTGGCTTTTTTTAAATGGTGGAGGTTGACATACGGTTTAACACAACAAATTCGTAAAAATATTGCATAGCCTACAATTCAACCCCATTCAACATCCGCAGTTTTTTACATCCAAAATTCCAAAATCCTATGTTTAAAAAACTGCAGAATTAATAAAAGGCGAGAAATTCATTCTCGCCTTTGTTTTACTATCTTGTATGACACACACTACAACAAAAGTAACATCCATCTATATTATTTGTATACTTCTTTGCTTCTTTTTCGGCATCTCTACAATTATCAAAATAACCAAGATATATACGATTTTTGACATCTGGTAGAAAACTACAGTCTTCTGTGTGAAATTCATGTTCACCTGTCGGTTGTGCATTTTTGTTTAAATAATAATGTTTATACATATTTGTTTTTCCTTTAGTTTTTGTACTACAAAACTACCATTTGCTTAACAATTTGCAATGGTTAATTTTATAGGTTATATTATTAACATCAAAAATTATTTTGAGTGGTTTTAGCCTTGCTAAAATCACTTTTTCTTTTCCCTCCCAACTCTCCCTAATCAAATTTGCATTTAAATCTCCTTTCTTATTACTTTTTTAAATCATGCTGTAATCCAATTGCCATGCATGATAAGCCCATGACTATATGCTTTGCAACCATGTAAATTTTTCTTAACAATTCTAGATGATAATATAAGTAACTAAGATCTGAGGTTTTGCGTTTAATTAATATGTGAACGTACTTTACTTACTAAAAACTTATTTTAATATATCAAAAATCAACCTGTGTACCAACACAACATCTTTATCAGATGCGGTCTTTAAAACACTATTTATATCTTTTAATAAAGATTTTCTATCTTTAATGTGTTTAATATCTAAAATGGCAGAAGCATCTACTTTTAAAGCTTGGGAATATTTTTCTATCAAATCTGCTGAAGGAAAATTTCTACCATTCTCAACACAACTTTGATGTTTGGGGTCTATGCCAACACTTTCAGCTAACTCAGCTTGTGTTAAGTTGGACTTATTTCTCAATTCCTTTATTCTTTTTCCTACAAGGATTCTTATACTCATTACAACCTCCATTTAAGTCTAGAATAATTTTCAATGAATCTAAACCACAAATAACAAAGTGTAATTTGACAAAAGTATGTGATTTAAGTAATATATACATAAATAGAATAGAGTTTTGAAGGCATTTTCTATAAATGAAGTAAGGAGAAGAATCATGTATTGTAAAGAGTGTGGAAAAGAAATTAATGATAAAGCCGTTGTTTGTATTCATTGCGGATGTGCGGTTAATACTGGTGAATCTTCAAATACTACTAGTCAAGGCAATATAACTATTTTAAATTCCAATGTAATTGGTGGAAGCACTGGCAGAAACCGAAGTTGGTTTGCAGCACTAATTTTATGTATCTTTGGTGGATTTTTGGGGCTTCATAGGTTTTATACCGGTTATACAGGAATTGGTTTGTTGCAACTTATATCTTGCGGTGGATTTTTTATTTGGTGGGTAATTGATATAATAGCAATTTTACTACATTGTTATGAGTGTTCTGATGGGGGGAAGCTTGTTTAAACGAGATAAAATAGTTTTAATATTTATAATTATATTTACATCTATTATTGGAATTGGGTTTCTAATTTATTCTTCTGTAGAATATTCTATGTACAAAATTCTTGATAATGCTATGATTCGCAATATCGAACCAGTTAATACATCTACAAAATGTATGGCAAATGTAGATTTTATTAATGAATTAAATACAAATGACAAAATGATGTTTCTTTGGTTGCTTAGCGTGAATGAAGTAAGAGAGAAACAGTCCTGTCAAGAATTTTTACTATCACAGGATAGCTTAATCGGCAACATATTAATCGATATTCAAAATAAAAATATTAATTATAAACAAAAACTAGCATTACTTAATTTCATAGTAAAAAAAGAAACCACATATGGTGGTACTACTTATGGATTTAGTTATAAATGCAAAGATAATGATATACTTGAAAAGGTTTGTTCTGTATTTGATAACGATGATAGTTATGAAGACTTATATTTTAAAAAAGTAAATTCTCAATGGATTTTATCTAAAATAGAACAACGTAGTTTATAAAGTAATGTTTATTCTACCTCAAGATATATTGTCTACTAATCTGCAATCCATTAAAATTGTACAAATACTAAAAAAGCGCCTATTGGCGCTTAATTTGTGACTTCCATTTGTTTTAAATGGTGGAGGATAGGAGATTGTCTTGCTCGGCGGCATTAAACGGGTCTACGGATTTTCTTTTCACAAGCTTTGCTTGCTCCAAAGAAAACTCCTTCGCCCTTTGCCGCCTCGCGCTCGGACTAGATCAAGCTTCGCTTGGTGAGTTCTTATCTCTCCATAAACTTTCCTAAAATAAAAAAGACGATAACAGATGTCATCGTCTTTTTTATGGTGGAGGATAGGAGATTCGAACTCCTGACCCCCTGCGTGCAAAGCAGGTGCTCTACCAGCTGAGCTAATCCCCCATTCTTGGGTTCGATTGAGTTTTTCAACTCTCACAATATTTATTATACATGCTGATTTTTTTTTGTAAAGGGGTTTATAAAAAATTTTACTTTATGGAATATTGTATATTGTGGGAGAATATATTTTTAATTGTTTTTATACTAAAATACAAAAAATAATTAAATGAAAGGAATTTTTTATGAATAAAATTGAAATTTATACATCTGAAACTTGTCCATATTGTATTAAGGCAAAAAAATTATTGCAAATGCTTAAACTTGATTATCAGGAACAAAATGTTGATGATGATTTTGAGCGAATGTGTGATGAATTAGCGGCACGATTTAACAGGCAAATTAATACCGTCCCTCAGATTATAATAAATGATAATTATGTCGGTGGATATTCTGATCTAGAAGCTGCTTATAAGTCTGGCGATTTACAAAAATATTTAGTTTAAAACATTAAACTGTTTTAGGTTTAATATTTGTTGAAATTTATAAACAAAAACACCTCAGGAGTATTCCTGAGGTGTTTTTACAATAGTTTATGTACTCCTATTTGCTTTCTACAACAGCTTGAGCTGCAGCAAGTCTTGCTTGTGGAATTCTGAATGGTGAGCAAGATACATAATTCAAACCAATTTTGTGGCAGAATTTAACTGAATCAGGATCACCGCCGTGTTCACCGCAAACACCGCCAACTAGTGATGGATTTACAGCTTTACCTTTTGTCATTGACATTTCTACCAATTGACCTACACCTTTTGTGTCTAATGTTGCAAACGGGTTAGATGGTAAGATTTTTTGTTCTACGTAACGATTTAAGAATTTACCTTCAGCATCGTCTCTAGAGTAACCAAATGTCATTTGAGTTAAGTCATTTGTACCAAATGAGAAGAATTCTGCGTGTTCTGCAATTTCACCTGCTGTTAATGCTGCACGAGGTATTTCAATCATTGTACCGAATTTGTAATCAACTTCAATTCCTTTTTCAGCCATAACGTCTTTTGCTACACGAACTAAAATTTCTTCTGCAGTTTTTAATTCATTAACATGACCGATTAGAGGAATCATTACCCAAGGTTGTACATTAATTCCTTCTTTTTTAACGTCACAAGCAGCTTCAAATATTGCTCTTACTTGCATTTCGTTAATTTCAGGATATGTTAAACCTAAACGGCAACCACGAAGACCCATCATTGGGTTAGATTCTGATAATCCCTCTACAATGTGAAGTAATTCTTCTTTTTCTTTATAATCTTTGCCTTGAGCTTTTAGTGTCGCAACTTCAGCAATCAAATCTTCTTTAGATGGTAAGAATTCATGAAGAGGTGGGTCTAAAAGTCTAACTGTCATTGGTTTTTCACCAATAGCTTTGAACATTGCATAGAAATCTGAATATTGCATTGGTAGAAGTTTATCTAAGGCTTCTTTTCTAGCTTCCGGAGTTCCTGCTATAATCATTTTTTGAACCCAAGGTAATCTATCCGGATCCATGAACATGTGTTCTGTACGGCATAGACCAACACCTTCAGCGCCAAACTTCAATGCATTTTCGATATCTTTTGGAGTATCAGCGTTAGCTTCTACTTTCATAGTTTTAATTTCGTCAACCCATGTAAAGAATTTGTTCCAGTTTTCATCAATTCTGGCTTCAACAAGTTTTACAGCACCTTCCATAACGATACCTTTACCACCGTCAAGAGAAATAACATCATCTTTGTGGTAAACAGTTCCGTCGCAACCTGTTAATGTTTCGTTAGCTAAGTCAATTTTCATATCTTCGCAACCAGAAACACAAGGTTTACCCATACCTTTAGCAACAACTGCTGCGTGAGAAGTTGCACCGCCTCTTAGTGTTAATACACCTTGAGATACTGCCATACCGTGAATATCATCAGGACAAGTTTCTACACGAACTAAGATAACTTTTTCGCCTGCTTCACCGCGTTGCGCTGCTTCTTCTGTATCAAATACGATTTTACCAACAGCTGCACCTGGAGATGCGTTTACACCTTGAGCAATTTTGTGTGCTTCTTCCATTGCTTTAGAGTCAAAACAAGGAAGTAAAATTTGGTTAACTGAATATGGGTCAACTAATTGAATTGCTCTTTCTTTTGTTATGATACCTTCTTCGCACATATCAACAGCAATTTTTACAGCAGCAGCTGCAGTTCTTTTACCGTTACGAGTTTGAAGAATGTATAACTTACCTTTTTCAATTGTGAATTCCATATCTTGAACATCTTTGTAACCTAATTCAAGTTTTTTAGCGATGTCGACATATTGTTTGTATAATTCAGGCATTTCAGTTTCAAGTTCTGCGATTGGTTTTGGTGTTCTGATACCTGCTACAACGTCTTCACCTTGAGCATTTGTCAAATATTCACCGTAGAATTTGTTTTCACCTGTTGCAGGGTTACGAGTGAATGAAACGCCTGTTGCACAATCATCACCCATGTTTCCGAATACCATTGTTTGAACGTTTACAGCTGTACCGAAATTATGGTCGATTTTGTTCATGTTTCTGTAAGCTACTGCACGAGGAATGTTCCAAGATCTGAATACTGCTTCTACAGCTTCTTGTAATTGAACATATGGATCTTGTGGAAATTCTTTTCCTGTAACTTCTTTAATTACATTTTTGTAGATTGGAATTAAAGATTTCCAGCCTTCTGCAGAAATTTCTGTATCAGCTTTAACGCCTTCTCTTTCTTTAACTTTTTCAACTTCTGATTCAAAGTATTTTTGTCTGTCCATTTCCCAAGCTACAGAACCAAACATTGTTAAAAATCTTCTGTATGAATCATAGCAGAATCTCGGATTGTTAGTTAATTTTACCATAGCTTCTACTGTTTCATCGTTCAAGCCTAGGTTCAAAATAGTTTCCATCATACCAGGCATAGATACTCTTGCACCTGATCTTACTGATACTAATAATGGATTTGTTTTATCCCCAAATTTTTTACCTGTTTGTTCTTCAACAGTTTTTAGAGCTGATTTAATTTCATCCATTAAACCGTTAGGCATTTTGTTGCCGTTATTAATATAATCCATACAAGTTTCGGTTGTGATTGTCAATCCTGGTGGAACAGGCAAACCTAAGTTTGTCATTTCTGCCAAGTTGGCACCTTTTCCTCCAAGAAGATTACGCATATCAGCATTACCTTCTTTGAAAAGCCATACTCGTTTTTCTGTCATAATTTTTCTCCTTTTAATAAAAAAATATCTCTCTAGATAATTGTTATTTCGATTTTATCATGAACATGCTGATGTTAAAAATCATCATGTCAAATTCTTTATAGATGTTAACATCCTATGTGTGTTAATTTTATACAAAATAGATATCAGGATTTTCTTTGAATATGTCCATGTATTTTCTGATATTCAGGTTCATGTATTCGTTGTTGTGTTGAGAATAATATTTGTCCATTTGTGCAATATTACTAAAACCTAATCTTCTGGATACTCTGTTTACATAATATAATTGAGCTTTCCGTTTTTCTATTGAAATATTGTCAAAATTTTGTCCGCATTTTTGCAGGAGTTCTTTTTCTCCAAATTCAGATAATTTATTTGATAAAAATTCCAGTTTTGCGATGAGAATTTTAAATACTTTTTCGTTATTTTTGCCTGTAGATTTTTCTACTTCGTTCATCAAACGCAGTCTGTCAATCATAATGCCAATATCTTTTATATTTGCATCAGGCGGTATCATGTAGAATAAATCTTTTAATTTTTCTGTTGATATGTTTGCAAAGTTATGTTTTTTCAAAAATTCCCAGAATACATTTTGCGTGAAGACTTTGTCTAAACTTTCAGGTAAAGCTTTTGGAGTCAAATCTTCAGTTGATAATTGTTTATAGTTATCCAGAGTTTTTGGGTGTGAGTAAGTTGGTTGAAATGTGTCCGGCAGTTTAAGCAGTTCTCTGATTTTTCCAAATGTAGTTTCGATAATAAGGTTCTTTGATTCAGAAATCTGTTCTCTTGATTCTATAATAGCCTGTGACATTTTTTTAGTTTGGGCTTTGATAATATTTTGTATTTTTGCAGTCTGTGAATTGCTCATTTCAGAGGCGGCTGTACTTGCCAGTGCTACTAATTGTGTTTCCGCATTTTCTACTATGTCTGCATGGTTATCGTTTTTAAAAGTTGGAAGATGTGTTAAATCTTTGCAGATTAATGTATGTTGATTTCTTTTATTATCCAGTTCCGGTGTGATGTTTCTTGTGATTTGCTCTAAATTACCTTTAAATTTGTCAAAATCAGAGGCTCCCGGTTTTAGAGAGTGGGAGTGAATCGTTTGTATTGTTTCAAATGCAAAATTTTGAGCCCTAAGTGTTGAAGCTGCCTCAAGGCTTCTTGTAATTTTATTCAAATGAGAGGAAATATTTAATTGATTATTTTTTTGGTAGGTTTCAATTAAATTAGGGGTATTTCTAAATGAAGAATCTATCAATTTTTTTGCAAATATTGAGAAATCTTTTATATTTTTTTCAATTTGAAAAATCCTATTTTCTACAAGATTTTTGAAAAATTTGACGGCATTAGGTTTTCTAAGTCCGTAATATATTAATAGCCCTCCGCCTGAAATCAGCCCGAGAGGAAGTAATTTTTTTGTCTCATTGTTTGTTTTGGAAATAATTTTTTTCGAAAGAATATTTTCTTTTACAGGATAAATATTTTCATTATGATTATTCTGTAATACTATATTTTTAGTTGAAATTTTTTCAGTAATCAAATTCACCATAAAAAGACCATTCTTAATAAACATGTATATTAATGCACAAGATAAAAATTTTTGCTATAAAAAGAGGTGAAATTTTTATTTTCCACCTCTTTTTATTACAATTTGTTTACATTTTTGAATTTAGTGAGTAGTGAATAGTCGGTAGTGAGTAGTTCGTTATGTTTTGAACTGTTCACTGATATAACAAACCATTAATGGTCTGCTCACAACTCATAGAAACCTGTTCACTTATTTAAACATCAGGTAAAGTTCCTTTTACATCCGCAACTTCATCAGATTCCAGATTAAAGATGCTATGAAGAGCTTTTACTGCATTTTGAGCGTCTGCTTTATCAATCAAACAGCTGATTTTAATTTCACTGGTTGAAATCATACGTATGTTTATTCCGTTATCAGCCAGAGTTTGGAACATTGTAGAAGCTATACCAGGTCTGTCAATCATACCAGCACCGATAATAGAAACTTTTGCAATATTATCATCGTATTTTACATCGCCAGCGTTTAGCTTTTCTTTAACATTTTTTAGAACTTCCATTGCCTTTGGTAAATCTTCACTATTAATAGTAAAGGCGATATCGTTTGTATTTGAAGCTTTGCGGGCGTATGACTGGATAATCATGTCAACAGAAACATTTTCTTTAGCAAGACTGCCAAATAAAGTTGCGGCTTCGCCCGGTGTATCTGGAATATCGCATACTACAATTCTAACCTGTGACAAATCTGCAGCTACCCCTGCAACCGGTTTATTAATTTCCATTTTTTCAACTCCTACAATTAATGTGCCCATGTTATCAAGTTTAAAACTGCTGCGAACTCTTAAAGGTACAGCGTATTGTTTTGCAGTTTCAACACTTCTCGGATGAAGAACATTAGCTCCGGCATGAGCTAGTTCCAGCATTTCTTCGTATGAAATTATATCTAATCTTGAAGCTTTAGGTACAACTCTCGGGTCTGTTGTGTAAACCCCTTCAACATCGGTATAAATGTCGCATCTTTCAGCATTCAAGGCTGCTGCTAATGCTACGGCTGAAGTGTCAGAACCTCCGCGTCCAAGAGTGGTGATTTCGCCATCTTCAGTTACTCCCTGAAATCCTGCGACAACAATGATATTACCTTCATCTAATTTTTTTCTTAATTTTTCGGTTTTGATGTCTATGATTCGGGCTTTTGAGTGTACATTTTCTGTTAAAATCCCAATTTGCATAGCATTAAAACTTACTGCTTTATGCCCTTGAGCTTGAATTGCCATTGTTAAAAGTGCTATTGAAACACATTCTCCTGTAGAGAGCAGCATATCCATTTCTCTGGCTGACGGGTTTGAGTTTAAATCTCTTGCCATTTTTACAAGATGATCTGTCGTGTGTCCCATAGCTGAAACTACAACTACCACATCGTTCCCATTATTTTTTTCTCTAATTACTGTTTTGGCTACGTTTTTTATTTTATCTGTATCTGCAACTGAGGTACCGCCAAATTTTTGTACAATTACTTTTTTCAATTTATTTATTTCCCTGTATATCTTTTAAAATATTTTCCAGTTCTTGTTTTAAATCTTCGTATAAGAATGTTCCAAGATTTTGAGCTTTTTCTCCAACTGAAATTGCTTCTTTTATATTATATTCACAAACGTTTTTTATGACAAGAGTGTATTGCGTTAAAAATAATAAATTTAATATTTCTACATTATCCGGTTCTAATTTTTCAGCTCTGCGGAGTTTTCTTTGGGCGTCGGAATGGTCAGAAACTTCTATGAGCCACTTTGCGTATTCGATGAATCCCTGTACATAATCAGGATTGTCTCTGGTGAATTTTTCAAAATAGTCTCTAATCTGATAGTTGTCGTTGAGTTCTTTATATGCTTGAACCAGATTGTAATAATTGTAACTTTGTTTTGAATCGGTTCTTAATGCTTTTTTGAACATATCAATGGCATCTTCATATTTATGCTCGCTTAATTTTTGTAATCCGATAGCTTCTTGAATATATACATTATTGCTATGTTCTATTTTTAAACTGTCGAGGAGCGAAAAATTATTTTCATAAGCATTTATCAGGGCAAGACCAATTTTGGCATTTGTATTTGAATTATCTTTATCAAAAGCAAGTGTAAATTCTTCTTTTGCTTTGTCAAATTCAAATAATCTGACATAGGCTTTACCATATTCAAAACGCAAAGTTGAACAGTCTAAATCATGATTTAGGGCAGATTCAAATATTTTTTCTGTTTTTTCTTTATTTTTTTGAATTGAATATATTTCACCAAGAATAAAATATGCCGGGAGCATTTGTTTGTTGATTTCAATTGCTTTATGTGCATATCTGATAGCCGCGTCATAATCTGATTTTAGGAGTTTTAGTTTTGCATATTCATAAGTACTGCTCTCATTTGGTGCGACTTTTGCCAGAAATTGAAGCTTCATTTCGGCAGATTCATAGTCTTGAAGTCGAATTTCCATTATTGCAGAGAGTAAAATTGCTGTAAAATTGTACTTGCTGATTTTTGATGCAGTTAAAAATTTGTCACGTGCAAGGGCATATTTTTTTTGTTTCATGAGTGTCATTCCCCAGCCTGTTTGCACGTCTGTATTAAGCGGGGTAATTTTGTCTGCTTGTTCAAATGAAGTGATTGCATCTTCATACATTTGAGAATTTAATTGGCTCATACCCAGTCTTAGCCAGATTTCTTTGTCATGTGGATTTAATTTTGCAGATTTTTTATAATTTTCAACCGCATTATTGAATTCTGTTTTATATTCGGCAATTTTTCCTAAGTATTTATACGCGCCGGCATCATTTTGAGAAATATCCAGAGCTTTTTTTAACAAAGCTTCAGCTTCATCATATTTTTTGTCTTCAATAAGTTTTTTGGCTCTGTTGACTGCGGCGACTGTTGGTAAGGATTGAATTATTGAATCCGTATTATATTTATCAACAGAAAAATTCAAATCTTTTATATCATTACATATATTTTTTATCCAACTAAACAATCTGCTACCTCTCTAAATGCTCCATATCCTGCTTTGTTTTGAGTAATTTGAATATTTGATACTTTTTTTACTTTTGACACTGCATGCGGAACTGTTATTTTGTATTTTGCAAACTCTAAACATTCTAAATCATTGATATCGTCGCCTATGTATACAAATTCGTTTTCTGTCAGGTTATATTTTTTTACAATATTTTTTAGAACATCTATTTTTATTCTGATATTCTGGTGAATTTCCGATATGTCGAATTTTTTAGCAAGAAGTTCTATTGCGGAATTTTTTTCGCCTGAAATGATTGCTATATCAAATCCGTTTTTTTTCAAAATAGAAAAACCCATTACGTCTTTAAAATTAAGTTTTCTGGATGTTGTAAAATCTTCATTGATATAAACGCAGTTATCAGTAACAACTCCATCAAAATCTGTGATAACCATTTTTATTGTATTTGGTAAAATTATTTCTGACATTTTGTCTTTTATTTCCTAACGTCTTAACAAACTCCATACTATTTGCTATAATTATAACATAAAGTGGCAAAAGTTTAGATACAGAGAGTAGAAAAAGTTATAAATGTTTTCATATTTTTATATAATTAATATTTGCGTAATCATAGTATTTATATGCTTGTTTTTTATCACAAGAAAGACAAATAAACGCTGGTCAAAAATTAATGACTATTTAGGTAAAGTTACTACAACAGTTGATTCTATACGTTACGGGAATTTGTCAACAAAGATTGAAAAAGTTGAGCATCCGACATATCAAAATGTTACGGATAGTATTAACCGTATGGTAGAAACTCTTAATGACAGAGAAAAGATGATTATTGAGTATCAGGCAGAATTGATGAGACAAAATAAGCTTTTGGAATCTGTTATTAATTCTTTATCTGACGGGATTCTGATTATTAATGAAAAGTTTGATATTCTCAGAGCTACTCCAAAAATTTTAAAGTGGTTTGGGATTAAAGGGAAAGATATTATAGGCAAAAATGTTTTTGAATTTATTCAACTGACTGAAGATGATATTTCTCATATTGATCAGTTAAATAATGTTGAAGCATTTATCAAACATACGCCAACAAATAATTTTATTATTAATTCGCAGCCGCTGTCTTCTCTTGAAAAGAAAAGATATGTATTAATCATTAAAGATATTACAACAGAGAAAGAAATAGAAACACTTAAAGAAGATTTTGTGGCAACCCTTACTCATGATTTAAAAGTTCCTATTGTTGCTGCAGCAAATATGATAGATTTATTCTTGGCTCATAAATTTGGGGATATTTCTGATAAGCAGGAGTTTGCTCTAAATAGTATGAGGGCGTCTAATAAAGAGCTGTTAGATCTGGTGCAGATATTGTTGGAAACTTATAAAATTCATGAAAAAGGTATATCTTTGTATAAAGAAAATATAGATTTGAATTCTTTTGTTGCTGGAATTGTTGAAGAAATGCAGGGGATTGCAAATGGGGTAAAACTTCAAATAAAATTTATCTCTTATAAAAATGATTTCATGATTAATGCTGATCCTATGCAGCTTCAAAGGGTTATAAAAAATCTTATATCCAATGCGATTGATCATAGCAATACTAAAGATTCTATCGAAGTGCAAATTGGACAAAGTCAAAATTTTGCTACAATTTCGGTTGTAGATTTCGGACAGGGTATAGCAAAGGATGAGATAAAAATGATTTTTAATAAATATTATTCTGCAGCTAAAAAACTCCGGAAAGTAGGAACCGGTCTTGGTTTATATTTATCCCAGCAGATAGCTCAAGCTCATGGCGGAGAGATTACAGTTACCAGCGAAGAAAATGTTCGTACAGAATTTTGTGTAAAAATTCCTTTAGGATGATTCGCCCAAGGATTTTTCGCTGCGCTTTTGCACTCGAATTAAATGGGACTCCTCAGCTCGGGTATCTTCAGAATGATAATTATTCACTATTCCAAATTTTGGAGAGGGTATTACGTACATAGCAATGTCATTCCGAACTTGTTTCGGAATCTATTAGTTTGATTTAGCCCCTGAAATCAGTTCAGTGAGACTTTCAAAATAGTGTTTATTCATGCCCATTTTGTTCAATGCGGAATAAAGAAAAAGAGCCCCGAATGAGGCTCTCAGAATTAAGAATAGCTGGAAGTATGAAAAAGATTTTTAATTTATATGCACATTAAACTAAATAAGTGTTCTTTGTACAATTCTACTATTGGTTAATGTGTTATTACCCATTTGGGGAATTTTTTAGGTTTTATTAATGTATTTGTTATTTACACGACATATCGGTATCGGGTTGGTAAATATTTTATGTATATATATCAAAAATAATATTATGGTGTTATAATCATTTTATGAGTGAGAATCAAAAAATGAGTTTTACTACTCAGAACCGTTTAATTATTTTTGGATTGGTTTTAAGTACTTTGCTAATTATGGCTATTGCAATATTTGCAATAGTTAATATTCAAAAGAACTTGAATGAAAGTTATCAGAACTTTGGTCAGGTTATTTCTAAAACTCTTGCTATTGAAAGTGTTGAGATAACTAAAGATGCTTCTAAAAAAGAAACCTTTGAAATATTGAAATCTCATTCTGATTCTATTTTAAAATCTCATCAGGATATTGTTTCTATTGAATTCAGGGATTCCGACGGGGAATTAATTTATAAAACAAAAAATAATGCAAGAGAAAGTTCTAAACGTCCGAATATTTCGGTATCTTCACCTATGGTGAATGTTTTGGACAAAACTAATTTAGGTTCGGTAACGGTTGGATTGTCAGGCTCAATTGTTGGCAAAGTTTCTTCTACAACCAGAGCTTCAATTCTATTTGTATTTGTTATCGTGTGGTTGGTTTTTGCTTTTGTTGTTTTAATAAATACATATCTTATAACAAGAGAATTAAGGATTTTGCATGACGGGGTTCAAAAGATTTCATCCGGTGAATTTGGATATAAAATTGAAGCAAAGGAAGTTAGTGAAGAAGTTCAACAATTATTTGATTCATTCAATGATATGTCTGCAAGATTAAATATTTATGAAGAGCAAAATATAGAACAATTAACTCTTGAAAGAAATAAATTGGAAGCAGTGTTGATGAGCATTGCAAACGGGGTTGTCGTTTGTGATAATAATGATACTGTCGTTCTTATAAACAACCACGCAAAAGAACTTTTGGAACTTGAGGATGACCAGCTGTTAAATTCAAATATTCAGCAGTATGTTGATACAGAAGGGGATTATTGTTTTCAGGAAAAAATTGAAGAGTATAAAAAACTCTCTCTGGAGGAAAAATCATCAAAGCCTATTACTTTCAATATAACTATTGATGGTAGAATTTTAAAGTCAATAATTTCGCCAATGTTTACTAAAAACCACGATTATGTCGGTTATATCATTGTTTTAATTGATGTCACCCGTGAAATTGAAATGGATCAGATGAAATCTCAATTTATCTCAAATGTTTCACATGAATTAAGGACTCCTGTTACAGTTTTAAGAAGTTATATTGATACGTTATACAATTATGGTGACGAATTTGATGAAAAAACAAAGAAAGAATTTATAGAAACATTAAATACTGAAATTATAAGACTTAATAGTATGGTTAATGATATTTTGGATTTTTCAAGACTTGATTCGAATGCAAAAATCGAAAAAGATGAAAATGATATTTCGCAGTTGGTTGATGCATGTGTTTCTCAGGTTCAGGTTTTGTTAAAAGAACACAATCTGAAAATTGAAGTAGAAAAAGATAGCGATATTCCGCTATTAATGTTTAATTATAACAGTATTGCAAGGGCATTAACTAATTATTTGTCAAATGCTATTAAATATGCTCCGCAGGATTCGACAATAAAAGTAAGATTGTATAAAGAACTTGAAAATAATCAAGTGATTGTAACTGTACGTGATGAAGGGATTGGAATTGCTCCGGAATTCCAAAAGAAAGTTTTTGAAAGATTTTACCGGGTAGAAAATAAAACTCACAGTGTAAAAGGCACAGGTTTAGGACTTCATTTAGTTAAAACAACTATTGAAAAACATCACTTCGGACATGTATTTGTAAATTCACAACCTGGTCATGGTTCAACGTTTGGGTTCTCGTTGCCTATTGATTTATCTTTGGTTGGTGAATTGGCAGATGATAATTTAGTATAGGTGATTTATATTTTTGCTGTAATATTTTCTAGGATATTTTAATTGCGCATTTTAAATTAGATTGTCACGTCAGCAAAAGAATTCTCGTAATGCCATTCTGGCTGAGAACTGTCATTCTTAACTTGTTTCAGAATCTTTTAGTTTGATTTAGACCCTGAAACACGTTCCTTGGGATAATATCAAACTTTAGCTATAACTGGTAGTAAATCTACATACGTCGTACCATCTTCCAGACGGATTGAAAGCTAATCAAACAATGCGTTAATTTTATCAGTAATATCCTGCGGATCAATTTCGTTAGTTATTTTGTTAACATCTTGTGCAATTTGATATAATTTAGCAGCTTCAATTTTGTCACCTGTGATTGCAATAGAACGTGCTAAATTAAAGTGAGCAAGAGCATAATTTGGATTATATTCAACGGCTTTTTTGAACATGTCTGTTGCTTGTTTAACCTTACCTAAATCATCCAGATAAATAACTCCAAGATTGTTGTATGCAATTGCATAAGTTTTATCAAATTCTATAGCGTATTCATATTCTCTAATGGCCTCATCTGTATCACCTTTTCCCCAGTATAAAAATCCTAAGTTGCAGTGAATTTTTGCATTTTTAGGGTCCAGGTCAAGAGCGTTTCTGTATACAGCTAAAGCGTTGTCATAATCTTCTTTATCGTAAAAGGCACTACCTAAATTTACATAAATATCGATATCTTCAGGTGTTAAAAGGTATGCACTTTGGTATGATGTAATTGCAGCATCTAAATCTTGTTTAGCTTCCTGGAATACAAAACCCAGAGTTTGGTTTACAACACTTGTCCATTCTTTGCTTGGATTTAATGTAACAGCCGTTTGGAAGTGAGATACAGCTGCATCTATATCACCTTTAATATAAAGAATATTTGCTAAATTGGAATGAAATTCCGGCATGTTTGGCATGATTTGAATCAGTTTGTTGTAAACTTCTATAGCGTTATCGTAATCTCCAATATCTTCGTAGGCTTTACAAAGGTGACGGTACGCCGGAATATTCAGGCTGTCTAACCAAATAGCCATTTTGTATTCTGTAATTGCGTTTTCAAACTGTCCGAGTGAAGAATAAATATCGCCTAAAAGACAGTATAAAGGCACAAACCCAGGAGCTTTGTCCACGGCATCAATATAAACATCTAAAGCATTATCAATGCCTTTTGATTGAATTTTCATATACCCTTTCATTAAAATAGGTAAAAACTTTGCATAAGAAAGGGTTTCTTTTACTTTTTTTAATGCTTCTTTATCAAAAGGTAATGTTAATACAGACATTAAATATTCATAAGATGACTTAATTTTATTTTTAAAAACTCTGAATGAGGAAACTTTGTATAAATTATGCAATAAAAAATGAGCACAGGAGCTTGATAAAGGGTTGCATTGTATTGCTTTTTTTACATTTATTTCCGCATCTAAGAATCTGGCTTTTTTTGTATAGGTTTCGGCAAGCATGTAGTATGCTTGAGAATATTTAGGGTTTTTCTTAACAGCAGTTTCAAAATAGTTAACAGCCTTGTCTAAATCGCCTTTGTAAAACTGTGCTTTACCGATTTTATAGTATATTTCATAAGAATCAATGTAAGATTCAAGAGCAATTTGATATTCTGTTATTGCTTCATCAATGTACTGGCATGATGAATAAATATCTAAATGCCACGCCAGATACAAGTCCCCTAATCTTAAGTGGAGTTCAGGATTTGTCGGGTCTTTTTGCAAGCCTATCTGGCATAATTCAATTGCAGATTTAACATTTCCTGTTTTAATCTCTTTTTTTATCTTCTTATCCAGTGTTTTTGTATCATTTTTCGTATTCATAAAATAGCTCTTTACCAACTATTGTAATTAATTTTATATAAAAAAGCAAGTAATTTAATATAATTTCGTGTATAATGATTTTTATTAAAGAGAGGATTTTCATATGACAGATAACAGAATATATTTTGTGGATGTAACAAACAGAGATGGGGTGCAGACATCACGCTTAGGACTAGCAAAATTAGAGAAAACAATTATAAATCTTATGCTCGATGATATGGGGATAACGCAATCTGAATTCGGATTCCCGACAACACAGCACGAAATAAATTATCTGAATGGAAATTTGGAACTTGTAAAAAGAAAAGCAATCACGACAACAAAATTGTCAGGGTGGATGCGAGGAATTGCTTCAGATGTTGAAATGTCATTTAAAAATGTTCCGGAACTAAAATATGTAAATCTTTCTCAGTCAACTTCAGAGCAAATGATTAATGGAAAGTATTTAGGCAAAAAAACTCCTGATGACATAATTAAAATGACCAAAGAAGCTGTTGAATGTGCGGTTGATAAAGGTGCTAAAATAATTGGAGTGAATGCTGAAGATGCATCACGCAGCGATATTTCATACCTTATTAAATATGCTAAAGAAGCAAAAGCTTCAGGTGCTCATCGTTTTAGATACTGTGACACTTTAGGTTTTGAAGATCCTCAGACTGCTTATGATAGAATTTACAGAATTGCTAAAGAAACTCAAATGGCTGTGGAACTGCATTATCATAACGATTTGGGAATGGCTACCGCTTGTTCTGTCATGGGTGCAAAAGCGGCTATTGATGCAGGTGTTGATGCTTATATAAATACTGCAATAAACGGTATGGGTGAAAGGGCAGGCAATGCTGATTTAGTTTCATGTCTTTTAGCCTGTTTAAAATCTGCAGGTTTTAAAGGAAAATATCAAATTGATGAAAATATTAAATTAGATAGAGCCTGGCATCTGGCAAAATATACAGCCTATGCTTTCGGAGTTGATATCCCGATAAATCAACCCGCAGTTGGAGATAATGCGTTTGCTCATGAATCTGGAATCCATGCTGATGGTGCATTAAAAGACAGAAGAAATTATGAACTTTATGATTTTGAAGAACTTGGAAGAGGCGAACCTGAAATTATTGAAACCGGGCGCATGATTACAACAGGTGAATACGGTGGTATCAAAGGGTTCCGTAACGTATATAATAATCTTGAAATAGAATTTAAAGATGAACATGAAGCAAGAAATATTCTTGAGCTTGCCAGATATGCTAACGTTCATACTCAAAAACCATTGACAACAAGTGAATTAAGGTTTATTTATTATTATCCTGATATTGCAGCTCAAATTATGACAGTATCTCCATATTACGAACCTATTGGTGCTATAAAAGAAAGAGTAGAGGCTCAAATAATAAATCCTCCAAAAAGGGTAATATAATCTTTTACTTTTAGAATAAAATTGAAAATAATACTAATATAAAGGAAGAGTTAATGGATAATAATTTGACACCTTGTCCGTATTGCGGTCAAATGATTAGCAATGATGTTGAAAAATGTCCTCATTGTAACGAGGTTTTTAAAGAGCGAACTATACCTGTAAAAATTGATAGTTTGGGTTTATTTTTAGTTTTGAATTTTTTTACACTCGGACTTTATCAAAATATTTGGCTGCTAAGAAATTTATCAAAAATTAATGATATGGCTCTGGCTAAAAAGGATAAATTAAAACTGGGCATTCCTGTAGCTATTCTTGTTGGTACCGTTTTATTTCTTACGGCTAGTTTCTTTACGTATGCATACTATATTTTCGGAACAGTTCCAAAAGAAATGTTTCTGCTGGCAGCTTGTTTGTGGATTTTGTCCAGTCCGCTATTTTGGATATGCTGGTTTTTAATGTATATAATTTCGTATAGAGTTTTGAGAATTATTGAAAAATATACTTATAGGCAGTATGATATCAAGATTTCGCACAGTGAAATCGGCTGGTTGTTTTGTCCTGTAGTTTTCTTACCTCTAACTATACCTATGTTTTATTTGGTTTATTTTATTTATACATACAAAGAACGTGTTTATAATCCAAAACCTGTAACTGTTTAAGTTTTGCGAGGATTATATTTTATAATTTTGAATAAGTAACTAAAATATCCGGAGGATATGGTTTAAAACTTTCAAATTTGAGTTCTGTACATTGTGAAATCTTTTCGGCAGATTTTCCGTAAAAACAAGATTTGCCGCTATTGTCACCTAAAATTTTAGGTGCAATAAAATGATATAATTTATCTACATATGGTAAAAAGCTATCATTTATATTGCCGCCTGCTTCTACAAGAATACTCATTATTTTAAAATCATATAAAGTATTCAAAATGTATTTAATATCAAGTTTTTCCCCTTTGACAGGTGTTGGAATAAAATTTATACTTTTTAATTTTGGAGGATTAAGTTTTTCATCATAAAAAACATAAATTTCTCCATTTTTATAAATAGTTGCATTTTTAAAATCAGTTTTTAACTCTCTGTCCAAAATGACCTTGCACTTGTGTTCCATAGTTGGGTTGTCAGCAATAATTGTTGATGAAGATGTTAGGATTGCATCGTATTTTTTTCTTATATTTTTTACTTCCATACGGGCACAGGATGAGGTTATCCATTTAGAATCATTTATTGAGGTTGCAATTTTACCATCAATTGTTGTAGCTGTTTTTAGTGCGACAAATGTTTTTTGTTCTGTTTTGTTTTTAATAAAAATTTCGTTTAATTTTTTGCACTCGTTCTCTAAAACAGGGCCTATAATTTCGATTCCTGCATCTTGCAATTTTTTTAATCCATTTCCGGCTACTATTGGATTAACATCTTTCATACCGTATACTACTTTTTTTATCCCTTTTTGAATTATTAGGTCGGCGCAAGGTGGAGTTTTCCCAAAATGCGAGCAAGGCTCAAGATTTACAATTAGAGTGCAACCATCCGCATTGTCAATTTTTAATAAAGCGTCACGTTCTGCGTGATTTTCTCCATATTTTTTATGATACCCGGTTGCGATAATTTTTCCATTGGCATTTAGTATTATGCATCCGACCATTGGGTTAGGTGAAGTGAAACCTTGGGCTTGTTTAGCTAGTTCTATGCATTTGTTCATTAGTGTAATATATTGTGTCATATTTGTATTTTATACTAAAATGTGATAAATTAAAATAGTCAAAAATGAAGTAATGAAAGGGGAAGAGGTTATGGTTGATTTGAAATATATAGGACATAGTGCATTTGAAATTAGAAAAGATGATAAAGCAGTTTTAATTGATCCGCTGGTGTCAGTTAATGATAAATATAATTGGAAAGAATCCCCTATTACAGATATTTTGCTGACTCATGCTCATGGAGATCATTTGGGAGAAGCTATCGAGATAGCAAAAGAAAAAGATATTGAAATCACTGCTGTATTTGAATTAGCAAATTATTGTAAATCTCAAGGTGCAAAAATTAAATCTATAGGGTTAGGTTCGTGGATTAATTATTCTTGGGGAAAAGCGGTATTCTTACCGGCATTTCATTCAAGTTCTCTGCCTGATGGTAAATATGGCGGGACTGCCGCAAGTATTTTGTTAGATGTAGATGGAGTAAGAATTTATCACGCCGGTGATACGTGTTTAAATTCTGAGATGAAAGCTATAAAAGAACTTTATGCACCACAAATTGCATTATTGCCTATTGGCGGAACATATACAATGGATGTTGAACACGCTGCGATGGCTGCAAAATGGCTTGGTGTACGAACAGTTATTCCTATGCATTACAATACATTCCCTGAAATTCAGGCAGATTTACAAAGGTTTGCAAATCTTATTGCGGTTGGCAACACAGCCTGTCAAATTTTAAATCCTACAGAAATTAATTAGTTAAAATAAAGAGGTATTATGAAAGTTTTATTTGTTATTGACCGATTAGAATTAAAGTATTTTGAATTTAATAATCTGGTTACTAATTTTTGGATAATAAAAAGTTTGTTAGAAAAAAATTGTGATGTCCGGATTACAACAATTGATATGCTGAAACTCAAATCGGCAATAGCTTATGCCTCCTGCTATAAGTCTTATTTAAAGGATAATAATATTTTTTATGATAAAGAAAATTTATCTGAGATTCCAATTGAAGAATTTAATCTTGTTATGTTTAGACCTGATCCGCCTGTAGATTTGGATTATTTGAATGCAACTTATATATTTGATTTTGTGGACCGAAAAAAAACATTTATAATGAATGATACAACAGCAATACGAAATTTTAACGAAAAAATGCATGCGATTTTGTTTAATGAAATAATGCCTGAAAATATTGTTACTTCCTCTTTTTCTGATATTATTAAGTTTTTACAGGAAAAGCAGGAAATTATTTTAAAACCGCTTAATCAATGTTTTGGCGGTGGTGTTATGTATCTTAAATACGGCGATAAAAATACTGCAGTAATTATTAATTCAATGACAAATAATGGTAAACAGCTTATTATGGTGCAAGAATATATGCCGCAGGCAATCCACGGTGATAAAAGGGTATTATTCCTCGGGGAAGAAGTATTGGATTATTGTGTGCAAAAAGCGCCAAGTAATAATGATTTCAAATTTTGTGAACATAATGATAAAAATATACACAAAGTTTTATTGTCAGAAAGTGAAAAGGAAATATTCAAAAAAGTTGCCAAAAAGCTTAATTCTATGGGAATATTTATGGTCGGACTTGATGTAATTGGCGGTAAAATTATAGAAGTTAATGTTACAAGTCCATGTTATTTTATTAAAGAAATTAATAATCATTTTGGCTGCAGATTAGAAGATAAAATTACAGATTACATACTTGCTAAAGTAAATGAACATAGTTCTGTAAATACATTATCTGTATAAATTATTTTATAAATAATAACAACTAAGGGGCACGGATAAAATCCGTGCCCCTTAGTTGTTTTAAGCTTAATAGGTAAATCTATTATTCTTTTGTGTATTCAGCATCAATAACGTCATCATCGTTGTTTGAAGAAGATTCAGATGATGTATTTTCAGAATTTGCACTTTGAGCAGAAGCACCTTCTTTTTGAACTGCTTCATATGCTTTTTGAGAAATTCCGAACATTGTTTGCTGCAATTCTTCAGATAATTTTTTCAATTCATCTGTTGATTTGTTTTCATCAATAGCTTTTTGTAAAGCTGCTTTTTGTTCTTCTAATTTAGATTTGTCAGCAGCATCAATTTTGCCTTCAAAGTCTTTCATAACTCTGTCAGCTGAACCGATTAAACTTGCAGCATTATTTTTAATTTCGGCTTCTTCTTTTTTCTTCTTATCTTCAGCTGCGTTAGCTTCAGCTTCTTTAACCATCTTATCAATATCTTGTTCTGACAAGTTAGAAGAATTTGTAATTGTAATTTTTTGTTCTTTATTTGTAGCTTTATCTTTAGCAGAAACATTTACAATACCGTTAGCATCGATATCAAATGTTACTTCGATTTGAGGAATACCACGCATTGCAGGAGCAATACCTTCAAGTCTGAACATACCCAAAGATTTGTTATCTCTAGCCATTGGTCTTTCACCTTGAAGAACTTGAATATCAACAGCTGTTTGATTATTTTCTGCAGTTGAGAAAACTTGAGATTTAGAAACAGGGATTGTAGTGTTACGTGGAACAAGAGGAGTCATAACTCCACCCAAAGTTTCGATACCAAGTGTTAACGGAGTAACATCTAATAATACGATATCTTTAACTTCACCGGCTAATACACCTGCTTGAACAGCTGCACCAACAGCTACAACTTCATCAGGGTTAACTGATTGGTTAGGTTCTTTACCTGTGTAATCTTTAACAAGTTTTTGAACTGCAGGAATACGAGATGAACCTCCGACTAATACAACTTCATTGATTTCTGATTTTGAAATTCCTGCATCTTGAATTGCCTGTTCTACCGGTTTTTTACATCTTTCTAACAGGTCATAGCTTAATTCTTCGAATTTAGCTCTTGTTAAATTTAAGTCTAAGTGTTTAGGGCCGTTAGCATCAGCTGTGATGAACGGTAAGTTGATATTTGTTTCAAATACAGAAGATAATTCACATTTAGCTTTTTCAGCTGCTTCTTTAACACGCTGCATAGCTTGTTTGTCACCTTTAAGGTCGATACCTTCTTGTTTTTTGAATTCTTCGCAAATCCAATCCATAACTTTTTGGTCGAAGTCGTCACCGCCTAAGTGAGTATCACCTGATGTTGATAATACTTCGTGAACACCGTCACCGATTTCAAGAACAGAAACATCAAATGTACCACCACCAAGGTCAAATACTAAAACTTTTTCAGCTTTTTCTTTTTCAAGACCGTAAGCCAAAGCTGCGGCTGTTGGTTCGTTCACGATACGTAAAACGTCTAAACCTGCAATTTTACCGGCATCTTTAGTTGCCTGTCTTTGAGCATCATTAAAGTAAGCAGGAACTGTGATAACTGCAGAAGTAACTTTTTCACCAAGATAAGCACTTGCATCATCTGCTAATTTTCTCAAAATCATAGATGAAATTTCTTGAGGTGTATAATCTTTACCTTCAATATTTACTTTATAATTGTCACCCATATGTCTTTTTATAGATGCAATAGTTTTATCAGGGTTAACAATAGCCTGACGTTTTGCTAATTGTCCAACTAATCTTTCACCTGTTTTAGAAAAACCAACGATAGACGGAGTTGTTCTAGAACCTTCTGCGTTAGCTATAACTGTAGGTTTTCCACCTTCCATAACTGCAACAACTGAGTTTGTTGTACCCAAGTCGATACCAATTGTTTTTGCCATAATTTTTTATCTCCTTTACTTCAATAATATTATTATTTTATATTATTGTTATAACATTGATTTTTTTAATTCTTAAAAAAATAAACAAAAAATTAACATTTCAAAGTTTCAAAATTTATAATTTGCAGAAATTTTCAAAAATTTTAATCCCGTATTCGGTCAAATAGGCTTCCGGATGAAACTGAACTCCATAAATTTGTTTATTTTTTATTTTTAAAGCCATAGGGATATTATCTTCAGTTTTTGCGGTAATTTTTATTTCAGAATCAGTGTTGGGTGAAATAATTAATGAATGATATCTTGTTGCCGAAAATCCTTGAGGTAAACCTTTAAATAATTCAAAATCTTCATCAAAAAATATATTTGAATTTTTGCCATGGAAAGGTTCTTTCGCTTTAATAATGTCGGCTCCAAAATACTTTGCAATACATTGCATTCCAAGACATACTCCAAGAATAGGTAATTTATCTTTGTAATAATCAATTACATCCATTGTAACTCCTGAATTTTCAGGGTTTCCCCACCCGGGAGAAAGTAATATTTTGGAAAACTTTATGTTCTTAATTTGTTCTAAAGTCATTTCATCATTTTTTATAACAATAGGTGTTATGCCAAGTATTTTTATATATTGAACAATGTTGTACGTAAAAGAATCATAATTATCAATAATTAACATAATTCAACCTCCACAAATCCACGAACCGAATTAAAACAATAAATTTTCTCAGCAGTTTTCAAATCATTTTCATATAATATTTTTTCAAACAATTTTCCTTGTTCTAAATATTTTTTTCTTAATGTTCCATTGAGCAATCCGCATTTTAAAGGCGGGGTATAGAGTTTCCCGTTTTTTAAAATCGTAATGTTGGTAAATGTTCCTTCTGTAATTTCGTTATGTTCATTTGTCAAAATATAATCAAAAATATCATCGGGAGTTTTATTTCTTATAGTAGTTTTGTGATATATAAAAGGATTATTTGAGTTAATTTTTCCTGAAATTTTAACATAATATTTTCCGTCTTGTCCTGCCGGACGCGGCTTTAAATCATTATAAGAAACAATAAATTTTCCATTTTTTTTCAAAATAACTCTTAAAACTTTATCCTTTTTTATTTTCAAATTTTCGATTTCTTTATTCCATACAAATCCTAATTCATCTGCAGATTTTTTCATTCTGGAGACATGCTCTGCCCAATTATCAACAGCAGTTTCAATTAATTCAAAATCAGTTTGGAGGAATTTCATTTTTGTAATAGTTTCCTCCCACTCATCCTCTGCAGTTGAATCCCAAACAACAGCACCTCCAACATTGTATGTAAAATAAGGAGATTTTGTGCATATTGTATTATTTGTAGAATTTTCATATTGTAAAATTCTTATTGGAACACTAAACACTGATTCTTCCGGTGATAAAAAGCCGATGGCACCGCAATAAATTCCACGATTATACTTTTCTAATTCTTCAATAACACTCATTGTTGAAATTTTTGGAGCTCCTGTAATAGAGCCGCATGGAAATATTGAATTAAAAATTTCAAATAAACTTGTGTTCTCTTTTAATTCTGCCGAGATTTCGGAGGTCATCTGGAAAACCGTTGGATGTTTTTCAATTTCAAATAATTTATCAACTTTTACAGAACCGGTTTTTGCAATTCTGCCTAAATCATTACGCAGCAAATCAACAATCATAATATTTTCGGCTCTATTTTTTACATCATTTTGTAAAAATTCCGACAACTTTAAATCTTTAGCTTCGTTATTCCCTCTTGGAGCAGTCCCTTTCATTGGTTTTGTAAGAATTTTATTTCCCTCCAATTTGAAAAATAATTCAGGAGAAAACGACAAAATTGTCATATATTTATTTTTGAAAAACATATTATAAGGGGTTTTTTGCTTTGCCAGCAGGCTTTCATACAAATCAATATCATTTAAATTTGTCAAAACTTTATTCGGATATGTAAAATTGACTTCGTAAGTCACCCCCTGCGAAATATAATCCTTAATTTTATTAACGGCATGAACATATTCATTTTTTGTAATCATAGGGGATAAAACAAGCCCTAAATTATTACCAACATTACTTGGAACATATTTTTCAAATTTATCAAAAACCTCAAAATATAACTTTTTAAAGTCATATGAAATATACCCCAGAAGATAATATTTTTTTCTAAGTTTATCAATCTTATTAAAAGCTGCTTCAATAGTCATATTATAAGGAGCATCAATAATATCAACTGGGTTGTGAAATTTTTTATCCGAATAAATTTGCATATAAAAATTTTAAAATAAAAATAAAATAAAAGTGTTATAAAGTATATTGAAATATTTATTGTTAAATTACCAGCAGATTGTTCCGCCGCCGATTAAATGTCCGTCATTTATATCATACATTACTCCGGCTTGCCCTGCTGTTATTGAATTTACAGGGTCGTAGAATTCAATTTCTGCTTTATTATCCATGATTTTTACTTTAGCTTTTTTAGCTTGCATATTATATCGAATTTTTACCATTGCATCAAATTCACAATTTGATATCGGATAAGTTAAGTTTAAATTCTCAATTATCAAATTTGAGCGGGAATCATCTTCCTTTTTTCCAAGATAGACAATATTTTTTTCAGCATCAATATCTATGACATAAAGAGGATATTGAGCAGCAATTCCTATCCCTTTTCTTTGTCCTATTGTGTATTGATAATGTCCTGCGTGTGTTCCCAGTTTTTTACCTGTTGAAAGTTCAATAAAATCTCCCGGTATACAGCCAAATTTATCTATAAGGTATTTTTTTGTGGTATTTGGTTTTTGTATAAAGCAAATATCCTGACTTTCTTTTGATGATTTTGGCGGCAGATCATAATCTATTGCAATTTGTTTAACCTGTGATTTTTCATATTCATAAAGAGGAAATCTGGTTTTTGATAATTCTTTCTGTCCCAGTCTGTATAAAAAGTACAGCTGGTCTTTGTGTTCATCTTTTGCCGGATAAAGTTTATAAATGCCATCGTTACATCTTATATCTGCATAATGACCTGTTGCAAATATATCAACATTGAGTTCGTTTATTGCATAATCAAAAATTTCTCCCCATTTGATGTACTGGTTACAAATAATACAAGGGTTCGGGGTTTTTCCATTCAGGTATGAATTTTCAAAATAATCAATTACTTCTTTTTTGAATTTTTTTGTAACATCTAAAATTTTTAATTCAATACCGAGTTTATCTGCAACTTTGTGGGCATTAGTGCAGACGGTATCTGCGCAGGGAGAATTAATCATTTTGCCTGTGATACCAATAACATTGTATCCTTCTTTTTGCAAGAGCAGGGCTGTTACAGAACTGTCAATTCCTCCGCTCATTGCTACTGCTGCTGTTTTATTTTTCACCATAAGTTTATTATAAATTAAAAATAAAAATATAGTGTTAATACTTTTAATAAAGAATTACAGAATATGAACAAACCTCAGGAGTCATTGTTAGAGGGCCTTTTTAGAGGTATTTTTAATTTTAAAATTTATGTTATAATTCTGGTATGAAAAAGTTTTTACTATCTATGATTGTTATTCTGGCAGTATGCAGCAATATTCCAACATTTGCCAGTGAAATTGAAGAAGACTATCTTGATATAGCAGCAAATTATTGTGTCCTTGGAGATTATAATTCTGCAATGGAATATCTGGATAAGATACTTACTATAAATCCAAATAATAAACAAGTTTTGGATTTGAAAAAAGGTTTGAATCATGTAATTGTTCAAGATAAAAAGAGTTATGTTACATCGGTGAATCCCATGGTAAAACAAGCTCAAGAGTACAAACGGAACGGTGATGAAAAAATGGAGCTGGGTACGTTATTAGAGGCTGCAAAAAGTGAAAATTCTTATCTTGCATATTATTATTTAGGGAATTTTTACCGATCAAAACGAGATTATTTAAAAGCTCTTGATGCGTATAATGCAGCTGTTTCTGCAAGACCTGATTTTGCGCAGGCTTATCTGGCTTCTGCAGTTTTATTGTATGATATAGGGAAATATGATTCTGTTATCAATCCTATTGATAAATATTTAACTTTCAATCCTCAAGATGATTTAGCGTATGCTGTTAAATCACGTGCCGAATTTGAATTGGGGATGATAAATGAATCTGAAAATGATAATAACACTGCAATAAGCCTAAATAATAGTCCTGAGTATAAATTTGACAGGGCTAAGATTCTATATAAACTTGGAAGATATGATGAGTCTAAAAAGCTTTTCTCAAGTTTGTTAAGTGATATTCAAACTTCTAAAATTTATGAATATATGTCATTGTGCGATTATGCTTTAAAAAATTACCGATCAGCTTTGATGAATCTTGATAAAGCAATCATACTCTCTAATGATGACGTGTATTTGGAAAATAAGTATAATGAAATAAAAGAGATACTGGAAAATAGTTCGAATGAAGAAGAAATATAAAACAAAAAGAGTTTCTAAAAAGAAGAAAAATGAAAGTTTTTTAACTAGAGCAGCTAATGCTTTAATAACAATTTGTTTAACTGCCGGCATGCTCTGGGGGTTACAGGCTTATAGCGGAGCTACAGGTTTGAAGTTTGCTCAGGTTAGTGATGTTCATTTTTTAGCTGATGGCTCAAATACAACGTTTAAAATGGTAGGTGAATCTCCACGATTACTTGATGATGCTGTAGCTCAGCTTAACGAGCATAATGAATTGGATTTTGTTATGTTTACCGGAGATTTAATTGATAAGCCTTTTGAAAAAGAATTAAAGGCAGTCCTGCCTCATTTAAATAAATTGAATGCTCCATGGTATTTTGCCTTTGGTAATCATGACAGATGTGTCGGCGGATATTTGACTACGCTTGTATATTTGGATATGCTTAGAAGTTCAAATAAAAATTTTACATTTAAAAACTCATATTATTCATTCGAGCCTAAGAAAAATTATAAGATAATAGTTTTGGATGATATTATTACTGATGAATTGACCTCAAACGGGTATATTGATAAAATTCAATTGCAGTGGTTAAAAAAAGAACTTGATAAATCAAAAAATGATACAGTTTTGATTTTTATGCACGTTCCGGTAATAGAACCATTTGCAAGTCCTAATCATAGATTAAAAAATGCTACGGAAGTTATGGCTTTGATTGAAAGGTATAAAAATCCGATAGGGGTATTTCAAGGACATTACCATGCCGCAAAAGTCACACAGCATGATAATGTTTTGTATGTAAATACACCGGCGCTGGTGTCTTATCCGAACGCGTTTAGAATTATAAATGTTACTAACTATCGTGATAAAGTAGTTTTTGACTTGAACTGGGTTGAAACAAGAGAAAAAACAATTCAAAAAATGGCTAAGCTGCTTGTTTTTACTGGTTCAGTGTATACTGGTGAGGCAGCTGATCAATCCGGAGTTTATGAAATAAAAAAATAATTTGAGGATAAATTATGAGTGATTTTAAAGTAAAATTTAGAGGTGTTAGAGGAAGTTTTCCTGTTGCTGATAAAAGTTTTTTACAGTATGGCGGAAATACGTCATGTGTGGAGGTTTATGTCGGGGGACACCTTATTATCCTTGATGCCGGCACAGGGATTGTTAATGTCGGTGATGAATTAATGGAAAAATATATTGCTTCTTCTATTACTCCCGAAGAAAGAAATCCAATCCGTGCGACTTTATTGATTTCTCATATTCACCAAGATCATTTACTGGGTTTAACTTTTTTCAAACCTCTTCATATTAAATCTACTGTGCTTGAGATTTTTGGTCCGGGCTCTAAGAGTTCTGATTTGGCTAAGAATTTATCAGATTTGATTTTCGGTAAAACTTTTCCTCTGGATTTGGGTGATATTGCTTGCAAGTTGGATATACATAATATTTGTGAGGGGCAATGTATTGTTTTGAAAAAAGATAAGGCCCCTAAACTCGTTCCTTTAAATTATGAACCGGAAGAGGATGATGTTTTAATTTCGTATTATAAATCATATGTACATCCGCAAGATGGTGTTATGATTTATAAAATCTCATATAAAAATAAATCGATGGTTTATGCAACAGATAAAGAATGTTATCTTGGCGGAGATAAAAAATTTATTCGCTTTGCAAAAAATTGTGATTTACTCATACATGATGCGCAATATACGACAGAGGATTACTTGAATCCATATTCTCCAAAGCAAGGGTTTGGACATTCTACTTTTGATATGGCGACGGAATCTATGAAACAAGCCGGAGCAAAAAATTTGGTGTTTTTCCATTACGAACCCGGTTATGATGATGTAAAGCTTAATCGAATTAAAGAACATTACAGTTCTAATTTTAAAAATGTTCAATTCTCGTATGAGGGTATGGAATTTATTATTTAATATTATGTAATTAGTTTTGATAAATTTTAAATTTTTATTAAACAGGATAGCATATGAAAAAGTTTCTAATCTTATTGTACATACTGCATTTAAGTCTTCCAGCTATGGCTGCTCCGGGAACGATTGCAACTTATGTTATTGACCCCGAAAAAAATGCTTTTGCTCACAATAATATGGGTATTATGTATATGGAAGAAAAATGCTATTACGCAGCTATTCAAGAATTTAAGATGGCTATTAGTTTAAATCCTAAAACTCAGGCAACTGCAGTTTATTTTAATAATTTAGGGAAAGTATACATGCTAATTGGTTATCCTGATTTAGCTCTGGATTGTTTTCATAATGCTTTAACACAATATAGCCTGAATTTTGAATATTATCAAAACCTTGCAAAATGTTATAAAAAATTGGGGCAGGTTCCAAATCAGCTTGCAATTTATAAAACTAAAGATTCAAATCCTTTAGATACTGTTATGTTAGGACTTTTATATGAGCAGGCAGGAGATAAGAAAAAAGCAATCATTACTCTGGATGAGTTTGCTATGGCTGAACCAAAGCTGATTATTACCCCTGCTGTTAAAAATCATATTCAAGTTCTTGTTAAAGAATTACAAAAGGGGGAATAAGTTTGATAAAACAACAACGGCGGAATTTATTATTAAATTCCGCCGTTGTTGTTTATGTCATGTATTATTTATTTTTGTATTTTTGTAATAAATTTGTACTGCCTGTTTGTTCTTGAAAAATCTGGCGTGCAGGTTCTGGTGATTGTTCAGATTTAATTTGTTGTGTGCCTTTCATTGTAGGGTTTGATTTGTTTTCTCCAGAGGTTTTCGGAGTTTGAGTTGTATGACTTTTTTTATCAGCTCTTTCGTTCATTTTCTTTTCAACTTTACCGGCTAAAGGTGTTGCAATAAACGGAACTAACATACGTTTCCCTACAATTGTTGCAGATGCTAATGATGCAATACCTATAAATGCATCTTTAACGTTGTTTCTGATTTTTTCAAATTCTTTAGTAAATTGAATTTTGTTTACTTTTTCAAATCCGGAAGTGTTTTTAATAATATTCTGGTATGCTTTTTTGAAGCTTCTGTTAAACATTTTTCCGTAAGTTGAGTCAAATAGTTTTCCAAGTGCAGATCTTGTTACAAAGAACATCATTAATTGGAATCCTATCATTAACAAGCCGTTTGTAAGGTCTAATGAGGCTACGAATTTACGTTTGTCATCAGGGATATCTTTATTGTTTAAACTTTGAGTTACGTATAAGTAACATCCTAAACCGTCTTTTGCTACAATTGAAGCTACGCCTAATCCGTCAATATATTTACGGTTATTATTGTAAACATGGGTTCCGGCTTTTTTGGTCATCGGACTTTCTGAGAACCATCTTAGAGGTTTCATAACTGTTGTTTCAAGAACTGGGTTAATCTTATTAACGTTCATTATTTCACCTCTGCTTTCTTATCGTTCTGGGCTTTTCCCTGTTTGTTTGATAGGTTTGGAAATGCCAGATCCATAAACCAAGGGTAGATTTTATTTAACATCCAGCAGGTTACAGGAAGAATTGCAAGTGAAACTCCTAAGCCTGTCCAGCGTTTATATCCGTCAATATTGGCTTTTGCTTTGCTTTTCATCTGTTCAGCTATACATTTTGCCAGAGAGCCTGCTTTTTGTTTGAATCTGGTTCCTACACTTTCGTTTAATACGTCAGAGTTGAGGATATCGGAATCTTTTAAGCCTTCAGCTCTTAATGTTGTCCAAACATGTGTATCAGATTTTGAGATTTTTTCGTCGATAATTTTTTGAGCTTCTTTTACTGTTAGGGTAGAACTCAGCATTCTATTTTTTATGTCAGTTAAAGTCGCAATTACATCATCTATAGCGTTAGTTCTAAGGAATATTGTTTTATTTACATCTTCAATAATTTCTTTTGTAGAACCTTTTGCAGCCATTACGTTTACATTTTTTATCAGGCTTTCAATTTTATTGCTTAAAATTCTTACAGAAGAAGTATCTTTTTCTATATTTTTATCTTTTAATTCTTTAACGATTTTTATTAATTCCGGATTGATATCTTTTTTCACCGGATCTGAGTTCATTTCTCTTTTTAGTTCAGCAATTACTTTTTTGAGTTCTTTGTCAATATGATGGCTTATATCAATAGGTTTTTCCGGCATTGCATCAGCCTGAGAATAAGATTGGGTAATTTTGCTGTTTACTCTTTCAAGAAGAGCTATAGCTTCTTTAGGATGATTATGATAGAAAATATTTCTTTCAATTTTTTTAGGTAATTTTTGATCTATCGTATTTAATTTTTGAGCTTCTTCGTCTTTTATGATTGTATCAATTGTTTCTGCAAGTAATTGTTTGAAGTCTTTTTCCGGCATTTCATATTTAGAACTACCTTTTGCAGAGGTTTTAGTAAAGACAATTTTTTCGTCTTCAATCATACTTTTTAGATTTTCTGCATATTTGTTTTTTAAGTTATCTACTTCAGTTTTTAACTCATCTTTATTTAATTTTGGATTTTGTGTTTTTGCAAGTTTTGTCAGATAGTTTTCAGACGGGAAGAGGGAAGAATTATATCTTTCACCTAAATATCCGATGTCAGCCATCCATCTGATTAAATCGTTAAACGGTTTAACAATTGCGCATTGTGTCCCAACAGCAAGTACAGCCGAAACAGGTTGACGCCAGGCTGTGTATGTTCTTGTATTTTCATCAGTATCAGATAACGGGTTAAATTTTATGAATACAGGTGCAATAAGACCGGTACCTACTGCATTTATTAATTGGTTTTGAATTTCGCCCATGCCGTCATGCATTTTCATCATTCTGCTGGCGGATTTTGGCATTATTTCAAGCAATATATCTTGCAAAGGTTTAGTTGTATTTACGGCAATTGTGGCTGCTCCTGTAAAACTTGTACTGTCCTTGATTTCACCGAGGTATACTCTATTTTTTACAGGATTGCTCTGTGAAATTTTAAGGGCAGAATTCCCCTCATAACCGCTTCTAATCTTTTCAATACCCATTTGTTACACCTACTATGTCCTTCTATTTATATAGAGTCTAAAACATAGAAAAAATTGCTAATTATTTTACATTTGTAAATAAAATTTAACATTTTTCTTTAAATTACTTTTCGCGCATGTTAGTTTTCTTCATATTTTCAATTATAAAAAATAATTGAGACCCCAAATTCTTCATATGAAGAAACATACAAATTATACAAAACACATGCTTAAAAAGAAAGCATAATGTAACAAATTATTAAAATTGTTGTAAATTTCGATTATTTTTTAGAATCAAGCATTTCTCTAATTCTTAAAAATCTGTCTAATTCTGTTCTTAAGCTTTTCAGATTTCCAAAGATTGCATTAGATAAAAGTACTCTGTTATCATATTTTGGGTCAATAATAAATACGGTTGGAAAACCTGTTATGCCGATTTCTCTAACGAGTTTCTGGTATTTTTCGTCTTCTACATTAACTTTAGAAAAGTTGTAATCATCTTTGTATATTTTAGACAAAGTCTGGTAAGTTGGCATAAATTTTATACAATAATGACACCAGTCAGCATAAAATAATACTATTGCAGGTTTTTTAGAGTTCATAGCTTTTTCGTAGTCGATACCGATTTTATATTGAGATGGTTTCATTGTTGGTTCCTGATTTTCGTCAGGTGCATTTTCTTTTGCCAGCATTGAATCTTCTGCTAAAACTTCTTCTTCCGGTTGATTTAGTGTTGTTTTTTGAAACTGCTTCATCTGGAAGTATTCATAACCGCAGATTGAGCAAACGCTTATCACGAATAGTATTGATGCTACAATTGCTACATTTTTTTTATTTATATTTTGTAATTTTTCTTTTAAACTCATGTTTTCTCTCCTTAAACTATTTTTTATTATATTACGAAAATCCTTAATTGGAGTGTATTTTACATAATTTAATAAAAAATGCTTGTTACAAATGTTAATACATGACTTTAAATAGTATATAACATGATATATACTATTTATATATACAATTTATCTCGTGTTACATTTTCCCCTGTGGTGGTTGCCAGATTCCACCCAAAATTTCCGTTGCAAATATGAAGGAGTTTAATTCTATGAGAAGTGAAGAGCAAGTTGAAGTGAAATTAGAGCTGCAAAGTTCAAATCCTGCGAAAGAACAAAATATTGAATCTATGAATGACAGTGTATTAACTGCTTATTTGAGAGAAATTGCTGATTACAGACAGATTTCTATTGAAGAAGAAAGAATTCTGGCTCAGCAAATTGAAAATGGTGATGCTGATGCTAAAAGAAAGTTAATTCAGGCAAATTTAAAACTTGTAGTTACAATTGCAAGAAAAACTATTCATATGTCAGGGCTGCCTATGATTGATTTGATTCAGGAAGGTAATCTTGGTTTAATGATTGCTGCTGAAAAATTTAATTATAAATTAGGTTACAGGTTTTCTACTTATGCAGGCTGGTGGATTAAGCAATCTATGTTTAAAGCAATTTCCGAGCAATCACATTGTATGAAGATTCCTGTTTATATTCAGGAAACATTATCTAAATTTTCAAAAGTTAAATCTTTAATGGAACAGGATGCAAATTCTCAGGTTAAAACCGAGGATGTTGCTAAAAAAATGAATATTTCTCCGGATAAAATAGATATGTTTCTATCAGCTTATACCAAAACTATTTCTATAGAAAACGGACTGGAAAGAAATGATGGTAAAGATTTAAATGTTGCTGATATCCTGGCGGATGAAAATTCTCTGGTATCTGAAAATGTTGAATATCAATATCTGAAAAATGATATACAAAATATAATTTCTACATTAAAAGAAAGAGAACAGGCTGTTGTTAGAATGCGCTACGGGCTGGAAGACAGTGAAAGATATACATTGGAAGAAATCGGTAATATTTATGGTGTTACAAAAGAATGCATTCGACAAACCGAGTTAAGAGCTTTGAAGAAAATGAAAATGTCTGGCGAAGCTTTATTATCATGTTATATTTGTTAAATTTTTATAGAATTTCTCGTGTTTATTTGATTAGTCATGCTGCAATATTTGCAGCAATTATTTTATTAATAGTATTCCAAAATAAAAAGCCTGCCTTAATCAGGCAAGCAAGATTTATTCATTTAGAATTTCCTTGTATATAAATGTAAATAAAATTATCTTTTAATACAATTATTTTAACTTGTAAGATAATATATGTCAAGCTGAAATAGTAAATAATATACTTGAGATATGTATATAGTTAATTTATATAATGTTCCTTGGAAAAGAAGATATACTCAAAAGGAAATTGTAAAAGAAACAGGTTTGAGTGCTAAAACTGTTAATCAATTATTTAGCGGAAAGTACTATGATTATAAGCTTAGTACTTTAGAAACTATATGCAAATTTTTTAATTGTAAGATTAAGGATATTTTGATTGAAGTTAATACAGATTAATTCTGAAAAATGTTGTTAATATTCAATCCCTTTTCTTGCAGTAATTCCTTTATCCCAATAATGTTTTACCGGTTCAATTTTTGATACCAGATGTGCAATTTCTATAATTTTTGGATGAGCGTTTCTTCCCGTTAAAACAATTTCCATGTCATCCGGTTTGTTTTTCAGAACATCAACAACTTCATCTACATCCAGAATTCCCATATCAATTGCGATATTGGCTTCATCAAGGATAATAAGCTGGTATTCATTGTTTTGTATGGCTTGTTTTGCGAATTCCCAGCCCTGTTTTATTGCATTTGTATCATCTTCTGTTTGATTATTTTTATAAAGTATTCTATCAAGTCCTGCTTGCATGATTTTTAAATTATTGGATATTTCAGGAGAAAGCTCTCGAAATGAATTAAGTTCTCCGTAGTTGCTGCCGCCTTTGGTAAACATGATGATAAGCACTTTCCAGCATCTGCCAAGTGCTCTCATTGCCAGTCCCAGTGATGCTGTGGTTTTTCCTTTTCCATCTCCTGTATAAACCTGTATGTAGCCGTGTTTGTCCCAATTTGGATTTATTAAATTGTTGTTGCAGTTGACCATTTTCCCTCTTTTTAATAGATGCTGTCTGAATATATTTGGCGTACTAATATTTTTAGTAGCAATATTTACCCCTTTATTATATATTAAAAAGATGGATAATAAAATAGGTCTGAGAGCTAGGGCAAAGAGTATAAGAAAAACTTTGAATATGAGTAAAATATCAGAAAAGTTAACTAAACTTGTTCAAAGTCATGATTTTTATAAAAACGCGCATAATGTTATGATTTTTTATCCTGCAAAATATGAAGTTAATTTGTTGACATTATTGAATGATGATAAAAATTTTTATCTTCCGCGTGTTGAAGGGGATTATTTGAAAGTATGCCCGTACAAAGCTGCGGAAACTCTTGTGAAATCAGAATTCAATATATTAGAACCTTGTTCAACTCCGGTGAATGCAGATATATTGGATTTGGTTATTGTTCCTGCGTTGATGTGCGACAAGCACGGGTATAGGCTTGGTTATGGAGGAGGTTTTTATGATAGATTTCTATCAGAGCTTAATACTTCTATCATAAGAACGTTATCTGTTATTCCTAGTGAACTTTTTGTTGATGAGTTGCCTCATGAAAAATTTGATATCCCTGTTGATGAGATAATTTATGCATGAAAAATGGGACTTAAATTTTAAGTCCCATTAGTAAGGGTTAGTTTATATTTTAGGGTTAAGTTATATTATTTTTTTAAGCTGTATATTTTGGAGCCATATCTTGAATGCTCTTGTCACGAGCTTCTTTTGCACTCTTAAGTTCAGCTTCAATTTCTTTCATTAGAGTTTCTAATTTTTCTTTTTCTTCCGCTAATCTTTTTTCTTCTTCATGCAAATTTTTAGTTTCAATTTCTGCAGCTCGTTCCCTGCCCTGCATATACAATGATCTTAAAATATAATTTTGCATCATTTGTTGTTGTTGAGCATTTTGTTGTTGACCCATCTGCTGCATGTACATTTGTTGCATATAAGGTGCATTTTGCTGCATATACTGTAATGAGCTATTGTGTGCGAAAGCTAAATAACTCATTGATCTTCCCATCATTGATCCCGGTGATTTCAGTAAATCTCCGATTGAAATACTTCCGTTACCAACCATGGTTGCATACTGTTGAGTATCTCTTAATCTTTTTGTTAATTTGACCAATTGACGTTCAATGCTAAACTTACGATGTAGCAAGTCGTGAACTCTGGCCGTGAACATAAGCATGCCCATAATTCTAACCCTACCTTTTTAATTTTAATAACTAACCTAAATTTTTTAACCTACATCTATATAAAAACATGCAATACCTTGATATTGCATGTTTTTGGTCATATATTAAGTTTTCTTAACAATTGTAAGCTTAGTGTTTTTCTATAACTTTGTCAATTAAGCCATAATTCATTGCTTCTTGTGCTGAAAGATAATGGTCGCGTTCACAATCTTCTTTTACTTTATCAAAAGGCTGACCGGAATTTTCTGCCATAATACCGATTAACATATCTTTCATTCTAAGAATTTCTTTGGCTTCCAGTTCAATATCTGTTGCTTGACCTTGAGCACCGCCTAAAGGTTGGTGAATCATAATTCTTGCGCTAGGAAGAGCCATTCTTTTGCCCTTTGTTCCGGCAGATAATAAGAATGCACCCATTGAAGCAGCTTCCCCCAGACAAATTGTCGATACATCTGATTTGATAAGGTTCATAGTATCATATATAGCCATACCTGCAGTGATTACGCCGCCAGGGCTGTTTATATATAGCATAATATCTTTTTCAGAATTTTCGCTATCTAACAAAAGTAGTTGTGCAACAATTGAATTTGCAACTTCATCGTCGATTTCTGTTCCAAGAAAAATAATTCTTTCTCTCAACAGTCTTGAAAAAATATCAAACGAGCGTTCACCACGAGACGAAGCTTCAATAACTGTAGGAACATAACCCATTATTTTCGTATAAGTTTCTTGATCCATTTTTGCTCTCCTTTTTTATTGAATTATACTACAAAAATTTTTGGGGGAATACTACCGGCAATTATAATGTTGTTTGTTGCAAATTTGTAAAAAATAAATTATACTAAAACTGTTGTACAATAAATAAAAAGGAGTAATGAAAATGCTAAAATACAATAATAACAAGAAAATCGGGGGGGGGTAACCTTTTAAAGCTTTACCCTGACAGTATTCTAAGGTCTTTGAAATTATTTGAAATAAGTAAGATTACCGCTGTTGCGAAGAGACTTTTGCCGACGCAGCAATCTACAAATAACCAACCATGTCATTTTGGAATGACGAGTACACCGAAACAGAGATTTTTCACCTTCGCTCAGAATAGCAACATTCGCTCAAAAGCCGCATTTACCCTTGCCGAAGTCCTTATTACCCTCGGCATAATAGGTATTGTATCTGCACTAACAATACCAATGTTGATATCGAAATTTCATGAAATTCAATATCGGGTTACTTATAAAAAGACTTATAGCTCATTGAATCAGCTTATGAAGTACTTACAAGAGGATGATGCAATTGATTTATCTCTTGGAGCAACAAATGTTGATTGGGGACAGGTTAGTTCTCAGGTAGGGGTAATTTTTAAATACATGTCAAATTATTACAATGCTAAAACCACTTGTTTTAATGGAAATGTTGAGAAATGTTGGGTTTGCGATACGGGGGAAGCAGGATACATTTATAATGGAGCTCCTGATTGGTTAGGGTGTGATAGAAATAGTTACGCATTTATTGATGCCTCAGGGGTTTCGTATTATTTGTATGCCATCAATGAATACCCGTTATTGATTGATGTGAATGGTTTTAGAAAACCAAATCAACTTGGACGGGATAGATTTGTAATGCTATTTGCTAATAGCCTTGAACCTGGTAAGACTTATCCTGATTTTGTTGATACTGTGTTACCTTTGGATGATATCATCAGTAAAACTCGTTGGTGTCCTCAGGGAAATTGTTTATACAAATCCTGGATTAGAAATGGGCGTTAGGTTTATAAAATGAACTCTTGAATTTAATGCATGTTCTTGATAAACTTCTCTTTGCGTATAGACAGAAAGAAGGGATAAAAAATGGCTAAAAGAGTTTTGCTATGTATAATGGATGGCTGGGGAATTTCAACCGGCTCTGAAAAATATGATGCAACTAAACTTGCACATCCTATTAATGTTCCTGAGTTAGAACAGGATGAAAAATTTATTAGAATTAAAGCTGATGGTGAAAATGTTGGTTTACCGGAAGGTCAAATGGGTAATTCTGAAGTTGGTCACCTGAATTTGGGTGCAGGTAGAATTGTTTATCAGGATTTATCTAAAATTAACAATGCAATTAAAGATGGATCATTTTTCAAAAATGAAAGATTTTTAGCAGCTATTGAGCATGCTAAAAAGTATAATTCGTCTTTGCATATATATGGATTGGTTTCAACTGGCGGAGTTCATTCATCATTAGACCATTTGTTAGCATTAATTAAAATGGCAGCTGATGCCGGTTTGACTAAAGTTTACGTACACGCATTTCTTGATGGTCGTGATACCCCTCCTTCAAGTGCTTGTGAATACTTGCAGGTAGTTGAAGATGAATTGAAAAAATTCAATTTACCTCCTGTTGCAACTGTTATCGGTCGTTATTATATTATGGATAGAGATAACCGCTGGGATAGAGTTGAAAAAGGTTATAATGCCTTATTGTTAGGTGAAGGTGAACACGCTGCAACTGCAATCGAAGGTGTTAAAGCATCTTACGCTAAAGGCGAAACTGATGAATTTGTTCTTCCGACTGTAATTGGTGGTGAAGAATCAAGAATTCATGATAATGATTCAATTATATTCTTTAACTATCGTCCTGATAGAGCCAGAGAAATTACTAAGGCTATCAATTTCACTGATTTTGATGGATTTGCCAGAAAGAAAGTTCTTAAAAATATCTTGTACACAACAATGACAAGTTATGAAGCTACATTTACTTTCCCTGTGGCATTTCCTAAAGAAAAACTTGTGAACATTTTAGGTGATGTTTTAGAAGCAAATGGTATTAATCAGTTCAGAACTGCTGAAACAGAAAAATATGCACACGTTACATTTTTCTTTAACGGCGGTATCGATGAACCTCAACCTCATGAAACACGTGTATTAGTTGCATCTCCAAAAGTTGCAACTTATGATATGCAGCCTGAAATGAGTGCTTATGAAGTTTGTGATAATGTGTTGAAAGCAATTGATGATGAAAAATATCAATTTATTTTAGTTAACTTTGCTAACCCTGATATGGTTGGGCATACAGGTGTTATTGAAGCTGCAACTAAAGCTTGTAAAGTAGTTGATGAATGCGTTGGAAAAATTGCTGCAGCCTGTCGTAAAAATGACATTGTTATGTTGTTGACAGCTGATCATGGCAATTCTGAAACTATGGTGGATGAATCTACTGGTAAACCTCAGACTGCGCATACAACAAATGAAGTCCCGTTTGTTTTAATCAATGCTCCAAAAGGTACTGAATTAAGAGAAACAGGTGCTCTATGTGATGTTGCTCCAACAGTTTTGCAACTGTTTGGCATTGAGCAGCCTAGAGAAATGACAGGAAAGTCATTGATAAAGTAGAATATATTAATGTCATTCTGAGGGCTTTGACCGAAGAATCCCGTATTAGTTGAGATTCTTCGCATTCGCTCAGAATGACGTTTATTATTAATAAGGTAAAAGTATGAGTAATAGAATAGAAGATTTGGATATTGATTTTTCATTTAAAAAGAATAATGTTGATGAATTGTTTTTTAATTTGAGCGAAAATCCGGAAGGATTTAAAAATAAAGATTTTCGTTATACCTTGAGTATGATTTATCAAATTATTGAGGATGAATTTGCCGGGGTATTTTTGAGTCCTAATGCCCCGACTCGTAATACTCATTTTCATTTAATTAATAAAGCCGGAAAATTATCTTTCTTTGTTACTCCTACAAACAATTTCCAGTATTATTTGAAGTCAAAAGGTTCATTATTCCGTTTTAAGTCCGAAGTTTTAGATGATAAAGTCGGTTATTTCATGGCCTGGGATTTGGTTATGGATTATTTTGGCGGTTTTGGTAATGTTGTTGATTTGGATGACTTAACCCCAACATTTATCTACCTGAATAAGTTAACTTACTTTGTTATGAAATTGATTGAAAAATTATATTTCATCCCTACAGTTAAGCGTTATGGACAAATGTTCAGAATTGTCTATGAACCGATTATTAATAATCAAAAAATGGCAAGAATTGTTAACCAATTTGAAGAATGTATTCCTGAGGATTTGTTTATACAGGGCGAAAAACCTAAAGATTTTGTGTATGAATTTATTTATACATATTTAAATTATGTAATTTATAAATTCTTAGGTATTAAAATGTATAGATTTAAAGATGTAAAATCCGGCACATACTTATTAAAAGATTTGGAACAAAGAGCAGTCTTAAAAGGTAAAGATATTGCAGAAAATTTTGCTCAGTGGTTTGATGAACTCTATCTTGGTAAATATGATGTAATACCATTTTTTAAAATTGAAAAGCTTGAAGATGAAATTTTCCGTTTGAAAGTTCATATCAAAAACAGAAAAACTGATGAAAGTGTATTAATTGATAAATTATATACGGATGATGAAGTTTTTGGAGCAAAGGCATCTGATATTTCAAGAATTGTTGAAAAACAATTAAACTATGCATTGCGTTATATGCCGGAACTTGAAGAACTATTTGAAGATGAAGATAAATTATATCTTGATTTGAATTTGAATGAAGTTTATAAAATTATTACTCAAACTGCATATTATCTTCAAAAAGCTCAAATTGAAGTTATTCTTCCTGAAGAACTTGTTAATATTGTTATTCCAAGAGCTTCAATCAATGCAAAAGTAAAAGAATCACGTTCTGAAGATTTGGCGGATTTAATTAATAATAATTCAGGTTCATCTAAGATGTCATTAGATGATATTTTGGATTTTTCTTACGAAATTGCAATTGGAAATGAGAAGATTTCATTGGAAGAATTCAAAAAACTTGTTGAAAATAATAATGGTTTAATAAAGTACAAAAATAAATATGTACTTATTGATCAAGAAGAAAGTAAAAAGATTTTTGAACAGATTGCAAAATCAAATCTTAAATCTATGTCGCGAATGGAACTTATTCATGCTTCATTATCCGGTCAACTTGACCAATATGATTTTGACTATGATGCAGCGTTTGCAAGAGTTCTTTCTGATTTCACAAAACCAATTGATATGACAGTACCAAAAGATTTGAAAGGTGAATTAAGACCATATCAGGAAGTTGGTTTGAAATGGCTTTGGACAAATGTTTCTAAAGGTTTTGGCGCCTGTATGGCGGATGACATGGGATTAGGTAAAACAATTCAGGTCATCAGCTTGATTTTGAAGATGAAAGAAGATGGAAAGTTAAAGAAACCTGTTCTTGTAATTTGTCCTACAACTCTGATGGGTAACTGGATGAAAGAATTGCAGTTGTTCGCTCCTAATCTTGATGCCACAATTTATCACGGGGCTGATAGACAGCTTGATGTTAATCATGATGTTATTCTTACAACTTATGCAATTATGAGAATTGATGTTGAAGAATTGAAAAAACATGCTTGGAGCATGATTATTGTTGACGAAGCTCAAAATATTAAAAACCCAGATACCGCTCAAACACTTGCGATTAAAATGCTGAAAGCAGACGTCAAAGTTGCAATGACAGGTACTCCTGTAGAAAACAGATTAACTGAATTATGGAGTATATTTGATTTCATTAATAAAGGTTATTTGGGTTCATTAAAAGAATTCCAGAAAAGTTATGCTATTCCTATTGAGAGATTTAAGGAGCATACTAGAGCCAGCAAGCTTAGAATGTCAATTTCTCCATTTGTATTAAGGCGTTTAAAAACAGATAAACATGTAATTTCTGACTTACCTGAAAAAATGGTTCTTAATGAATATTGTTATTTGTCAAAAGTTCAAGCTGTTTTATATGAAAAAACTCTTAATGAAATGATGACCAAAATCAGTGGATTTACAGGAATCAATAGACGAGGTAATATTTTCAAACTTATTACTGCATTGAAGCAGATTTGTAACCATCCATATCAGTTCTTAAAATCCGGTGAAATCAGCAAAGAAATGTCAGGTAAGATGGAAAAATGTATTGATCTTGTTCAAAATATTATTGATAGAGATGAAAAAACTTTAATCTTTACTCAATATAAAGAAATGGGAGATATTTTATGTAAGGTAATTTCTCAAGAATGTAATACAGAACCATTATTTTTCCATGGTAGTTTGACGGTTCCTCAAAGGGAAGAATTAATTGAGAAATTCCAAACTGATAAAGATACTAAAGTTATGATTTTATCATTGAAAGCAGGTGGTACAGGTTTGAACTTGACAAGTGCAACGAATGTAATTCATTACGACCTGTGGTGGAATCCTGCAGTAGAAGATCAGGCAACAGATAGAACTTATCGTATCGGACAGGATAAGAATGTAATGGTTCACCGAATGATTACACTCGGAACGTTTGAAGAAAAAATTGACGAAATGTTGAAATCTAAAAAAGAACTGGCAGACTTAGCTGTTTACGAAGGTGAAAAAATGATTACCGAATTATCTGATGAAGAAATTTACGAAATTTTCACTTTGTCTGCGTAAATTAAATTTTAAATTTTTCGTAGAAATAAATATTTGTAAGTAAAGAGCTGGCAGAAAATAACTTTTCTGCCAGCTCTTTATAATAGTAAATAATTTTAATCAGTAATTTTTCTGTCATTCCGAACTGACAGAATGTCATCCTGAATTGACTAGAAAATTAGTTGAGTTTACGAAACGTAATTTTTGTACCTACTCGGTGTTTTGGTATTTCATAACTTGCGATATAAATTATTAAATATCTTGCCAAAACAACTAAAATACATTATACTAAAAACGTTGTAGAATAAATAAAAAGGAGTAATGAAAATGCTAAAATACAATAATAACAAGAAAATCGGGGGGGGGGTAACCTTTTAAAGCTTTACTCCGACAACGTTCTAAGGTCTTTAAAGATATTTGTTTTAAATTGTTTTCCAAATCCAACCTTGCACAGTCATTCTGAACTTGTTTCAGAATCTAAAATAAAGAGTCATACCAAAAGATTCTTCGCATACGCTCAGAATGACGGATACAGTAGAACACATGTTTGTCTTCAAAACCAACCCGACGGTCATACTGAGGCTTTAGCCGAAGTATCTAATAAACAAAACAGTAATAAGAGATTCTTCGGTCGCCAGCTCCCTCAGAATGACCGCGTTCACAACAAAGCCGCATTTACCCTAGCCGAAGTCCTCATTACTCTCGGTATAATAGGCATTGTGGCAGCCATTACAATTCCAATGCTTATGACAAAGTATGAAAAAATTAGAACAGTAAATCAATTAAAAAAAGTCTATTCTGAGTTATCTCAAGCTTTTAAAGCAGCTTCTGAGGACATGGATATATATTCTTTAGGTAACAATTGGGATGATAGAACCGCAGTTGTAAAAGCATTAGAGCCATATATAAAGGTTATAAATATATATGATGTTAATAAAAATGGTGTTAAACCAATGTGTTATGACGCGGATATAAAATCTTCTGTTATTGGATACGGGCAATATGGTTGGTTTGATCAAGTTGGTGTGTCTTCTCCTTTTACAAGAAAAACAGCATCAATGAAACTTTTAAACGGTGCTTGTGTAGGATTTGATTTGAATGGATTAAGCCGTGCTGTTTATATTGATGTAAATGGCAGTTTGAGTCTTCCAAATATTATTGGAAAAGATTTGTTTCTGTTTGAATTTACTTCAAATAATAGTTTTATTCCATCCGGGTATAGTCTGCCTTATTCTACAATTTCATCTGATTGTAATAAAGGTGGTAAAGGTCAATATTGCGCTGCAAGGATTATACGTGACGGATGGCAGATTACTTATTATTAGGTTATATCTATTTGTGCGGTAGTGTTATTATGAATGTGCTGCCGCAGTTTAAGTTGCTTTCAACTTCTATTTTTCCACCGTGAAGTTTTATAAATTCTTTTGATATTGTTAATCCAAGACCTGTTGAGGCATCGGTTTTTGATAATGTATTTTGAATTTGATAGAATTTGTTAAATATTTTTTTATGAAATTTTTTGTCAATTCCTATTCCGTTATCTTTAATTTTTAAAGTAATGTTTTTATGATTTTGTTCTGCGGTTATTTTTATTTCAGAATTTTCTGGAGAAAATTTAATTGCGTTCCCAAGAATATTAAATAGCACTTGTTGAAGTTTTATGTAATCACCATTAAAAATTATTTCTTGTTCTATATTTTTGTGTATTTTTATATTTTTCTTTTCAAAAAGAGGGGTTAGGATATTACAAACTTCGTCAATCAAGGTCGAAATATCTATAGTTGTAATATTAAGTTTAACCGTATGGGATTCAATTTTTGAAATATCCAGAATTTCGTTAATCATAGACAGCAGTTTTAACCCTGAAATCCTAATATCTTCAACGTATTCAGATTGCTTTTCGTTTAGTTCTCCAAAAATTTTATTTGATAAAAGTTCTGAAAATCCGATAATTGAATTTAGCGGAGTTCGCAAGTCATGCGAGACATTTGCTATGAATTCATTTTGAAGTTTTTCATTCTCTTTAATCTTTTTATTCTGTTTTTTTATTGTTTCATAGGCTTTGTTAGTTTCTATTATGCCGTTTTGCAAGGCTTCAACCTGCATTTTTAGAACTTTTGAAATCTCAATGTCCTTTATCAGGTTAGAAATAATAGAGGTACAGGTGTTGAAAATTGTTTCTTCATCCTCTGTAAAATCTGTATCTCTTGTTATAACAATAATTCCTAGAACTGCACCTTTCACAATAAGCCTTTTGGCAAGGAGTCCGGAGTTTATGTTGAGCAGAGTCTGCAGTTCAGCTACAGGTTCAGGTTTTGAAGTGTCATAGATTTGAGAGGATAATTCATTCCCAATTTTTATATCTTCATGTGAAGTAAAATTTGTTTCGAATTCCAGAGAAAGTGTATTTGGTGTCAGGTAAAAAATTGCAGCAGAATTAAACGATATAATTTCATTCAAAACATCAAAAATACCATCCGCGTTTTGCGAAAAATTAATTTCATAGAATTTATTTAGTTTTTCTACTGCATTTTTAAACACTTTTTACGCCATTTCTTTATAACCGATATAGCGAAGGTTTCTATAATACCCTTCAAAGTCCAAACCATAGCCTACTACAAATTTATCATCTACTTCAAATCCGTAATAATCAGGTTCAATGTCAACTTTTCTTGTAATTTTTTTATCTAATAATGAACAAAATTTAATTGATTTTGCATTAAAATTGCAGTGCATAAAATCCATTAAAAATTTTGCAGTTAACCCTGTATCCACAATGTCTTCTATAATTAAAACATTTTTACCGTTCAAATCAGGAAGTTTGATATCTACAGCATTTACTTTGCCGGAGGTTGTAGTTGAATGTCCGTAGCTGGAAAGTCTTATGAATTCCATTTGCAAAGGCATATCGAGATTTTTTACAAGGTCGATTGCAAACATTACTGCACCTTTTAAAACGCAGATTGCCACGACTTCTTCACCATTGTAGAATTTATTCATTTCGTCAGCCAGTTCTTTGATTCTTGTTTGCAGCTGTTCTTCGCTGAATAGCACTTTTAAATCTTCAATTTTAATATCCATTATGCCCTCTTTCTTTTTGTTTTTTATGATTCTTTTTTATAAAATTTTATAATGTGTGTTGGTCTTTTTATTACTTTTATTTTATCACTTATTCCTAAACCGATTGCCCAGAGAATTTCTTTACCTTGAGTTAAAAATAACAGGTTATTTTTTTTGTGGTTTGGGATTTTTTTTGAATTAAGATATTTTTTTAATTTTTGAGTTCCTTTGAGTCCAAATGGTTGAATTATGTCTCCATCTTGCCTAGTACGAATTTCAAAATCTATACTTAAATTTTCAAGATTTATGTATGCAAAATTTTCAGTTTCCCGTGGATAGTTTTTTACGGCTTCTGTATATTTTTGCAGTTCAAAAATATATCCGCAAGAATTGTAAATACCTTCTTTGGTAATTTTGAATTCCGGCAGGGTTTCTACTTTTTTATCAATAATTTCAATGATTTTGTCATTTGTGAATATCCACAAATTTGTTGTTAGAGAACAGGTTTTTCCGGATTTAGAATATGCATTTTTGAGGATAAAATCTTTGATTTTTAAAATTTTTGTTCTATCGTAATCCAAGTTATGTTTGATAAAAAGGTTATAAACAATTCGTGATTGAACAGAGGAAGAAAGCTGTATAAACTCTTGAGTTTTTAGTTTTTTATTTTTTGAAATTTTGTCAGATATCTGTTTTATGTATTCTTCAACAATTTCAGTTTCTTCTTTTGCGACAGTGGAGAGTGTGGAAATTGTTTCAATAATATTTGGATTGATTTTTTCTAAAATAGGAATCACTTCGGCTCTGATGAAGTTTCGTTTATATTTTGTATCATAATTTGAGCTGTCATTATTCGGGGTTAAGTTATTTGTTTTACAATAGTTTTCAATTTCATTTCTTGTAACTTCTAAAAGCGGTCTGTAATAATTCCCGCGGTTTTCAGCGATTCCTTGCAACCCTGAAACACCTGTACCTTTGCAGATTCGATATAGCAAAGTTTCTACATTATCGTTTTTGTTATGTGCTGTAAATATAATTTTACTGTTAAATTTCTCAGCACAAGTTTCAAAGAAGTCGTATCTGGCTTCTCTTGCTGCGGTTTCTGTATGTGGTATGTTTTTGTTTAATTTTTCACTATAGAATTCTATATTGTTATTTTCGCAGAACTTTCTGCAATTTTTTTCTTCTGAGTCGCTTTCAACTCCTCGCCAATTATGGTTAAGATGAATTGCAATAATTTTATTTTTAGTGATTTTTTGTAGGGAGTCCAGCAGACACATTGAATCATAACCGCCTGAAAAACCTACAAGAAAAACTTCCTGAGGTTTATTCAATTTATGTTTTTGCAAAAATAATTCAATTGTTTGATGAATTTTATTCATAATAATTATTGTTCGATTGCAGAATGTTTTTTGATACCTTCTCTTAATTCCACAACGTCTGTTCCAAGCTGTTCTAGAGCTTGCATTGCAAGGGATGTTGGTTCGGTTGTTATAGCCCATAAAAGGTCAGAAGATTCTATTTTAGTTTTATTAGCTTTTTTGGCATGCTCCCAGGCTGTTTCCAAAACTCTTTTGGCTCGTTTGGTGAATACTATTTCATTTTCAAAGTATTCATTTCCGAAGCCAATAATTTTTTCAACAACGATTCTGGCATCTCGAATATTAATTCCTAATTCATTAAGTACTATTGCGCCTATACCTGTAGCTTCTCCTATTATACCCAGCAGAAACATTTCTGTTCCTACTATGCCTTTCCCTAATCTTCTGGCTTCTTGTTTTGCGAGTCGCAATATTGTAAGGGTTTCCGGCATTTGTTTTTCTATTGGTTTTATTATTCCATGGGCTAAGTCATCATCATTGATTTTTAACTCTTTAAATATGTTGTAGGCAACCCCTTTTTTAGTTTTTAGTAAACCGAGAATCATATGTTCCGGTAAGACTTCAGATGAGCCAAGTTCTTTTGCTGTTTGAAGAGCTAAACTCATTGCTGTAAATGCATTTGGTGTAAAAACAATTTGTCTGCCTTCGTATTCAGCCTGACGGGATTGGATTTTTGACAATTTTTCCTCAAAAAGTTCTTCTGTAACTCCAAAATCAGCCAGTATTTTGGTAAGATTAGAATCTTTGTCTTCCAGTATTGATGAAATAATTTGTTCTGTGCCTAGAATTTCATAACCGGAGGTTGACAGTTTTGATACAGCTCTTTCAAACACTTTAGAGGATTCTTTGTTATCAAATAAAGAATCTGTTTCTTGAGTCAGATTTACTTCCTTTTCTCTATTTTCATCAAGTTCAGGGTGCATATCCTGTTTGGTTTTGCGTTGAACGAGTTTTTCTATTAGTGGTTTTGATTTTTCAATATCAAAATTTAAGTGTTCCAGATATTCAGAGATTTTGGAATGTTTGTCGTTTATTGCAGCAAGAACAAGATGTTCGTAATGTACAGTTGGACTTCCTGACTTTTCAACAAGATCCATTGTTTGCTGCAAGATTCGTTTGAAATCTTCACTGAATGGTATTGAAGAATTCATATCTGCCTCTTCCATATTCAAAGTAAGATATATTTCTTCAGCCAGTCTTTCGTAAGTCAGATTGTATGATTTAAAAATCTTTGCGCAGAATCCTTTTGTTTCTTTTACGAGAGCGAGCAATAAGTGTTCTGATAAGACTTTATCAGAGTGATCATAAATTGCTATATTCTGTGCTTCAACTATTACATTAAGAGCTTTTTCAGTGAATTTTTCAAACAAAACATTATTCCTTATTTTTATTATTCGTCTTCTTCTACGTCTTCGCTTGTAGTATCAAGGCTTTCAATATATTCTGAAACTTTTTCGAATTCTTCATCATCTTCAATAGTTTCAAAATAGCTTTCTTCACCTTCTTCTGTGTATCTCATAAGAACAACTTCCGGTTCTTCATCTTCTGAATCTGCTTCAAGTAGCAATGCATATTGCTTATTTTCAAACTCTACAATATCGTATAATTCACATTTGATGACTGTGCCATCATCATCTGTAATTTCAATTAAGTTTTCATTTTCTTCTGTCATGTTTTTCTCCTTTATTTTTATTTATTTCTTGCTAAGTATTGTTCTAGTATAATACAAGCACTTTCAATATCAACTAATCCTTTATCTTTGCGAAAGTCTATTTTTTTGTTTCTGAGATTTTCTTCTGCAGTGTCTGATGTCAGGCGTTCATCTTCAAAAATTATTTCATAGCCTTGAAGTTTCGAAGCGAATTCTTCGCAGTTTTGGGCTTGAAACCCTTTTGAACCGTCCATGTTAAGCGGAATTCCAACAACGATTTTTTTTACATTGTTTTCTTTTGCTATTTTGTATATGGCTTCAATAGCTTTATTTTCCGGCTCTCTGGATATGTATGAATGCCCGTTGGAAAGCATTAAAAGATAATCGCTAAGGGCAATTCCGATTCTTTTTGTTCCGATATCCAGTGCCATAACTTTATACATTTTCCACCCACTTTTCTTCAATATATTGAATTTTTAACTCAATTTCACTATCTGACAAATGGTGGATATTGATATCTTTGTTGTATTTTATTGTCGTCAAATATTCATAGATACTTCGTTTTATGATACTTTTGAATAATTCTTCCAAAAGTCTTTCGTCTTGAGATAGTCCATAGACAAGTGAGGCTTCGTCATCTTTGCCTATAGAATATTTTATATAAGCTGACATTATCAGTTTTTGTATCCATGAAGCTTTTTCTTCCGGATAGAAGATTTTTTCTATATGTTTTTCTAATAATTCATCTAAATTATTGTTTGTTTTTAATTCTTCTAAGAGTTCTTCAAATTCATCGCTGTAGTTTGCATCCAAAAACCAGTGAGAAGAAATTTTCATTTCTGAAAGTTTATCAATGATTAAAGAATCATTTTTTGCAGGTATAATTTGTTCTTTTAGAATTTGTTCGACTGGTTCGACGTCAGAATCTATATCGATAAGCAGATTTTTCCAACAAACATACTCATAAGGCAGTTTCCAATCATTATTGTTTCGTTCAATTGTAGTTTTTTCAGCATTGTTTAAAATGGTTTTAAATGCTTCCGGTGGTATGTCTACAGTTTTTTCGTCACGCAGAAATCTTTCTAAGATTTTGTCGCATTCAAACTGGGAAATATCAAAGAAGCCAAAGCAGTCTTTAATTCCTGTGTCACTATTTATAACAATCGAAACGAATCTGATTCTGTCTTCGTCTGTTTTTCTTGTGAAAATCAGTGCCTGATCGCCATGTCCGTCAGGATAAGTTACATAAAACTTATTTGGCTTGCTGTTTGAGAGAATTTTTTTATAAAAATCTTTTGTGTTATCTTCTCTTATGCCTGAAATTTTTAGGGTAGAGAGGCTTTTTCTGATATTTTGATATAATTCTCCTTTTGAGACTTTTTGCATTTCTTCCAGTACATGCAGTGCTAATTGAGATTTTGTTTCCCCAAGAAGGTGTAATGCTTCCAACCCTGCAGGGCTGTTAGGTTCTGATACGAATACAGGAATCAGAATATTCGCCAGTGCATCGTCAGAAAAATCTTTGCCGAAAGAGTTTAGTAATGTTATTTTATCCTGTACTCTGATTGAAGCCAGAAAGTCCATAAAGTCGATTTGAACTTCTGGATTTATTATTGCGGTATTCAATAATTGTTTTGTGTTTTCATCTAGAATGTCTGTGGAATCTCCAAGATATTCTTCACAAGTTTCGTAAGACCAATCAGAATCAAGTTCACGCAGTAGATTGAGAATAGTTATTTTAACTTCACTTTGGAGATTTTGATTTTTTAGAGTTTCCCATAATTTATTTATGAGTTCTTGTTTAGGGGTATAGTGTTCCAATAGAAAACAAATAACCGGAATTTTTTCAATATTTGAATTTACAAGCTCTTTAAACAAAATTTTAGACAAAATTGTTTTATCTTCTTGTCCGTCAAGTATTTCAAAATCTGCAAGACAATTTTGAATATCATTAACTGAATGGATTTTTGATAATAGATTTGTAATAGCTGATTTCAACTCAAAAGGATTAAGTTGTTTAAATTTCGAGCCTGTCATAAAATTTTTATCTAGCCTTTCCCCAAAATGCATCTAAAATGTGTTGAGCTTCAGCAGATGGCATTCTGTCTTGCAGAATCAAGTATTGTACGGCTATCATTGTACATTCTGAACAAATATTAACACCCGGACCTTGAATCATTTTTATAACTTCAGTATTTGGGCGTCCGCAAAAACTGCAATACACTAAATCATTTGAACTGTGTTTATCATCTTTATTGGTTTCATCAGCAGAATGTCTTTTTGCTCCGAGACTGATTACTTTGTCTTCTGACATATAATTCTCCTTTTTACTCCACTATTGTAACTTAAATTAATTAAATTTGCCATATTTTTATTATTAAATTATAATTAGTTTAACAAGAGCTTAACATGTTATGAGGGATTTAGATGAAGAAAGTACTTTTGATTGCGAGTATGCTGTGCGTGGCTGTTGCATCCACAGCCTGTATAAATAATTTAGCTGTTCAGGATTTGAACAACAAGGCACAAGCTTATATGGAACAGGGAGATTATACTCAGGCTATTGAAAGACTTAAGTCAAGTTTGGATTTGGATTCTTCCATATTTGAAACTCATTATAATTTAGCAGTTGCCTATACTAAAGCTGAAGATTATGTAAACGCTGTTGATGAGTATAAAAAAGCTTTAAAAATAAAATCTACGGTCCCGGATTTGTATTTTTCACTTGCTACTGCAGAAAATAATCTTGCTGTAGATTTAGAACAGGGCAGAGTTCGAATGAATGACGATGGCTCTTTGTATACTCCTAAAGCTGAAGATGTTGATTTTTCAGAAGAGTATAAACTTTCTGATAATGCAAAACAGTTTGTAAATGAATTATTTAATTCTGCTATTCAAAATTATCAAAAATATTTAGATTTGAATCCGGATTCTAAAGACAAAGAATCTGTTGAAGCTCAAATTAAAGTTATTACCGAGCATATGTCACAACAGCAAGAACATTTGGCAGAATAACAATGATTATTCCTGCCCCTAATGATATTGCATTTAATTTGTTTGGAATTCCTATTTATTGGTATGGCATCACGATGGCAATGGCAATTTTTGTTGCAATGGTTGTTGCTAATAAGCTGTATAATATTATTAATAAGGGTAAAAGAACTGATGTTATTATAGAGTTTGCACCTTATATTATTCTATCCGGGTTGTTAGGTGCAAGATTGTATTTTTGTTTTTTGAATCCGGATTATTACTTTTCACATCCGCTGCAAATTCTTGATATAAGACAGGGGGGACTTTCTATTCACGGTGCGATTTTAGGCGGTGTTATAAGTATGGCTGCTATTGCAAAAACAATAAAAGTTCCCGTAATGAGTATAATAGATTCAATGTCTTGCGCTACAATATTAGGTCAGGCAGTAGGTAGATGGGGAAATTATTTCAATTCTGAAGCATACGGATTGCCTGTTGTGTCTCAAAATTGGGGATTATATATTCCTGAGGCAAAAAGAGTTGCTGAATTTGCGGATTATAGCTTGTTTCATCCTGCTTTTTTGTATGAAAGTATTTTAGATTTATTCGGCTTTTTTATTTTGCTAGTTGTCCTTTTAAAATTTGGTAAGAAGTATCAGGGACTTCCTTTTTTTGCATATTTAACGCTGTATTCTCTTATCAGATTTTTTATTGAACGAATAAGAGTCGACAGTGCCTTTAATATTGGGACTTTACATATTGCAGAACTTGTATCTGCGGGGTTGTTTATAGCCGGTATTGCTGGAATAATTTTTATTATTTTAAAAAATAAAAAATAGAGACTTATATGTTGCAGATTCTTCTGCTCTTGGCTTGCAACCTGCGATAATAGTATTACTTACTTTAGGTTATAATTGGTGGCGAATCTACGTGCGTAGCACTGACTAGAAAATTCGTTGAGTTTACGAAACGTAATTTTCTGTTCCTACCGGGTGTTTCGGAATCTGCTAAAATCTCTTTACATTTGTTTATATTTTATAGCACTGAGGCAATTTATAACCCTAGATATACTTTATATATATGAAGTATATGAGGAGATGTGAATATGCCAGAAATTAGTTTATGTTTATTTGATTTAGAACATTTGTTTAAATTGTTTCCAAAAGAAGATAAAGAACTCCGGCAACGAGTATTAGATTATGAACGCAAGACACAGGAAGATATGGCTGAAAACCGGTATAGATTGTTTAAAGATTTTGGTTATGAGAGTGAATTTGAAGAGAAAACTTTCGTTTAGCTGTCAAATTTGCCAAAAAGAAAAGACAGGATTTTGTTCCTGTCTTATTTTTATTAGACTCAATTAATAAAAATATTTTAGTGTTGTACATCTGTTTTTAAAATGCTTCTAAATAGTTCTATAAATGCGCCTACAACAGCTCCTGTTATAAGATAGAATGATGTAGGACGAATGTGTTTAGTAACAAGATTATAAGCATCAATACATTTTTTAGCAGTTTGTTCAGCTGTTTTAGTTGACTCTTTACATATACGTTTGAATTCATTAATTTCACCAGGATTTTTTTCTTGGAGAGTTTTTAATGCGTTTCTGATTTTTCCTGTTTTTACTTTTTCACCCTCTTTGATTCCGTCAAACATTTTAACAAAAACATCTTCTGCTAATGATTTTTGACTTTTTATTTTTATACTGTCAAGATATTCTGCAGTTTTTGGGTTGAATTCTCTTTTTTGTTTGTTTATCTGATTGATAACTTTTTTATATTCAGGATTATTTTTTTCATCAGGTGTTAGCGGATGATATTTTAAAACTCCGCCTGTAATTCCTCCAATTAAAGCTCCTTGAGCCATTGGGCCTATACAACTGCGTCTTTTTTCATTATTTTCTACTGCATATACTTTCATCTCTACGAATCCTTTATTCGGCTTTTTGTAATACTATCCTGGGTTAAGCCTGCTAAGATACTACTGATACCACTAACTTAACTTCTGATTTATATAATAAAACTTGCACTTAAATATTTTACTTGAGTTATAAAAAACTCATAATAAAACTGAGTAATCAAATTTTATTTTTTTTGCATTATAATTCAAGCTTATTTCTTTGTCAATACTCTTATTAAATTTAGTAACAACATTATGCCGACTAAAGCCAGAGTTAGAAAGAAGTCGTATTTTATTGCATTGTGGCTGGCAAAAAGGCAGGCTAAACCGCCTGCAATGATTGCAGCGCTTGTTAGTATGACAACAGTTTTCTTTTGAGAGAAACCAGCATGCAGAAGTTTGTGGTGTATATGTTCGGCATCCGCAACAAATGGTGATTGTCCTTTGCAGATTCTTCTTAAACTTGCATAAGTTATATCAATAATAGGGACTGCTAAAACTACAAACGGAAGTAAAATAGCAAGGGTTGCGACTTTCATAACTCCTGTAATTGATATTGTTGCAAGCAAGAAACCTGAAAATAGTGCTCCGCTGTCTCCCATAAATATTTTTGCAGGATTAAAGTTAAATGTTAAAAATGCGAGCATTGAACCAGCCAGAATAAATCCAATAAGAGCACTAATAGGATTTGGAGGCGTTAGTGTAATTGCAAGAATTGCAAGAGTAATTGCGTTAACTGTTACAACAGAACCTGCAAGTCCGTCAACGCCGTCAATAAAGTTTAGTGCGTTTGAAATTCCAACAATCCATAATAATGTTATAGGGTATGAAAACCATCCTAAATCGATTCCGCCAAAAAACGGAACGCTGTTTATTTGTACTCCTAACAGGTATACTATTGTTGCGATTGATAACTGCATTATAAGTTTAAACTTTGCACCAAGGCAGTACACATCATCAATAAGTCCTAATAAAAACATCAATGAGCTGCCCAGTAATATTCCGGACATAAGTTTGCCGTAAGGATAGTAACTCATTAAAACAAGACACAAAAAAGTAAGCATTGTGCTTGCCCATATTGCAACTCCGCCTATTCTGGATATTGGTTTTGTATGAATTTTTCTTTCATTAGGAATATCAACAAGTCCTTCTTTTTTTGAAAAATTTATAACCATAGGGACTAAAAATACCCCGAAAATGTAGGCTATTACGGTTCCAATAATATGAGCATGTGTTAATTTGATAATCATATTACAATCCTTAATTGTGTTCTTACATGTTTATTGTACATGCTAATTTGTTAAGCAGTGTAAATTTTATATATAATGAGTTTGGATTAAAAAAGTCTGAATACATTCAGACTTTTTTAATCATAATCTAAAATTTTTTATTGATACAGCGGGTGTTTTTTACAAAGTTTAAGAGCTCTTTCCCTTAAATTGTTTAAAGCTGTTTCATTATCAGAAGCATATATTGCAGAAGCAATTATTTTAGCTACTTCTATCATATCTTCTTCTTTAAAACCTCTTGTTGTTACTGCCGGAGTTCCTAGTCTTATACCGCTTGTAACAAAAGGACTTTGCGGATCATTTGGAACCGTATTTTTATTTGCAGTGATTCCAACTTTTTCTAATACATTGGCCATATCTTTTCCTGTTTTACCTGTACGTCTTAAGTCCAGTGTCATCAAATGATTTTCTGTCATTCCGCCGACAATATCCAGACCTTCATCCATAAGTCCTTGAGCTAAGGCTTTGGCATTTTTTACAATTTGTTTTGCGTATTCTTTAAATTCAGGTTTTGAAGCTTCAAGTAATGCTACTGCTTTACCTGCAATTATATGTTCCAGCGGGCCGCCTTGGAGTCCCGGAAATACTGCTTTGTCAATTGCTGCGGCAAATTCTTCTTTGCACATAATGATGCCGCCTCTTGGTCCTCTTAGAGATTTGTGAGTTGTTGTTGTTACAAAATCACAATAAGGAGCTGGAGATGGATGTTCTCCTGCAGCTACAAGTCCTGCAATATGTGCGATATCAGCTAACAGTAACGCTCCTACTTCATCTGCAATTTCTTTGAATTTTTTGAAATCAATAACTTTAGAATAGTTGCTGGCTCCGCAAATAATCAATTTCGGTTTATGTTCAAGTGCCATTTGCCTTACGTTATCATAATCTATTTCACCGTTTTCGTTAATTCCATAGCTTTTGACATCATAATATAAGCCTGAAAAATTAACAGGAGACCCATGAGAAAGGTGACCACCGTTAGATAAATCCATACTTAGTACTTTATCTCCCGGTTTCATTGTTGCCATGAAAACAGCCATGTTAGCTTGAGCTCCGCTGTGAGGTTGTACATTTGCATGATCCATATGAAATAATTCGCAAGCTCTTTTTTGTGCAATTTCTTCTATGACATCAATATGTTCACAACCATTATAGTATCTTTTATGAGGTTTCCCTTCTGCGTATTTATTTGTTAAAACGCTTCCACAAGCTTCCATAACTGCGAGCGATGTACAATTTTCACTTGCAATAAGTTCAATTGTTTCTTGTTGTCTTTTTAATTCTAATTCAATTTGTTCTGCTACAAGCGGATCAACTTTTTGTATATTTTCTATATTCATAATACTCTCCCTTTTTGTATGTATTATACAATGATATGGATAGTTGTCGCAAATTTGTGAAGTTCTATAATAAATATTTGGTTTTTAAGTTTATTATTTTGTCGTATGATTTAAGAATGTTGTCTTTTAGTTCATTGTCGTTAAGTGCTTTTTTGTAAATTTGGTCTATTATATCAAAAGTTTTTTTATCTGCGAATCTGTAAATAAATATATTAATTCCTGCTTTTATACCCATTTCACAGGCTTCAACGTCTCCAAAATCAGAGACTCCTTTCATTACCATATCATCAGAAATTATTACACCTTTGAAATTTAAATTGTTTCTTAAATAATTCAGGGCATTTTTGCTTAATGATGTTGGAATTTTATCTTTTTCAAAGCATGTGCAGTGTAGATGTGCAGCCATAATCATATCTATTCCGTTTTCAATAGCAGTTTTGAAAGGTTTTATGTGAGTTTTTTCCATTTCGTCAAGGGATAAATTTATTTCAGGGAGCGTTAAGTGGCTGTCAGCGTTTGCATCACCATGTCCGGGAAAATGTTTTACACAAGGAATAATTCCATTTTTTTGATAAATATTTGATACTATATTTTCGGCTTTTATAACATCCTCAGGGTTAGATGAGAATGCTCTTTCTCCAATAATAGGATTATCCGGATTTGTATTTGTGTCAATACAAGGTGCAAAATTTAGATTGATTCCGTACGATTTTAATTCTTGTGAAATTTCTTCTGTTTGAGCTTTTAGAAATTCTTCCCCTTTTTCAAAGGCAAATTTTGCGGATAAATATTTTTTACCGTTGTGGATGTTTTCAGTTCGCTCAACTCTTCCGCCTTCTTGATCTATTGATAAAAATGGCGGAATTTTGGTTGCGGATTTTATTTCTTCAATTAAAATTTTAAATTGTTCTGCAGTTTGAATATCTTTTGAAAAAAATATAACACCTCCCAAGCCGTTTTCTAACGCCTCCTTGAGATATCCGCCCTCAGTTCCTAGGATGAACATTTGATATAATTTTTCTTTTAAGTCTGCCATTTTATCCTTTGTAAATTAGGTTGAAAACATCTGATAATTCAAGAAGATTTCCTGATTTGATTACCTCTTGAATTTTGTTATGAATTTTGTCTAAATCGTTTTGAGTCGGAGTCTGTAATTCTTTTGGAAGTTTTACGTCTCTTGTAGTTTTTGTGTTAACAAAGCCCTCGTTTAATGTCAAAAATTCTTTATATAATTCCAAAATTTTTATGTGCTGCGGATTTATTTGGTAGTCTTTTCCAAGATAATATTTTGTATCTTTTTTTAGTTTCTCAAAAAATTCTATTGAATAATCAGCTTCTTCAATTGTTTCAGCTTCATCGTATGTTCCGCCTATACAAGGGTTGCCTTCAATTTCAAGGTTATCGCCGAGTGATTTTATATAAACTGCCCACAGCAGACTGCCAAGACAAAATCCTACATTGTTATCTGTTATATGAGTGATTTGCGGATACATCATTTTGAATTTTGTTTTCTTTTGGTTAAAATTTTTAAATTGATTTATCCCCGCATAAATATATTCAATACTCATAGAAAGGATTGTTGTATGTTGAGCATAGCCCGGGTCAAATAATACTGAATGAAGTTTGGTTTCTGTCATATTATAGTACCTCTGATTTTTTATTTTTCTTTTTTAAAACTTTGTTTTGATATTCTTTATCATATTGGAATTTTGTACCATTTACAAAGCTTTTTACAACACCTTTAGCAAAAGTGTTTCTTGCTGACCAGTAAGAAGTATGCGCAAACAGAGCAGAGCGTTTAGACCATATGGAAGAATTGTCAAAAATAACACCTGTTGGGTTTTCGATTTTTAGGTTCAAAAGTTCTTCCAGTTGTGCAACTGTAAGATTCCTGCTTGATGGAAAACCAAGCGGATCTTCTTTAAAGTTTACTGTTAAGAAATAAATACCGTTTTCATAAATATATTTTGTTAAATATTTGTTGTAGAAGTTTAAGTCGTAATTAGGGTCAGCCATATCTGAATAAAATAATGGTACAGGGCTTGCAAAATTAACAACTCCGCGGACGTATCCTTTTGGAGCACAGTATTTTTCTGTTGCCTGATTTATATTGAGATAATTTTCCTTAAGCTTTTCATTATTTTGGTTTAGAACAAGGTGACCGGTATTTGTAATTGTACCTATATTCCCTTTATTGTATGACAGTGCGGAAAAACAGGTATCGTTTTGCGGATTGTCATGAATAAATTTTAAGGTTTCCTCGTCTGCATTTAGAGCCTTGAATAGTTTTTCAAGATTGATATATGGTAATTTGTACATAAGGTACTGGTAAGTTACAAAAGAGCCTGCTGAATATCCATATAAAATTACGTTTTGTCCCTTGTCTGCTTGTTCTTTTACCCTGTCATTAAGCTCATCAAGAATCGGGAGCATGTTGTGAGTTTTTTGAACCCAGATTGCGTCATGCAAAAATTGTGTTAATAAACTTCGGATTTCATAAGCAAGTGTGGAACTAAAAGCTTTTGATATGTTTATTCTGTCTTTTACAAAATCTAAATCTGTTTTACTGTTGTAACCCCAGAAAAAAATTTGTGGTTCACTGTTTATAATCAATTGGTTTTCTTTTGACCAATTTTTTATGGTCTCATCTTTTTCAAAATTCTTCTTCATCACTGGATGAAGTTTATTTACTCCTTTGATGTACCAGTCTTTCATTTTTGTGTCATTGTTATTAGAGCCGTTTATGTACATAAAGGTAAGGTTTGTTGTTTGAGCAGGAACTGCTGTTTGCACAATTAATAGTGCGCATAATGTTAATAAAATCTTTTTCATAGTGTTAACATATTATCATAAGATTATTTATATAACTAAATTTTTACAATACTTTAATTTAATTATATGCTAAAGTAGTTTTATGAATAATTTTTTAATAAGTCTGCTTGATTGGATATATAAAAAGAGATGTTATTTTTGCAGAAGTTCAAACGAATCTGTAAAAATGTGTTCAAAATGCTTTGATGAGCTTGAGTTTTTACCGGTACAAATATCCAGAAAATTTAAAGGGACAAGTATTTATTGCGCAGGGGTTTATTCAAAAAATCTTCAAAAAATGATAAGAGGTTTGAAATATCATAACCAGAAGGATTTAGCTTATTATCAGGCAAAATTTATGTGGCAGTACTGGAAAAGGCTCGGGGTAGATGGAAATTTTCAAATTGTACCTGTTCCGATTTTTCCCAAACGTAAAAAACAGAGAAAATATAACCATATGGAGCTTGTGGCGGAGGAGTTTTCCAGGCTGTCAGGCTATGATGTAAATTTTAAGTTAATTAAGAGAATTAAAGATACAAAACCGCAATATAAATTGAATAAATCTCAGAGAATATTGAATCTTGCAAAAGCATTTGAGGTTGACAGAGCTGCATTCACTCCTGGCAAAAAACTGCTAATAATAGATGATATTTGCACGACCGGTTCAACGTTTGAAGAAATGATAAAAGAGTTTAATAATGCAGGTATTTGTGATATAACCTGTTTTGCAACAACAACACCGTGGGAATAATAAAAATTTAAAAGAAAAATGATAATTTCAGAATTTGCAAAATACTTACAAGAACATAATGATGAACTTTTAACCCGTAAAACTACGGCGTTGAAGCTTTTACATGAATGGCTCAAGGGAGTCATTAATAAAAATCCTAAGAATAATATTGATAAAATTGTTCATAAAGAAATTTTGTATTGCGAGAATTCTAATGGAGATTATGTTATTATAGGAAAGTCAGATAGTGGCAGGGTGCTTGTTTCTGCACTAATAAAATTTGCAAAGAGTTACGAAAATTATAGCCATGCAAAATGGCTTCATCTGACAGAAAAATCATATCAGGAGAAAAATTATGACGAATAATGAAAATGAAGAATATATAACTATAGAGCCTTATCGTCCTGAGCCAGGTGGTAATCAAATAAATTATTACAAAGATGGATTTTTGTGTGTAAATGTTGAAATGAAAGGCTTGAATATTAAGTTTAACGGTGATGACAATGTTGTTAATATTGAACTCCCTGCGAATTTTTCAAATTGTGCAATTGTCATGGATGGGAATAATAACACTTTTAATCTGAAAAGTACTAAGCATAGAACAATTCGTAATACAACATTCGGACTCGAAGGAGGTTCAACAATCAATGTTGGTTCTGGACTTTCTGTTTATCGTGATACAAATATTGTTGCGAAAAATGGTAAAACAATTACCATAGGTGATGAATGTATGTTTGCCCGCGAAATTATGATACGTAATAATGACGGGCATGTAATTTTAGATAAAAAGACAGGAGAGCTTATAAATCCTCCTGAAGATATTATAATCGGGAACCATGTATGGATTGGAATGCGTGTTATGATATTTAAAGGGGCAGTTATTCCTGATGGGTCTGTTGTTGGTGCCGGGTCTTTGGTGAATAAAAAGTTTGAGGAAGAAAATATTCTTATTGCAGGCTCTCCGGCTAAGAAAATTCGTTCTGATATAGAATGGCGCCGTGAAGATTTTGCAAAGTATATGGATAATAATACTAAATAATTTTTGGTTGTGAGGTATATTATGTATAGAAATACTTTAACTTATCGATTTGCCTTGCTTGCCGGGATTTTTACAGCATCAGTAGCTATAATTTCATTTTTAGAAATATTTTCAAGCAGTCAAAATTGGGCCTATGGAGTTTTACTGCCGATGGAGCTTCTTATTTTACCTGCTTCCGGAATGTGTGGGTTGGTTCTTTTTGTTTTGGATATTATTTACAAAAAGCAGTTCAAGCCTTTTAAGTTTAATAATAAATTTTTAATCGTGTTAGAGTGGCTTTTGATAGCAGGATATGTATTTGTTACCGGATATATGATTTTGGGTATTATGCAGTCTTATTTAAATAATCCCAAAGAAGCTCTTTCTATTTTGGGAATTTATTTTGCAGCCGGTGCAGTTTTTGCTCTTGTTGTAAGATTTATTGCGCTTAAAGTTTCTGAGCGAAAACAGGATATCTAAATTTTACTCTATGTAAAGATTATTTTAAAACTACTCTAAAGAGTTTATTTATGCTATACTTACAATAAGATTATAGACTGGAGGGAAGAGTATTGACTCAGCAAAATATTTTTGATCACGGGAAAATCGTTCCTGTTAATATAAGAGAAGAGATGAAGCGTTCGTACATTGATTATGCGATGAGTGTAATTGTTGGACGTGCGTTGCCGGATGTCCGTGATGGTTTGAAGCCTGTACACAGACGTATTTTATATGCAATGAATGAACTTGGGATGTATCCGGATAAGCCGTTTAAGAAATGTGCACGTATTGTTGGTGAAGTTCTTGGTAAATACCACCCTCACGGTGATAGTTCTGTTTATGAAGCTTTAGTTCGTATGGCGCAAGATTTTTCTACAAGATACTTGATGGTTGACGGGCATGGAAACTTCGGTTCTGTTGATGGTGACGGGGCTGCTGCAATGCGTTATACAGAAGCCCGTATGCACAAAATTACTCAGTCTATGCTTGCTGATATTGATTGTGAAACTGTTGAGTTTGAACCTAACTTTGACGGTTCGTTGCAAGAACCATCAGTACTTCCTGTTAGGCTTCCTATGCTGTTGTTGAACGGGGTTTCAGGTATTGCTGTTGGTATGGCAACTAATATTCCGCCTCATAATCTTTGCGAAATTGTTGATGGTACAATTGCATTGATTGATAATCCAAAAATCACTATTCCTGAACTTATGGAATATATTAAAGGACCTGATTTCCCAACAGCTGCTACAATTATTGGTTTAAATGATATTAAGCAGGCTTATGAAACTGGTAGAGGTTCTATTAAGATGTCAGCAGTTTCAGGGTTTGAAGAAATTGCAGGGGGCGGCGGAAGACAGGCTAGAACTGCAATTGTAGTTACTGAAATTCCTTATCAGGTTAACAAAGCAATGCTGATTGAAAAAATCGCAGACCTTGTTAAAGATCAGAGAATTACAGGTATTTCAGATATTCGTGACGAATCAGACCGTGAAGGTATGAGAATCGTTATTGAATTGAAACGTGATGCTAAGCCGGATGTTGTAAGAAATAACTTATATAAATATACTCAATTAGCAACTACATTTGGCGTTAACATGGTTGCATTGTGCGGTAAACAACCTCGATTAATGAATCTTTATGAAGTTCTAAATGAATTTGTTGAGCACAGAATTGAAATCGTAACAAGAAGAACTATTTTCTTCTTGAAAAAAGCTAAAGTCAGAGCTCATATCTTAGCTGGTTTAATCATTGCATTGGGTTCTATTGATGAAGTTATTGAACTTATCAAAAAATCTAAAACAACTGATGATGCGCGCGAAGGCTTGATGAGCAGATTTGGTTTAGACGTTGACCAGTCTAATGCAATCCTTGAAATGCAATTGAGACGTTTGACAGGATTGGAACAAGACAAAGTTAAAGCTGAATATGATGAGTTGTTGAAGAAAATTGCCGAATACGAATCAATTTTGGCAAGCCGTCAAAAAATTCTTGATATTATTAAAGCTGAACTTCTTGAAGATAAAGAAAAATATGGCGATGACAGAAAGACTCAAATCTTACCTGAACAGGGCGAAGTTACAATTGAAGATTTGACTCCAAATACACCGATGGCTGTATTTATTACTCATCAGGGCTATTTAAAGAGAATTTCTCTAGACACATTTGAACGTCAAAACCGTGCAACTCGTGGTAAATCAGGTATGAAAACTAAAGAAGATGATGATATTCAACATTTCTTTACCGCAATGATGCATGATAAAGTGTTGTTCTTCTCATCAAAAGGTACAGTATACAGTTTGAATGTTTATGACTTCCCTGAGGGTGGTCGTCAGGCAAAAGGCTTGCCTATTATAAATGTTCTTCCTATTGATCAGGATGAGACAATTACGGCGGTTGTACCGGTAAGTTCATTCTCTAAAGATTTGAATTTAATCATGTTGACTAAAAAAGGTAATATCAAACGTATTGAACTTGATAATTTCTCAAATATCAGACGTAACGGTATTATTGCAATTGGTCTGGATGAGGGCGACAGCCTATGCTGGGTTAAACTTGCAACTGCAAAAGATGAAATTATTATCGGTACATCTTGCGGTATGGCAATCAGATTCCCTATTCAAGATTTGAGGCCGTTAGGCAGAAGTGCAAGAGGGGTAATTTCAATGAAATTACGCTCTGGTGATGAGATTGTAGGATGTGATATTGTTCCGCAGGATTACGATGCAGACTTACTTGTCGTAACTTCAGACGGTTTTGGAAAACGTACAAAATTATCAGAATTTAGGACTCAAAACAGAGGTGGTATCGGATTGATTGCAACTAAGTTTAAATCTTCATCTTCAAGACTTGTGGCATTAACTATTGTAAAAGAATCTGACGATATTATGCTGGTGACATCAAATGGTGTAGTAACAAGACTTAATGCAGGTTCAATTTCACAGCAGGGACGTCCTGCAACGGGTGTAAGAGCTCAGAATCTGAATGACAATGATATGGTATGTTCAGTAAATAAAATCTTAAACCCTGATGATGATGATGTGACAATAAAAGTTGCAAAACCTGAGGCTGAGCAACAGGTTGATAATGTTCAGCAGACAAGTTTGTTGGAAGATAAATAGATGTAAATACACAAAAGAAGAAGGTGGCTTTAACTCAAGTCACCTTCTTCTTTTGTGTATTTTTTTATTTTAAGGGTATTGTTTTCTATTTCCATTTCTATAGAATCTGTTTCGGGGTCAATTTTTAGGAGCTCAATAATTACTTTGGGAATAAAAAGGGAATACCCGTTGCCTGTTCGAAATAATTTGCGTATCATAAATGTCCTATCTGTTACAATGTATATAACATGTACTTTACAAAAGATAAGAAATGATTTATATTATAACATGTTAATAACAGGTTATAATATAAAGGGTTTATAATGGATAAATTGTCTTTTTGTAAAAAAGGTTTTACTCTTGCAGAAGTTTTAATTACTATTGGTATAATTGGTGTTGTTGCTGCGATGACAATACCTAATTTAATGACAAAGATTCAAAAGTCCCGACTGGAAACTCAATTAAAGGTAACTTATTCTGTTATTCAGCAAGCAATGAAAAGTGCAGAGGGTGATGGCGCAGATTTTCAAACTGCATTTGTAGATAATTTTACTGCGAATAAAAAGTGGTTTGATGAATATATTTTACCTAATTTGAAATTTGAAAATGTTTGTTATAATCAACCCGGTTGTTGGCATAAACCTGGAGAGGTGAAAAATTTACTTGGTCAAAGACCTCCTTATGAAACGGTGAATGGTATTGGTTTGAATATTATCACGTTTACTACTGCAAAAGGTGCCTGGTTTGATATGGATGGTTTTCATAAGAATGATTGTGACAGTATGTTTGGTATCACAACTCCGACTGGGTGTTTAGTTATATATTTTGATGTTAACGGGAGTGTAAAACCAAATAGAATTGGAAAAGATATTTATATTCTGGTTCAATCAGAAAAGGGACTAATTCCTGCAGGTAGTGAAAAATCAAAAGAGCAAATTGAGAAAAATTGTAATACAGGGAATGGTTATTGGTGTTTGGCAAAAGTAAAAAATGACAGTTGGTCAATAAGTGAAAAAGTTTTAAAAAGATAATTTAAATGTTAGTTGAGGCGCGTAGATAAAAAATGTACTTGATTTATTGCTATATATGTAGTATAATGATTTCTGTTGATTAGCCGTTGTGTCCAGTGTCCTTAGTAGGAAAGAGAGGTTTTAGAAATAATAGTATAGCAAAGAAGTTTGTATGTGTATTTGTCGAAATAAAATAGCAAAACTAATATTAAATATATGGCTAAAATACCCAGTAATTATAAAAAGATGTGACTGAGGTTATAATATTTGTAACAATAGAATATAGCAAAACGTATATACATGTTAGTACTGATAAAAATGGAAGCCAAAATCCTATCAAAAATAATATTATATGAGTAATTTTTATAATTTTTGGAATTGTGAATTTTAGTGTTATGTTATGAAAAAATTTTTTTCTTATATAAATTTCTAGAATAGTTAATATTGTCAGTAAAATGGAAAATATAGGAAGAGAAAATAAAAGTATAATACTTCCAGTTGCATCATAAAGTTCTTCTGGTAATTGATGTTCTTTTTGTACTTCTAAATGATATGAAATCATAAACCAGTATCCGAATATTGCCATAATATTTGGTATTATGTAATTTTTTATTTTGATAAAACTTTTTATAAATTTTAAAATTTTATTCAAATAAAAATTACGTAAAGTGTATGAAATGGCAACAAATAAACAAAAGCAAAAAGATTATAATGATGAAATGGCAAGAAAAACTTTGAAATATCAAAAGAGAATGGGGTTTGAGGTTAATCAAAAAATAGGTAATTTCAGGTAAATTTGTTTTATTAATAAGTTTACCTGAAATATCATTTATGCTAATATATTTAAGCATAGTTTATAAGGAGAGAAAAATGGCTGATTCAAAAATTTTAGCAACAATCGAAAGATCTGATACTGAACAATTACAAATTTCTGTTAGTGAATATAAAGGCAGAAGTTACTTGAATATGCGAATATTTTATACAACTGATGATGGTGCAACCTGGTTACCGACTAAAAAAGGTGTTACTTTCACTCCTGATCAATTAGATTTGTTAACAGAAGCTATTGAAGAAGCTAAACAAGAATTTATGGCTGGTGAAGAAGCTTAAGTTATAAATTTGAATTTTATATTAAAAAGAGATTTTTCGCAGGTGGCAGTTAAACCGATACTCGAAGAATCTCTTTTTATATGCAATAACTTTTTAAATTAATGGTAAAATATAAGTGCATGGAAGACTATACTCAAAATACATTATTTGATGTTCCAGCTCGTAAGCTCACTCTAAAAAAGCACGAGCCGTCTTCTGATGAAAATTCTTCTCAACAAGCTTATCGTTATGCTGTTTGTCTTGTTAATTTAAAAGCTTTAGGGGTTAAAACTTTTAGTTATATAATTCCGCCTGAAATGCAGGATAAAATAAAAATAGGTCAGGCACTTCTGGTTCCTTTTGGACGTCAAGGGCTGATAAATGCGTTTTGTGTCGGGTTTTCGGATTATTTACCGCCTGAAATTAGAGCAAAAAGGGTTGGCAAGATTCTGGATGAAACGCCGTTGTTTTCTGTTGAATATTTAAAACTTCTTGAGTGGGTTGCAAATTATTATTGTACGGATTTGATTACGGTTTTGAATACTGCAATTCCGTTAAAACTTATTGAAAAGTCTCTAAAAACAGAGCAAATTATTGAATTTGTGAAAACAGACGGTGCAACCAAAAGACAATTGCAGATTCTGGAATTGCTTCACGAAAAAGGTAAAATGCCTTTGATTGAGTTTGAAAAACTTGTAAAAACAACCCGTGCTACGGTCAAAAAGCTGGAAACTCTTGGCTGTGTGAAGTTAACAGAAGAACAGGTTTATAGAAATCCTTTAGATATTTTAAAAATTGATAAAAAAGAAGATTTATATGAATTGTCAGAAACCCAGCAAAAAGTTTATGAGGGAATTTCATTGCAAATTAAGAATGAGAAATCTCCTCAAATTTTATTACATGGAGTTACTGCAAGTGGTAAGACAGAAGTTTATTTCAAACTTATAGACGATACTATAAAATCAGGGAAAAATGTTCTATTTTTAGCTCCTGAAATAGCTTTGGCATCTCAATTAACTAAAAGGTTAGCCAAAAAATTTGGAACAAGAGATGTTGCAATCTGGCATAGTAGTATTTCTGAGGGTGAAAGATATGATGTTTGGCAAAAGCTTTATAAGAATGAAATAAAAATTTTGGCTGGTGCACGTTCTGCCGTTTTTGCTCCACTAAAGGATATAGGGCTTATTATTATTGATGAGGAGCATGAGGGAGCTTATAAACAGACTTCTCCGGCTCCAAGATATGACGCGAGACTTGTTGCCAGAAAATTGGCTGAATTTAATAATTGTCCATTGATATTAGGTTCTGCAACTCCGGATATTTCAAGTTATTATAGGGCTGTTAATTCTAATCACTTATTTGAAATGTTAAAACGATATAATAATGCAAAAGTTGCTCCTGTTACGGTTATCAACATGCAGGAATATGGCAGGGCAGCATATAAAAGTTTGATTTCAAAACCTTTGCAAACCGCGATAAAAGAAACTTTAGATAATAAGCAACAAGTTATTTTACTTATAAATCGCCGAGGATTTTCTACATATACTCAGTGTCAGGGGTGTGGTCATGTTATTGAGTGTCCGAATTGTGCAATCCCAATGATTTGGCATGCAAAAGATAATATGCTAAAGTGTCATTATTGTAATCATGTTGAATATTTTCCTGATGTTTGTCCAAATTGTGGATTTGACGGTTTAAAAAATTCAGGCACAGGAACTCAAAAAATTGAGCAATATATAAAAGATTTGTATCCGGATTACAATATAGAAAGAATTGATAGCGATGTTTTGGTTAGAAAAGGTGAACATATAAGACTTTTAGAAAAATTCCAAAACGGGGATATTGATATATTAGTCGGGACTCAAATGATAGCAAAAGGTTTGGATAATCCTAATGTTACTTTGGTTGGTGTGATTTCAGCAGATGCAAGCTTTAATTTACCTGATTTTCGAGCTTCAGAAAGAGGCTTCCAATTATTAACTCAGGTTGCAGGTAGAGCAGGACGTGGAGAGTTTAAAGGTCGAGTATTTTTCCAAACATATAACCCGGATTACTATGCTTTAGAAAGTGCTAAGTCTCAAAATTATTTTGATTTTTATAAGCAGGAAATAGCATCACGTGAAGATTTTGATTATCCGCCATTTAGTCAAATTATTCGTTTAATATTAAGTTCAACAAATAATTTTAGAGCCGAAAAAGCCGCTCAAGAAATTGCTTTAAGGCTTTGTACAATGATAGAAAAATTTGGTTTCGGAGAAAGGCTGGAAGTATTAGGGCCAACTCCTTGTGTTATTGAGCGAATAAACGGATATTATCGTTTCCAAATTATTATTAAAAATAAATTGGAGGATAAAGGTCATCAATTTGTATCAAGCTTTTTGAATAAAATAACTGCACCAAAAGATATAAAAATGACTATAGATGTTGACCCGTTAGATATATTATAACTTGCAAATTTGTAAAAAATAAATTATACTAAAACTGTTGTAGAATAAATAAAAAGGAGTAATAAAAATGGTAAAATACAGTAATAGTAAGAAAATCGGGGGGGGGGTAACCTTTTAAAGTCTTACTCCGACAACGTTCTAAGGTTTTTTAAATTATTTGTTTTAAATTGCAATCCTACCGGCACCTCCGGTTATTTAAAATTTTTACCCTCCCATCCAGAACAGGTATCCTGTCATCCTGAATCAACATGTCCTGCTGAACTAGTTTCAGGGTCTCAGTCAATGTACACATCAACAAGAACCGTAGTAGAACGACTTTACCAAGCCGACAAAAGAATTAATGTCGGATTAGTAAATCCGACCTACTTAATAATCTCGTTTTCAAGATTCCGAACCAAGTTCGGAATGCCTGATATGTTACCCCCTCGCCCATTTATGGGAGAGGGTAGTGGTGAGGGGTGCTACGCACGTAGATTTGCCACCAATTGTTTAAACCCTACATCAGCATTTCAGGATAATAGATTCCGAAACGAGTTCGGAATGACGCATAATAAAGCCGCATTTACCCTTGCCGAAGTCCTAATAACTCTTGGTATAATAGGTGTGGTCGCAGCATTAACGATTCCTGGTTTGATTGCTAAATTTCATCAAATTCAGTTTGAAACAGCTTTTAAGAAAGAGTATTCGATGTTCCAAAATGCGATGAATTTAATAACGGAAGAAGAAAATTTATTACTTTGTTATACTCACTATCCAAAAGGAACTTCGTCTTATGCTACAGTTTCTGATGATTGTAAACAATTGGAAAAGAATTTAGTGCAGGCATTAAAACTTTCTGAGTATAAGAGTGGAAATAAACTTATATCTAAATATGCATCTAAATCCAAGGTTCTTGCAAATGGTGGTAAGACTGTTAATAATGCTTGTTCTTACGAAGGACTTGGCGTTTTTAATTCATATGTGGCTCTTGACGGTACTATTTATAATTTTAAATTTAACAATTTTCCTGTACTAATTATTGATGTAAATGGTGAACGCGGTCCTAATAAATGGGGATATGATGTATTTTTTATGGTGTTATCAAATCATAAAGATAAATTGTTATTAACAGACGAATACTGTTCTATTGTAGAAAAAGGTGGGCAGCTTCCTAGAAATATTTTGAAGAACAAGAAGACAACTACCAGTTCTGATTTTACAATTCGTTGGTAACTTTTATAATAATGGAGGTGGTGTCAAGCCGTTATAACCAATTTTGGGGTTCTAATATTCTTTATATTAATCAATTATGGCAATAGGACAAATTTGTCTTAAGTATTTTATTGTCTGCAAGTCTATGTCAGAATAAATTGCTCCCTCTTGATTTTTTGCGTTTGCAATAATTTCAGCGGTAGGTGAAACTATTAGTGAATTTCCTATGCAGCTGAATTGTTCGTTTGATTTTTTTGTTTGATTTGATATGACTATAAATGCAGTGTTGTCGTAGGCTCGAGTCCTAGCCATTGCAATCCACATATCCTGAGCATATTTTAACGATTCCGAATCATTGTAAATTTCGTTTGGAATTGCCCAGGCTGTAGGCAGAACAATTATATCTGCTCCCATTTTTACAAGTTTTTTGAATAACATTGGGTACCTAATGTCAAAACATATCGCTATTCCAACCTTGCCAAAATCAAAGTCGATGATAGCTTCTTTTTCTCCTGCTGTTATTGTTTCATTTTCTGTTCCGCCAAGGTATTTAAAAAGGTGGATTTTTCTATATTTACCAATAATTTCACCCTGACGGTTTATTGCAAAAGATGTATTATATAATTTATCTTCTTTTTTTTCTATTACTGTTCCGGCAATTATATTTGTATTGTATTTTTTAGCTAATTCTTTGATAAAAGCAATGATTTCTCCGCCATTTTCGTTAACCGGATGAGTTGTAAAGTATTCAGGGCAAATTCCGGTTGAAAAATATTCGGGTAGAACCACTAAGTCTAATTTTTTATTTGCATGTTTTTTTATATAGTGTTCTATTTTTTTTAAGTTGATTTCCGGTTTATTTAAAAGTGGTTTTATTTGTATATTTAAAATTCCTGCCATATTTTGCTCCTTGTTTACTTTAATTTTATCATAATCTCTTGAAAAATTGCTTATTTCGGCTTACTATTTGTATATATTTAGTTCTAATTAAAAAGGATACGGGATATGAATAGTACAGTTGAAAATAAAGTTTATACAAAAGAAGAATTGCTGGCATTTTATAATATGCCCTTAGAGGATTTGTTGAAAGAATCTTCCAAGTATATGTCAAATAATATTGAATTTTGTTCATTGATTAATGCAAGAAATGGCAAATGTTCTCAAAATTGTAAATATTGTGCTCAGAGTTCTCACTATTGTACTAATATTGAATCATATCCTTTAGTTGAAGTAGAAGAAGTTAGAAAAGTTGCACTGGAAGCAAAAGAGCATAAAGCTTCCCGTTTTGCAATAGTAACGAGTGGAAAAACTCCTGATGAGGGCAGAGACTTCCAAATAGAACTTGATATGATTAAAGAAGTAAATAAAATTGAAGGATTAAAATCTTGTGCTTCTATTGGAATTTTAGATGAAGAGCAGGCAAAACAATTGGCTAAAAGCGGGTTAAAAAGATTTCACCACAATATAAATACCTGCCGTTCTTATTATCCTGAAGTTTGTACAACGCACAGCTGGGATGATAGATTAAAGACTTGTAAACTTGTAAAAAAATATGGAATGGAATTGTGCTGCGGTGTTATCTTAGGCATGGGAGAAAGTGTTGAACAAAGAATTGAAATGGCTATGGAGTTGGCAGAAATCCAGCCTGATTCTATACCTATAAATATTTTAATGCCGATTAAAGATACTCCGTTTGAAAATTACCACGATAAAATTGATGAAGAGAATGTTTTGAGAACTCTTGCGGTATTTAAAATTGCGAATCCTAATGCGGTTATTCGTTTTTGCGGCGGTCGTATGAGATTGTCTCAAGCAAATCAAGAACTGGCTTTGCAATCTTGTGTTGAAGGTATTTTGATTGGTAATTACCTGACAACTGTAGGCAAAGAGCCAAAAGAAGATATTGAAACCGTGAAAAAATTAGGCAAAACTCTTTTACATTAGTTTATAAATTTAAAATTTAGTCAATTTTTCTTACTAAATATACTTATTATATATAAGATATTAAGTGGAGATTTGAAGTATGCCGATTGATGATGGAAAATTTATTAATAGTAGTTTGGGAAACATCCCTCAGAGTCAGCCGTCTAAGTTCGGTGCCGATTTTAGTCTTGATAAAACTAGAGAACTGATTTTTGATTTTAAAAATCAAAATTATAAATTGGAACAATCATTAAATAATAACCCATCTAATATTTTTAATGAAATGTATAAGCAATTAAAGAATAGCAAGCCAGAATTATCTACGGTTTTTATTTGTGAACCGGATGCGCTGCGGGTTGAACCTCCGGTGATTCAGGAGGAATTTAGGCAGCCGGCTGAAATTAAATTTGTAAAAAATCCTGTAATTCCCAATTGTCAAAAAACTTACGCAAAAAACTTTAATGTGACTGAAGAATTATTTAATGGCAGTGCCAAAGATTTAAACAGGTGTCTTAAAGGAACAAAACTTGCGGGAATGGGACAGATGTTTCTTGATGCTCAGGATAAATATGGAATAAATGCAATATTTTTAATGGCAATTGCAAGGGGAGAATCCGGTTATGGAAAAAGACCTCAGAAAAATCCATATAGTATATTTGGAACAGGCGATAGAACCTCAAAAAGTTATGCCCAGTGTCTTGATAAGCTCGGGAATAATCTGAAACAAAACTATATAACTAAAAATAAACTTGAAACTCTTGATAAAATAAATAAAAGGTATGCTCCAGATAATTCTAAATGGGCAGAAGGTATTGCTAAGCATATGTCTATTATTTCAAAACAAATTATGAGTGAGTATCAATAACTTATAAGTTCTCTAAGACAGCAATTTTCATATCTTTAAAATCAGGAGTTCTTCCTGTCCAAATTTGTTCAGCGGCAAGAGCTTGATGTATAAACATATCCACCCCGTTAAGAGTTTTATATCCGTATTTCTCTGCAAGTTTTAAAAGAACTGTTTTTTTAGGATTGTAAATGACATCATAGACCAGAGCTCCCTGAGGAAGTGTTCGCAATTCGTTTTCTTCTACCGGTGTCATATCTGCTGATCTTCCCAGCATTCCAATTGGTGTTGTGTTTACAAGTAAATTTATGTCTGAAAGATCTCTTATTCTCTCAATTTGATGGGCAGAAAATGTTACTGATGGAAATGTTTTTCTCAAATAATTCAGAAGTTCCAGGCAGTTTGGAATATTGCGGGTATATAATTTGATTTCTTTCATCTGACTTTGAGCAAGTGCAGTAATTGCAGCTCTTGCTGCTCCTCCGGTTCCAAGTATTCCTGCAGTTTTTCCGATTAAAGTAAAAGCTTCCGGTATAGCATTTCTGAAACCAATTACATCAGTATTGTAGCCTTTCAGTTCTTTGGTCTGCGGATTTATAGAAACAGTGTTTACTGCATTAACCAAATCTGCTGATTCATCCACTTCGTCTAAAAACATTATTACCGGTAATTTTAGTGGAATTGTAACATTAAATCCGCTATAGTTATGTGTTTTAAAAAATTTTATTCTGTCAACAAGGGTTTCCGGCGGGGTTTCTAAAACTTCGTAACTTGCTTTTAATCCAAGGCTTTTAAATCCGGCTTCATGCATATAACTGGACAGAGAGTGACCTAAAGGATAACCGATTACTGCAAATTTTCTGGTAGGTGCGTTGATTGTATCAGGTATGATTACAGAAGTTTCATTAGTAATTGTTTCTTGCATTTGATTTTGTTGCAAGGTGGTTTGAGTTGGTGTATTTGTATTTTGAGAATTGGAATAACTTTCAGGTGTGGATGCTGTGTTCATATAGTTCGAATAATTTGCATTGAAATTATTTGAATAATTCGAATATTGTTCTGCATAAATGTTATTTTGTGTTGATGCTGGATTTTGAATAGTGTTATTTTGTTCTGTTTGACTTTGTGTTTCAGTTATTGTTGTAATATTTTGTGGTGAATTATAATTATTTATGTAATTATTATTTTCATTTTCAATATTTGGTTGTAATTGGGTATTATCTTGTGTTTGCAGATTCGCTGCAGAAGATTTTTCTTCAGCTTCCATCTGAGCTTTAAGTTCTGCCAGAGTAATACTTATACCGGCAGCTTTCATTTCTTTATAGCGAGCTAATAATTCTTTACTTACAGCCATATTAAGAATCCTTTTTAATTTTCTTGTGGTGTAATTTCTTCTTCTGATTGTTCTTTTTTATATCCGCATTTTAAATTTGAACAAGAAATTACTGTACCTTTTTTCAATACTTTTTTAACAAGCAGGCTTCCACAGGTTGGACAAGTTTCACCTGTTGGTTCATTCCATAGGACAAAATCACATTCCGGATATTTGTCGCAGCCGTAAAAAACTGTCCCACGTTTTGATTTACGTTCGACAATTGTACCTTTTCCGCATTTCGGGCATGTTACACCTGTTGATTTTCTAAATGGTTTGCGGTGTTTGCATTCTTCGTTGAGACATTCCATGTATTTGCCGTAAGGCCCCATTTTGAAAATCATATCAGAACCGCATTTTTCACATTTTTCTTCACAAATTTCTTTTGGTTTTTCAGAAGTTTCACCTTCCTGTTGTTCAGCTTCCATTTCTTGCATAACATTGAGTGACATTGCAGTTTTACAATCAGGATAGCCTGAACAGCCTAAGAATTGCGTACCTTTTTTACTTGTACGTAAAACCATTGGTTTGCCGCAGTTTGGACAATTTATTTTTGTTTCTATTGTTACTCGTTCAGCGGTTTTCATTACAGAATTTACTTCTTCCATAAACGGAGTATAGAAATCTTGCAGAACTTTGACCCATAGGGCTTCTTTTTCTGCAATTTTATCAAGTTTTTCTTCCATTCCAGCTGTAAACTTGTAGTCCATGATATCTGAAAATTGAGCAACCAGTTGCTTTGAAACAGTGCGACCTAATAGCGTTGGACGCAGAGCTTTATCTTTTTTTTCTACATATTTTCTGGTTTGTATTACTGTGATAATTGTTGCATAAGTTGACGGACGACCTATGCCGTGTTCTTCTAAAGCTTTTACCAGTGAAGCTTCATTATATCTTGGAGGCGGCTGTGTGAAATGTTGTTTGGGTTCAACTTTACGGCAGGCAACATTATCCCCTTTTTCTAAATCAGGAATTTTTGCATCAGATTCTTTTTCATCTTCTTCTGAATCGTTATAAAGTGTTAAAAAACCGTCAAACATAACTTTGCTGGTTCCGGCTTTTAATGTATAATCACCTGATGTAATTTCGATTGATTTATTTGCAATTTCAGCAGGAGCCATCTGGGAAGACATAAATTTTTCCCAGATTAATTTATATAATTTGTATTGGTCATTGTCTAAATATTTTTTGATACTTTCAGGCGTACGTTCAGGATATGAGGGACGGATTGCTTCGTGGGCGTCCTGAACATTTTGTTTTCCTTTGGCGTAGATATTTGGTTCTTTAGGGTAGTATTTTTCTCCGTAATTCTCCATAATAAAATCGTGCGCCATTGTTTGAGCATCATCCGAAACCCTTACAGAGTCTGTTCTCATATAGGTAATTAAACCGACTGGGGTTCCGTCAATTTCAATACCTTCATATAGTTTTTGGGCAACCTGCATTGTTTTTGATACTCCAAAACCTAGTTTTGAAGATGCTGCACGCTGCATTGTTGAGGTTATGAACGGTGCTGTAGGTTTACGTTTTATTGTTTTTTTAGTAACTTTTGAAACTTCAAATTTGCTTTCAGGATTGGTCAGATAATCTACAATCTTTTGAGCTTCTTCTTTATTTTTAATTGTTTTTTCAATTGATTTATTTTTTATTTTAGATAATTCAGCTTCAAAAAGTTTGCCATCTTTGTCTAAATTAGCATGAATTGACCAGTATTCCTGCGGAATGAATTTTTCAATTTCTTCTTCTCTTTCACAAATCATACGAAGAGCTACAGATTGAACTCTGCCAGCGGATAGATTTCTGTTGCCAATTTGCTTCCATAATACGGGACTTAATTTAAACCCTACAAGTTTATCTAAAATTTGTCTTGTTTGCTGTGCTTGTACCATATCCATATCAATAGCACGAGGGTTTTCCACAGAATGCTTTACCGCTTTTGGCGTAATTTCGTTAAATACTATTCTGTAGATTTTTTCATCAGGTACTTTTAAAATCTGGCGTACGTGCCAAGCTATAGCTTCTCCCTCACGGTCGGGGTCGGAAGCCAGATAGATTTTGTCTGCTTTTTTAGCTAAGTCATTTAATTTTTTTACAACCTGCTGTTTCCCTGGTATAACTTCAAATTTTGGCTCAAAGTTATTGTTTACATCAAAGCCCAGGTTTTGGGTTGCAGAATCTTTTGTCGGCAAGTTGCGTACATGTCCGTAGCTTGCTTCAATCTGATATGAGTCGCCGAGAATTTTTTTTATAGTTTTTGATTTTGCAGGTGACTCGACTATTACTAATGCTTTTTCTTTCTTCTTACTTGCAGTTGCCATTTATTTTGTGTACCTTTTATAATTTTTTATATCTATCCCCACTACATTGTTTTATTATGCCTTTAAGCTCCATTGTTGTCAAGTTCATAAGTAAATCATCAAGCTTAAGACCTGTTAGTGTTAATAATTCATCTACACCTTTTTCTTCAATTTCGATATTTGAATATATTTTTTCTTCATCAGGAGTCAACATTGGAAGTGTTAGCTGCTGTTGAGTTTTTGTTTCTTTTTTTATTTCCCAGTTCAGGGTATTCAAAATATCAGAACTTTCTGTAACTATTGCGGCACCGTTTTTCAGAAGTTTGTAAATCCCCTGCGTATTAGGGTTGGATATTTCTCCCGGAATACACATCAATTCTCGACCTTGTTCAAGCGTTAGATTCGCTGTAATTAAGGCTCCGCTTTTTAATGATGCTTCCGCAACAAGAGTTCCGTATGACAATCCTGATACAATTCTGTTTCTTTGAGGAAATCTGAATTTTATCGGTTCAAATGTAGGATAATATTCTGTTACCACTGCTCCATATCCATTTTCGATATTCTGGTATAAAGTTTTATTGCTCGTTGGATAGACGTAGTCAAATCCGCTTGCAATAACTCCGATTGTTTTTATATTATTTTCTATTGCAGATGTGTGTGCAACTGTATCAATTCCAGAGGCGAGTCCTGAAACAATACAGATATCAGTATTTTGTAAATCTGCAATTATTTTTTTTAGGTTATCCCTTGCGTGGGTGCTGGCTTTTCTGGAACCTACAACAGCTAGAGTTTTATTAAGGTTGCACTCAAATAGTTTGCCTTTATAGTATAAAACCGCAGGAGGATTTTCAATATTTTTTAACAGTTGCGGGTAATTTTCATCTTCTAGTGTTAAAAAGTTTATTCCTCTGGTTTCAACATTGGTAAATGTTCTGTCAATGTCAACTTTGTCTCTGTATTTTATAAAATTTTCAGCTTTTTTTGAGCTTAGGCCGTCAATATTTTTTAAATCATTTAGTGATGCATTAAATGCAGCTTCAATATCTCCAAAATAATTATATAATCTTTGGATGAAACGGCTGTCTATCTGTTCAATTGAAGAAAAAGCAATCCAGTATTTATTCTTCATTTGTTCCTTTTTTCTTTTTTATATTATTTATCAGAGAAGTAACATTATGTTTTTCTTCTTGAGGAATATCGAATTTTAGGTAGTCTTCTAAATATTCGATTGCATCGTCGTAATCTTCACGCGCCATAAAGAGTATAGCAACTTTTTTATACGGCATAGGAAATTTGTTATTTGTCGCAATGGATTTTAAAAAGTTTGATATAGCTTTATCTATTTCATCATTAGCTTGATAAGCTTCTGCTAAATAATAATAAATCCACTCATTGTCATCTTTGTAATTTAAAACATTTTCAAAGTTTTCTATCGCAGAATCGTAATTCCCAAGTTCAAAATATGTTTTAGCCAAATCATAATACGCATCATAATTGTCCGGCTGTTTTTCCAAAACGTATTCCAATTCATCAATTGCTAAATCTCTTTTTGCGTCTTCCATGTAGAATCTTGCAAGGTAATGTCTGAAAATTAAATCATCAGGCAGCATATCAATTGCATATGATAAAATATTTATGCCCTCGCCAAAACGTTTTTGTTTATAATAAATATCTACAAGGTTTATGTAGCATTGTGGAATTTGTGGATTTAATTCAATACTTTTCAAATAGTTTTTTTCAGCTTTTTCATCTTCGCCAATATTGGCATAGCATAAACCAAGATTGTTGTATATTTCAGCATTATCAGTTTCAACTTCAAGAATAGATGAAAACAAATCTATTGCACTATTCCAATCTTGTTTTTTAAAACACTCTATAGCTTTATCAATTTTTTCTTTCATATTTATTACAATCCTAAAGTCATACTGTCATCATCTGAACCTGAGCCGATGTTTTTAATTACTGTTCTTGTGTTTCCTTGAGCATCAAAGCTTTTTGGTTTCATTGTCATTTTTATTCTGTCGGCAAATATGGTTCTAACGCCCTGTGTGATACTTGAGCGGCCTGTAAAATATGCTTCATTTGGTTTAGAATCAGCTCCAGGGTAAAGAGTTACTTTCGGACCTTCTGCGTAATAATCTTGATACCAGATTCGAACACGTCCGCTGGCATTAAAAATTCCACGTTTTTGATTGTATTCCTGATAGTTTGATTTTAATGTTAACTTTGAACCATCATCCATCAATGCATTAGATGTTGTGTTGCCGTAAGCTGTTAAATTTCCGGAAGCTGCTTCATATACAAATTTGTCTGCATAAGATTCATTTTTTTCTTGTTTTACTCTTGCATTACCGGTTAGTACAAGTCTTTTTATATCGCCATTTTTGTCAGTTGTGATTTGAGCAGAATTGGAGAATGTTTCTATCTCTTTATAAAGCATTGTTACAGCTCCTGTAGCTGTCATAACGCCTGTTTTTGTGTCGTATTCCTGAACGTCAGAATTGATTACTACAACAGGAGTTTTACCCTCAAATACGATAGATTGTGTGTCTCCCTCTGCTCTAATAATTTTAGTAATCAAAGATACTTTTAAAATATTTGCTTTTACTTCTCTTTTTTTATTTTTTTTGATTTCAAACGCATACGGTTTGTCATAAAATGTAGCAGTATCTAATTTTTGATCCTGTGTCATATTTACATCTGCAGAATCTCCAACAACTTTTAAATCGTCAACAGTAACTTTTACATCACCGTTAAATTTTATTTTGTTGTCAGACTCATTAAATGTTTGACTTTTTGATTCGATAATTAAGTCAGATGCTTGAACAGTAATGCCTGTTAATAGTAACATTGATACACAAGCTATTAATATTTTTTTCATACTACTTTTTATCCTCATAAACCTTAGAAACTGTTTTTCCGCTTATCTTAAAACTGCTGTAATCAGGACTGATTTCGATTTTGTCAGCAGTAGACAGAAGTTCTTTCCCTTTTTGAATTTGAATATGACCCTCTGCGATAATCGGGCTGTGCGAATCTGTCCAGTGAAGTTTATCCGCTTTTAATGTTATTCCGTCTTTTAGTGCAATAAAAGTATCATTGTAAAGAGTTATGTCCCCCTCTTTTGAGTTGTAAGTTCCTTTTGAGGATTCAAAACTCATAGATACTTCATTGTCTTTATAAAAATTTCCAATAACTTTATTTAATTGGGCAATCCCCTTGCCGCTGTCCCATTTGCCTGTGTCACCGTATATTTCCCAGTATTTTTGTTCATCTTTTGTTTCAGTTAAGATGATACCCCGAACAATTGCTTCTTGTTGGTCACCTTGAGATTTCAATTGTTGGCGGTTAAAGTCATGTGTAATTATTCCTGCAGTTATAAACGCCCAGGCTAAAATACCGCCCAGTGCAAAAAATACTAAGGCATAGAGACGTTTCTTTTTTGGTAAATTCTTCCAGTTCATATTTAGGATTTTAGCACAAAATAAATTAATAAAACAATAATACTTATTTGTTTACTAGATAACTTGTTATCCTGAACTGATGACCTGTCAGGCTGAACTTGAAATTTGTCACCCTGAACTTGTTTCAGGGTCTAAAGATTTATAGATGCTGAAATAAATTCAGCATGACTAGAGGTTGTCATCCTGAACTCGTTTCAGGATCTAGTACCGTCATTGCGAGGCGTTAGCCGCGGCAATCCATTATTAATGTCTATTGTCATTCGGAGCGTATTCGAAGAATCTTTTCAGGTACTTCGGCTATGCCTCAGTATGACAATATCGCTTACATTGGATTACAATTGCTCACAGAGTCCACCGTGCGTAGCACCCGACATTATTCTTAATAATTAAGCATTATCAAGACTTTTGTAATATAATTATCATTGTCAGACTAAGAAATGAGGGATATATCATGGCACTAAGATATGATTGCGGAGAAGTTATTACGGCAATGGTTACGCCGATGAATCGTTTCGGATCAATTGATTATGATAAAGTAGAAGAACTTACAAAATATTTAGTTGAAAATGGAAGTGACGCTCTTCTTGTTGCTGGGACTACAGGTGAGTCGCCAACATTGACTAATGAAGAAGAAATTGAGCTTGTTAGTACTGTTAAAAGAGCCGCTGCTAATAAAGCAAAAGTTATATTGGGTGCAGGTTCTAATTCAACTGAAACAGCTATTGAGTTTACTAAATTTGCTCAAAAAGAGGAAGTCGATGCAATTTTATCGGTTGTTCCTTATTACAATAAACCAAATCAAAGAGGGATTATTGAACATTTTTCTGCAATTGCAAAATCAACAACTTTGCCGATTATACTATATAATATCCCTTCCCGAACAGGGGTGAATATGGAACCTAAAACGGTTGCATATCTTGCTCAAAATTTTGGAAATATTGTCGGTGTGAAGCAAAGTTGTCCGGATATGGATAAAATTACTGAGATGAAGTTGTTATGCCCTAATGATTTTGCAATATATTCAGGGGATGACAGTTTGACTCTTCCGATGTTATCATTGGGGGCTCATGGAGTTATTTCTGTTGCCTCACACTTGTTTGGTTCTGAGATTAAGTCAATGATTAGGAATTTTAAAACAGGTGAAGTTCTTGCAGCAAGAAATATGCATAAAGTTCTTTATCCTATTTTTAAAGGGCTTTTTATGGCTCCGAATCCAACTCCGGCAAAAGCTGCTTTAGCTTACAAAGGAATTATTGAAGCTTATGTGCGGAAACCTTTAGTAACATTGACCGAAGATGAAAAAATTGAACTTTTCAAAATAGTAGACATGGTAAAGAAAGAATTAAGTGAGGAGGGTTAGTTCCTTTTCACGTCTTTAATGATATAAATAAGATTAAATATCAAAAAAGGATTTTATAATCAGTAGTACATATATAAGAGGGTAAAAAATTGAAAAACAAGATTATTATGTTTTGGGTTATTGTAGCAATTGTTATTGCATCAGTTATAACAATCTACAAAAAACCTACAAAACTGGGACTTGACCTTGTTGGCGGTTCAAGAATTATGCTTGAAGCAAAAACAACAGATACAGTCAGAAAAATTACTCCTGAAGTAATGAGCCGTTTGCAATATGCAATCGAAAGCCGTGTAAACAAACTTGGTGTATCAGAAACAAGTGTTGCACAAGTTGGAGATAAGAGACTTCTGGTTGAAATCCCAAATGTTACGGATTTAAAAGAAGCAGAAGCTTTTTTGGGTAAAACTGCTCAGTTAGAATTTAAACAACCTGTGTTTGATGAAAGCAAACAGCCAAAAAGAGATGAAAACGGTTTGATGATGTGGGAGCCAACAGGTTTGACCGGTGAAGATTTAAAATCAGCTTCAATTGGTTCTGATCAATCAGGTCAGTGGACTGTTTCATTAGAATTTAACGGGAAAGGTGCAAATAAGTTTGCTGAATTAACACAGAAGCTTGTTGGTCAGCAAATGGCAATTTTCTTTGATAATGAAGAAATATCTGCTCCGGTTATCAGAGAAGCAATATTTGGCGGCAGAGCTGAAATTTCAGGCGGCAGCAGCGGTTTTAAATATGAAGAAGCTGAAAAAATGGTTAACTTGCTAAATGCAGGGGCATTGCCTGTTCCATCTGATATTATTCAAGAAAATACTGTTGGTCCGACTTTAGGTTCAGACAGTATTGAAAAATCAAAATTTGCAGCACTGATAGGTATTGGCTTTGTAATGCTGTTTATGATATTTGCTTATCGATTACCAGGTTTGATTGCAGACATTGCATTAATTGTGTATGGTTTAATATTATTTGCCTTGTTTAAGGCTATCCCTGTTACTCTTACACTTGCAGGTATTGCAGGTTTTGTATTGTCTGTTGGTATGGCAGTTGATGCAAATATCCTTATTTTTGAAAGAACCAAAGAAGAGCTAAAAGCCGGCAGAAATTTATTTACAGCAATTAACTCCGGTTTTGATAGAGCCTTCACAAGTATTTTTGATTCAAACATGACAACAATTTTGACCTGTGTAATCTTGTATTTCTTAGGTACAAGCGTGGTTAAAGGTTTTGCGTTAACACTGGCAATAGGTGTTGTTGTTTCAATGTTTACAGCAATTACTGTTACTAAGAACTTCATGCACTTAATCTTCGGTACAGGAGAGTTAAAATATCCTGCGTTGTTCGGTCTTTCAAAGGATGATATTGGTAAAGGTTATGAAGTGACAGAAACAAAACGTGAAAAAGCTCGTTTTGGTATTTTAGACTAAGAAAGTATGAGGTAAATATAAAATGTTTAATTTAAAAAAGAAAGCAATACATGTTGTAAAATATAGAGTTTTATGGATGTGTATATCAGCAATTTTATTATTACCGGGAATTGCAGCGATGGTGTATTCAATGATTACATATCCTACACATACGCCTGTAAAGGTCGGTATTGATTATACCGGCGGTACTATATTGCAGTACGGAACAAAAGAAACAGTATCAAGTGATGATCTTGCAAAAACTCGTGAAAGTTTGGATAAAATCGGAGTTACAAATGCTTATCTTCAAGTGTTAAATGTAAATCCAACTCAAGAAAATGATAATATTAAATCTATTGTATCCATCAGAACAAAATTCATAGATGAGGGTTCAGACTTAGCTGCAGAAATTACAAATGCTGTTCAAAAAGAATACAAAAATGCTGAACTTGTTCAGGTAACATCTGTTGGACCTACATTAGGTAAAGAATTATTTAAAATGTCAATTTTAGCTTTGGCATTAGCTATTGTTGGTATGATTTTATATATTTCATTCCGATTTAAGTTTGAATATGCTGTTGCTGCAATTTTAGGCTTGGTACATGATGTACTGTTTGTCGTCGGGATATTTTCTATTCTTGGAATATACTGTAATGTTCAAGTTGACGGTTTATTCTTGACAGCAATCTTAACTTTGATTGGTTTTTCAATCAACGACACTATTGTAACATTTGACAGAATAAGAGAAAATTTACGTTATTATGGTAAGAAAATGACTTATGGTGAAATTGTTGATGCTTCTGTTAATCAAACAATTGCAAGAAGTGTAAATACTTCATTAACAGCATTTATTACACTTGCCGCATTATACTTCTTTGGCGGAGTTACAACAAAAGATTTTGTATTAGCAATGATGATTGGTGTTGTAGTTGGTACATACTCTAGTATTTTCTTCTGCAGTATGCTTGTTGATTTCTGGGAAGAAAGAAAAAATGCTCCAAAGCGTATGGCAGTTGAAGGATAATATATAACTTAAATATTAAAATAAAAAAGACTTCAAGATTAGTTCTTGAAGTCTTTTTTTTGCGTGTAAAACTTTAGTTACAATGATGAGGAACTTATATACAACAATCGTCATTGTGAGGCGATAGCCGCGGCAATCCATTATAAATATAAGTGAAGATAAAACTATTGTCATTCTGAGCGTATGAGAAGAATCTATTTTAGATACTTCGGCATTGCCTCAGTATGACCATTTTGCTTTGGACTACAATTCGGTGGTAGACTACCCGACCACCCTGCGGAGCTGAGATGTTGATGTAAGTTTTAAAAAACTGGTGGCAAATCTACGTGCGTACACCCTGCGGAGCTGAATTACAGAAGTCGAGAGAGAACTGTTGGTGGCATGGTGCCCCGTGCGGCCGAGCACTTAGAATTTTTTGAGCTTTGCATATGATGCGTCCATTGCTTTTTTGCCTTTGGCTCCAAAATCAACAGTGTACATAATGCTTTCGCCAATGTTCATAACGTCTGTTATGTGCCCTATTCCCATTTGACCGTGAAAAACCCTTTGTCCAACTTCAAACACTTCATCAATAAATGTAGATGTTTGTTTTTGAGCTTTTTGCTCTTCTGCTAACTTGCGCTCATTCTGACGTTGGGCTGACATTTGTCTAAGTGCATTAATTGCCTGCGTACCTGCTGCTCTTCTGGCTTCTTCTTCACGTTGTTTGTTTATTGCAGATTTCACAATCATTGCACGACGTGGAGTACGCTGTGGAGTTTGTGAATATGAAGATTTTGCGTAATTTGAGCTGCTTTGGCTGTGGGTTTTCCCTCCGGATGCGAGCCCTTTTCTCTGTGGAGCTACAAAATTTGCACCAAAACCCGATGATGGTTTTATGTATCCGTAACTATCCGATTGTGCAGAGTTTGAACTGTATCCTGAAGAGCTTTCTCTAGCTCTTGAAACAGCACTTCTGAATGTTGAGGCTCCAGATGAGCGCCCTTCTGATTCCATTGATTCGATTAGATTGTGCGGAATTTCTTCAATAAATCTTGACGGATTATAGTATCTGTATTCTCCCCATGTTTGACGGCGCTTGGCTGATACCAGATATAGTTTTTCTTCTGCACGAGTTATACCTACATACATTAAACGGCGTTCTTCTTCGACTTCTGATGGAACTTGAAGAGTTCTCTGGCTAGGGAAAATTCCTTCATCCATACCTGCAATAAATACCGTAGGAAATTCAAGACCTTTTGCAGCATGAAGAGTCATCATGGTTACATTGTTTGATTCTTCTTCCATTGAATCAAGGTCAGATACAAGTGCTACTTGTTGTAAAAATTCGCCTAAGATGTTGTCTTCTTCTTCCGGTACAAATTCTTCGGCAACGTTTACAAGTTCTTGTAAGTTATTAATATCATCTTGAAATTCAGGATCTGTTGCGGCTTTTGATTGAAGTTCAGCCAGGTAGCCTGACTTTTCGATGACAAGAGTTACAAATTCTTTTAGATTATAAGAATCTTTTGCCTGTTGGAATTTATAAATTAAGTTAGCAAAATCTTTTAGTTTAGATTGAGTTTTTGCATTAATTTCAGATTCTTCACAAATTTTTATGGCTTCATAAAGGCTGATATCTCTATCAGATGCAAATTTTGTGAGGTTTTGCATTGTAGTATCACCAATTCCTCGTTTTGGAATATTGATTACTCTGCGTAAACTTTGAGAATCATCTGTATTATTGATTAATTTTAAATAACATAATACAGTTTTTACTTCAGCTCTATCGTAGAATTTTGTTCCGCCATATATTCTATACGGGACACCTGTAGCCATACAAGCTTCTTCCAGAGCACGGGACTGGTTGTTTGTTCTGTATAAAATTGCGAATTTATTATAATTACCGCCAGCCGTTCTTCTAATGTTGCTTATAATATAGTTTGCTTCATCCGCTTCATCATCAGCTATGTAGTAGCTTAACTTTTCGCCTTCTCCTTTGTTTGAATATAAAACTTTATCCAAACGTTCGTCATTGTTTTCGATAACAGCGTTTGCAGCATTCAAAATGTGCGCTGTTGAGCGGTAATTCTGCTCAAGCTTGATTAGCTTAGTTTTAGGGTAATCCTTTTGGAAATTCATGATGATTGTGAAATCGGCTCCACGCCAAGAGTAAATTGATTGGTCAACATCTCCTACAACACATAAAGAGCGTGTTTCCGGCAGTTCATTAACCGGTAAGAGGTTTGTATACAACATATTTACCAGCTTATATTGAGCTAAGTTTGTATCCTGATATTCGTCAACCATTATATGCTGAAATCTTTCATAGTATTGGTTTCTGACTTCTTCATTTTGTTCAAGAAGTTTAACAGTAAGCATTAACATATCGTCAAAATCTATTGCGTTATTGGAGTTTAATGCTTTTTCATATTCTTCATAAATTTCTGCAATTTTTTGGGATTTATAATCTCTTGCATATTTTGCAAAAGTTGTTGCATCTTGCATTTTGTTTTTAGCATTAGATATTACTGATTTAACAAGTTTTGTTTGATAAACTTTGTCGTCCAGATTTAATTTTTTGATTGCTCTTGTGATAATTTGATTTGTATCAGAATCGTCGTATATTGTGAAATTTTTATCCAGATTTTTGCCTGTTGCAGTATTGTATTTATCAATATTTTCACGCAGGATTCTTCCGCAAATTCCGTGGAATGTTCCTACCCACATATATTTAACAGTATCTTCCCCGATGATTTTTCCGATACGTTCTTTCATTTCTTTTGCTGCTTTGTTGGTAAATGTAACAGCGAGTATGTTTCTTGGCTTTATGCCATTCTGTATCATATAAGCAATACGTGTAGTGAGTACCTTTGTTTTACCTGACCCTGCGCCGGCTAAAATAAGCAAAGGCCCTTGTGTTGTTTGAACTGCTTCTACTTGCTCCTTATTAAGATTTTCTAATAGATTTTCCATGACCTCTTCCCAAATAAAAAAAAATATGCTATAATTAAGCATAATTGAAAAATGTTATTAATGCAATTAGAAGGTAAATGAAAAAATGACAGAAAGTGATAAGGAAATTTTATTAAGTTCAGACGACAAAAACGATGATGCTCAAAGGTCTATAGTTGTACCTATTGATGATGAAATGGATACAGTTAAGTCTGATGCTCCGAATACAGTTGACGAGTTGGCTATGGAGCTTGCAACAATAAAACAATCAGCTAAAAAGATTGCAATTATCGGGAGTAGAAATCTTCCAATCACACATCAACAAATGATAGAAACTCTTGCGACTGCTTTAGTTATGCAGGGCAATACTATTATAACCTCAGGTGGTTCTTCAGGGACGAATGCTGCAGCTATTCGCGGTGCTATGAAAGCTAATCCTGACAAATTGAGTGTTGTTTTACCTCAAACTATAGGTCAGCAGCCTTCTGATGTTCAAGATCAGTTAATTGGTGTTCCTAATATTATTGAGCACGCTGATAGAGCAATGATGACATTGGCTGATGCTTCAAGAGTTTGTAACAGAGAAATTATTGATGAATGTAATCAATTAATCTGTTTCTTATCTCATACAAGTAAAACTCTTCATAATGCTGTTCAATATGCTGAAGAAGGGCACAAAGTTATTACTGTATTTTATTTAGATTAATAAGGTTTGTCCTTATGAGTGATAAATTAAAAAATTTGACCGGTAAAAATCCAAGAGATTTTGAACCGGTAGTATTTACTCTTATTAATAATCCTGATGTTGATTTATTCAAAGAACTTGTCGATAGTGATGATTTTTTGTTTGATTTTGTCAAGCAAAATGTTTGTAATCGTATGGCAAGTGTTTGTAATGAATCCAATTATTTGAATTTGCTTCAATTTTTGAAATTCTATTCTCCATCGTATGAGGATTTCATTGTTTCGACTCTGGTGAATTTTGCAGATGATGAATTAACAGATAGAATGCTCGGTATTTTTGAAGATGGCACGGATGATGAAAAAGCCTATTGCGCAAAATTTTTTTCTTATATTCAGGAACCTGTGGTAATAGAGTTTTTGAAAGATAATGCCTACAGCCAGCATCAGGGATTGAGTTCTAACTGTGCTGCTGCACTTGCTGCAGTAGGTGACAAAGATTGTTATCAAAAGGCTTTGGAAAAATTAAATTCCATTGACGACTTTGAAAAACTTGATGCTGTAAAATTTTTGGTTTCATATGGGAATACTGATTCTGTATCAAATATTTTAACAGCAATAAAATCTTCGTCTTTAGCTGAAAATATTGCAGGAGAGCTGTTGTATTTAGCAGATATTTTCAGTATTATTGAACGCTCAGAAACTGACGGGCTGTATATATTAAATTTGATAATAAACGGCTTGGGTGAAATTTTTGATTTATCACAGGCTTTTGATTTTAGACTTTACGAAGTGTTAGAATTCATATTGAATACAACGATGACATCTGAAAAAGCTGTGGTTTTACTTAATGCTGCAGAAAAGTTTGATGTATTGACAGAAAATGACGAATATTTATTTGATAATTCTAAAGATGTTAAGCAGGAAGTTTTTGATATCAAAAAGCTTTTGAAATCCGTAGATAGAGAATTTTTAAATTCTTTTGTGGCAGATGAATTAAAGCCGGATAGTCTGCTTGTGTATACAGCATTGGATTTGACATCAGATGTATCGGGTGTTCGTTTGCTTTTGGGCTCCAATAATCAGACAGTAGTTTTGAAAGCTGTAGAAACTTTAAAACGGCTAAATGTTTTTTCTGATGAAGATAGAACGGCAGCTTTAAGTGTCGTCTCAGATGAAAATATTAAAAGTATAATTAATGCAATGTAAATAGGAGATAGAAGTATGTTAATGATTATATCCGATGATGGCAAAAATGTTCCAGAAGGTTACAGACATCTTACAGATGAAGAAGTTATCAAAGATTATTTGAGTTTTGATATGGATAATGATTACTGTATTTCTAAAAATGAGTGGATGCTTACTTTTATAAAGATGCTTGGTAATGATATTCAGGCACTGGAAAAAGAGGGGCCTGATGCAATAATGCAAAAGATTCAGGAATTGTCTGATGAATTTGAAAGATATGATGTAGATAATAATAAATATATTGATTATGAAGAGTATAAAGCTATCATAACAAATAATATTTACATATCAGAGAGTTAAGCTAAGCAAATAAAGCAGATATTATTAAAATATTGTTTCTAATATGTAAAAAATAAATTATACTAAAACTGTTGTAGAATAAATAGAAAGGAGTAATAAAAATGGTAAAATGTAGTAATAGTAAGAAAATCGGGGGGGGGTAACCTTTTAAAGCTTCACTCCGACAGTATTCTAAGGTCTTTGAGTTTATTTATTTTAAATTGTCGTTCTAATGCGCCCTTACCATGTCACACTGAACAAGCAGAGTGTCCTGCTGAATTTATAAATTGTCATGCTGAACTTGTTTCAGCATCTCAGTATAATAGATTCCGAAATAAATTCGGAATGACGCATAACAAAGTCGCATTTACCCTTGCCGAAGTCCTAATAACTCTTGGTATAATAGGTGTGGTCGCAGCCATGACAATACCAACATTTATTGCAAATACAAATTCTCAAAAGTATCGTTCAACATTAAAAAAAACGGTATCTACTTTATCGCAGGCAGCAAGACTTTCTGATTCATTATATGGTTTTGATTATGCAGGAATTACTCAGGTCTGTGGTGTTAATGCCGCTACAGAACGTCCGGAAAGTGTTATGAGTATTTGTGCAATATTAAATGGTACTTTAACCGGAGCGACCTTTTATAATTCTTTAGGTGAAATTCCTATGCGTAAAAATAATAAGGATGGTAAATATACTTTTACTGCAGGGTATTTTCTTAATAGAGGAAGGAATAATCCTAATGATTATTTTGCTTATATGTTATCTGATGGGGCTATTGTGGCTATTCATAAAACTACAGGAAAATCAGGTACAGGTTGTACTCGTAATATTGGTGAAGTTATCTCTTCTGAAGAAGCTATACCTACGTCGGGTACAGTTGATTGTGTTGGATTTATTGATGTCAATGGTGTTACATTACCAAATAAAGAGGTAAGTTGTTCTTCTGGTTCGGATTCTTTGACTAAAAATAATTGTGTTGTAAAAAATGATGCAAAGCATTTAACAGATATTTATCCGATTCGATTCCATGATGGTGTGGTTGAAACTTCAACAGCTGGTGGTAGATATGTTTTAAATACTACTAAGTAATGAAATATAATACCATCTTCTAAAACATTTAATCAGGAACAGAAAATTGCGTCTCATATGCTCAACTAATTTTCCAGTCAATTAGGAATGATATATAACAAAATGGCAGACAAAATAAAATTTTTGTCTGCCACTTTGTTTATTATGTTTTATTAGTCAAAAACGTAATTGATGATTGAAGCTTCTCTAGCTTGTTTGATAGCTTTAGCAATCATTCTTTGGTGAGCTGCACAGTTGCCTGTGATTCTTCTAGGAATAATTTTTCCAGCTTCAGTTAAGTATCTTTTTAATTTTGCAGCATCTTTGTAGTCGATAGATGTAACTTTATCTGCACATAAGCTGCAATTTTTACGTTTTTTCTTTTCGTCTTGTCTTGCCATTTGTTTTTATTTGCCTTTCTAGCCTTATTGTTTTACTACTTAATTATGTATTAGTTTAGAATGGAACTTCTTCATCATCCATTAATACATCTGCATTTGATTCTGGTGAAGCTTCCATATCTCCGAATGTTAGAATATCTCCGTCTTCATCAGCTTCTGCATTAGTGGCTGATGTTCCGCCCATTAATTCAATTGTAGCAGCTTCGATTTCGAATACTTTTTTCTCTGTACCGTCGTCCATCTTGCTTATACCATTTTGTAATCTGCCTTCAACCAGCACTTTTTGATTTTTAGACAGAGATGATACTACTTCTTCAAGATTTTGTCTTTTAGAAATTACTCTAACCAGAGTTTCTTCCTGCTGACCGATATTTAGTACAAATGAAGAAACCGCAACATTGTTTGATGTAAACCCTGTTTTTGGTGTTTTATATACGATACCTGTTACTACTGCTTTTGCTAATGTCATTTTTTTTTCCTTTAAACTAAACAGAAGCTTTAGCTGCTGTTTCCATGAACATTGTTCTTAAAATATTATCATTTAGTCTTAGTTGTCTTTTGAATTCAGCAACTTTGTCTGCCGGTAATGATAATATGCAAGTTGAGAAATAGCCATCTCTGAAGTTTTGAATTTCATAAGCTAATTTTTTTCTGCCAACTTTGTCTGTAGATTCAACTTTACCACCGAATTCAGCAATAACAGAACCGATTTTGTCGATTAATTTATCAACTTCTTCTGCATCTAAATTTGGTTTGAAGATAGTCATTAATTCATAAGTTTTCATTTATTTTTCTCCTTTTAGTATTTTCCTATGATGTATGATTAAATATTATCATGAAAATAGAAATTATTACAACATGTACTCGGCTGTAAAACTGTATTCAGCCGGTCCTATAAGAAAGATATCTTTATCCTGATTTTCCCTAGTCCCGCTCCAAACAACTGTTACGGCCCCGCCAAGAAGATTGACCTTTACTGTATCTTCTGTTAAGTTATTTAAAATACAGGCAACGACGCTGGCACAAGCTCCTGTTCCGCAGGCTAAAGTTATTCCGCAGCCGCGTTCGTAAACTCGCATTTCAATTTCATTTTTAGAGATTACTTTTACGAATTCAGTGTTTGTTTTTTCAGGGAAATAAGGGTGTCTTTCCATCTCTGGGCCGTATGTTTCTGCTAAATGAAGTGTATTTTCTTCTGTAAAGATTATGCAGTGAGGGTTACCCATTGATACTGGAATTATATTAAATTCTTTTTCTTTAATTTTGACAGTTTTTTCTCCTTTAAATGGAATTTTTGATTCTTCAAGAATAGGGGTGCCCATATTTACTTTTACTGTTCCATCTTCCTGAATTTCAGGTTTTATGATTCCGGCAAGTGTTTTTACGCTGAATTGCTTTTTATTTACAAGTTTTTTATCATATACGTATTTTGCAAAGCATCTCATACCGTTTCCGCACATTTGAGCGGTTGTTCCGTCAGAGTTATAAAAGTACCAGCCGATGTCAGTTTCTCCATTAGGTTTTGTATCAGGAATAATCATTCCGTCTGCACCTATTCCGAAGTGTCTGTCGCAAAGTCTACGGGCTAAATCTTCCATTGAAAGTCCTGATTTTTCATATTCTGAATAATCTAAAACTACAAAGTCGTTACCACAGCCTTGCATTTTGGTTATTTTAATTTTTGTCATAATCCTGTTCCTCTCTTTTGCACAAGATTATAGCATAGAAAAGGTTATTATGCTTTGTAAGTGATTGATTTTGGAACAAAATTTTCATTATTATTTTGTGTATTAGTTGCAATAGGTTTGTCCCAGTATTCTGCAACTTTATCACCTATGTTTTTACCTATTGTAGATGAACCTATTGAACCGCCGACAAATAAAATTCCTTTTACAATTGGCTGCCATTTTTTATTTATTGGAAGTTTCTTTAGAATTCCATCAAGATTTTTTTTCATCCAGCCTTCACCAAGAAACATACCTGCAAGACATCCTGTTTCTGAAATGATTGCAGATTTTTTATCTTCAGCTGTTAATACGGTATATCCGCTTGATGCTACAATAAGTGGATTTACGTGGTCTGCTGCGAATTTTACTGTTTTTGAAATACCGTTAAATACTTTGTCTGATTTTGCAATATTTTCAATATTATTTAGTATTGTTCTTGTATGTTTTGATATCGCATTGTCTTGTTGTGCTGCAGCTTTCACTAGGGCAGCGCTTTGCCCGACAGTAACCGGAAGTCTGCCAATATTTTCATTCATTGTTTTATCGGCATTTCTGACTGCAAATATTCCTGTCGCTACACCACTGTACATAAAACAATATGACCTTTCACACTTATACCTACATATATATAAAGTATTTTTTTAGTGTAAAATTGCAGAGGTTGTTAAATTGTTTACATTTTTTAAAATTTTAATTATTACAAACTGTAGAAACTATTTGTGCGGCTGTAATTTTTAAACAGCTTAATTTTTCGCAGGTTGTTTGCCGCCTTGCCCACAAACACGGTTTTAATTCGCATTTGTCATTTGCCTTTATCGGAATAACAAGTTCACTTTGCGGAATCAATGCTTTATCATCTGTTGGCCCAAATATTACATATGTTTTTGTGTGAAGAGCAACTGCTACATGCAAAGGTGCTGAATCCGAGCATAAAAATTTGTCCGCAGAAGAAATCAGTTCAGCAAGTTCTTTTAAATTTTTAGTTGTTCCGTATAGATTTTCGAAGTTTTGAGTTCTAACGTTATTTAGTATGGTTTCGATACATTCTTTATCGTCAGGGCCGCCAACTAGTCTTACTTTTTTACCTTCTGCAACCAAAAGGTCAATTACTTTTGCCCAGGTTTCTGCTGGAACTGTTTTTATGCAATTTTTCTGAATGCTTAGTTTACTAACTCCAGGGTGAATTAATACGGAATTGGAAATTTTTTCTCTACGTTCAATATTTATTTCCGGAAGTTCAGTATTATATTCTGTAAGATTTCTAATTAAATCGTGATACATTTTGCAGGCATATTGGTTTTTATTCAGCTGCATTGCATGTGTCAGCAGCATCTGGCTGATTTTGCCGGTATTATATCCGCATCTTACTTTTATTCCTGTTAAAAATAAAAGTAAACTTATAAGTTTGTTTCCGCCTGATGATATAACAATATCAAAATTTCCCTGTCTTGCTTTTAGGATAAGTTTTAATAATTCTGTATATTTATTTTTACCTTTAACATCAATTAAAAATAATTCATCAATTATATTTGTTAAATCTTGTACGCTTTTGCTTCGTGGTTCAAGCGCAAGTGTTATTTTAGAATCGGGATATTCTTTTTTTAGCGAGATTAAAGTCGGGAGGAAAAATATTTCATCTCCAATTCCGCCAAAATTTATTGCAAGTATATTTTTCATCTTCTTATCCATATTCTTATTATACAAGAAAAAACAATTACAATAAAATTTGGGTTAATGTGAGGTAATATTTTGCGTTAAATGTAACAATATGTTACAACTACTACGCTTGTATTAAAGATTAAAAAATATATGCCGAAGATATATATGTAAGGAAACAAAGGGATAAGTCTAATGAGTCTAAATGTGAATTATACTTCATTATACAAAAACGGCATTGATACATCTGTATTAAAAGATGTTTCTCAGGAGATTTTACGCCGTGCTGCTCAAAAGACATCTCAATATACAAATTCTCTTACTACTCATCAGGTTAAAACAATTGCAAAACCTGTAGAATTAGGTATTGATTTATATCAGGGAAGAGTTGAAACAGGTGTTCAAAAACAAATTGCGATGAATAATTCTTTCCATTATCAATTCAGTGAAGCCGCTGTTGCATCTATTAAATATTTGAATTCCCAAGCAGCTTCAGCTATTTCAAGAAAAGTTGACGGAAAATATATGCCGGCAGTTAATGAAGTTGTATCTCAAACTCCTAAAGCTGCTGAAACAACTGCACCATCTCATTTTATGAGTATTTTTGCTGCAGCTGCTTCAAAAGACAAAGATGGTTCAAATCCTTTTTATCATGGTGAACTATTAATGGCAAAATCTCAAAAAGAAGAAAAAAATGAAAATGAATCCTTAAAAAGTATTTTTGCATAATAAAATATAAGATTTCTCAATGGTTTTCCTTTTGTTTACATAAATAATTATAAATTTCAGATTCCCTTTCTTGGGAATCTTTTTTTATACATGTGGATATTAAAAAAAATTTTAAGAGGGTGTAGGATTTTAGAGTATTCAGAAAGGTTAGGGAAAAAATGAAAAATAATATGTGGTTTATTCTTGCTTGTGTGCTTGTATTTTTTGTAGGATATAACATTAACGATGTTGCTGTGTCTTTCCCCAGATATAAAGTTGCAGTAGTTGATGTTCCTACTATTTTATCAAATTCTTCTGAAATTCAGTTGTTGAAAGTTTCTCAGAATAAGAAAATGGAGGAATTGAATACATTAATTTCAAAGGCTCAAAATGAGATTGTTAATGAGCCTGACAGAAATAAAGCTGTTCAAATGGAAGCAGTATACAGAAAACAGATTGAAAACAAGAAAAATTCGATGGATGAAGAGTATAATAACAAGCTTGTTAAAGTCACTTCAAAAATTAGATCACTAATATCCAGCGAAGCTAAAAAGACTAATTATAATTTAGTTTTGCCTACAGGAATGGTAATTACTGGAGGAGATGATATTACCAAAGATATAGTGAAAAAATTGAAGTAGTACTTTTTCTGTTTTCTCTGATTATATAAGACTTGCGGCATTATAGGAGCTTCGTACAAGAGGACCTATTTGGAAATTTTTAAATCCAATTGATGCTGCAAGTTCTTTGAGTTTTTCGTATTCTTCCGGTTTGTAGTATTTTGCTACAGGCAGATGTTGTTTGGATGGTTGAATATATTGCCCTATTGTTAAAATGTCACAATGCACATTATGTAAATTTGTAAGTGTTTGTTCAATCTGTTCAAAAGTTTCGCCAAGACCTATCATTAAGCCTGATTTTGTTTTTATATCACTATTTTCTTTTATGTATTTTAGTACACTTAGTGAATTATCATAATTTCCTTGAGGCCTTGCGGTTTTGAATATTTCTTTTACTGTTTCAATGTTATGGTTAAACACATCAGGGTGAGCTTTTATTATTGTATCTAAAGATTTTTTATTGTTTTTAAAATCAGGAGTGAGGATTTCTATTTTTGTCAACGGGGATGTGTTTTTTATTTCATAAATACATTGTGCAAAGTGGTTTGCTCCTCCGTCATCTAAGTCATCCCGTGTAACAGAGGTTATTACTGCGTATTTTAGTCTAAGGTCTTTAACAGCTTTTGCTATATGTTTTGGTTCTTCGGTGTCCAATGGCTGAGGTCTTTCGCAGGAAATATTACAATATCTGCAATTTCTTGTACAAACATTTCCCATAATCAAAAATGTAGCGGTATGTTTTGAATAGCATTCGTTTTTGTTAGGGCATCGAGCACCCTCGCAAACTGTGTTAAGACAATTTGATTTTAAAATTTTTCTAACAGTTCTGGTTTTATCAGTATCAATTATTGGTCTTTTTAAATATTCAGGTAATCGTTCTCGCATTTTATTTCCTTTAGTTTTTATAATTATATAACAAATTTTTTTTTATTTGATTTTTATGTAATTACGTTATATAAGTATATTATTAGATTTATAAATATAGGAGTATTACAATGAAGAATTTAGCATTAATATTAACAATGGTTTCATTTTCTGCAGTATCTGTTTTTGCGGCAGAACCTTTATTATTGGAGCCATTAAATAGTCCTGTTCTTTCAACTTCACCAACATCACCTGCTGCAAATGTTCAGCCTGCAGTTGGTGAATCTCAGGTTAATGAAGTTGCAAATCCTAATGAACCAAAAGTTTCATTCCCAACAAAACCGGGAGTTTATGAGGCAACATTTACACCTGCAAGTCAGATGAATTCAAATATGGTTCCTCAAAATGCGGCAGCTGAAGGTAAAGCTGTTCCTGATAAAGGACAACCAAGAGTAAGAGTGCAAACAAAACAAAGAAGTCAGGGGAACGCTTACTGGAATGCTGGCGGTAAAGGTACAAAATCTTTCTTTTAAAAATTTTAATTTATAAAAAAGCTCTCTAATTATTAGAGAGCTTTTTAAATGTTTTAAAGTTTAAATAATGCTTCAAAAATTCCCTCAGAATATGTTGGATGAGCAAAACATATTTCTTTAAATTTTTCAATAGAAATGTTATTTTGCATTGCAATAATTATTTGCTGAAGTAATGATGACGCTTCCGGGGCAACTATATGAGCTCCGACAATTTTTTTATTTTGTTCAAGTAGTTTTATAAATCCATCTGTTTTGTTGTCACAATGCGCTTTGCCCAGAGATGATAATAGTACTAACGATTTTTTATATTCCTGATTTTCCAACTCTTGTTCTTTTTTTCCTACCCAAGCTATTTCTGGAGTTCCGTATACTACACAGGGAACTAAATCTTTTCTGAATTCAATATTGCAAATCTCTTCAACTGCCTGTTTTATTGCATAATGTGCAAGTTGTATTTCTCCTGCGGCATCACCAATATAAGTTACGCCATCAATTTTATCTGTTTTATTCGGGGTGCGCCCTGTTGCAATCAGAACAATTTCAGGTTCTACAGTGTTGCCGTTAGAAAGTTCTACTTTTTTATTTTCAATTTTTTCAACTGATGTTTCTGTATAAAATTTTATACCTGAAGATTTGAAAATTCGTTCCACTCTTTTTGATGTTTCAATATCAGCAGCAGGCAGTAAATGTTTTGCAAGTTCAATTACAGTTGTTTCAACTCCGAAATTAGAAAAAATTCTTGCCCATTCCGTGCCAATTGCACCTGAACCTATTATCAAAATACTTTCAGGTAAATTTGTTAGTTCAAGAATGTCGTCTGATGATAGTAAGAATTCATGGTCAAATTCTAACCCATTGATAATCTTCGGTGTTGAACCAGCAGCATATATAATTTTATTGCATTGGTATGTGTTGCCGGCATTATCAATTATTTCATTTTTTGATAGAATTTTTGCTTCTGAATTGATAACTGTTACTTTTGAATTTTTTAGAGCAAGTTCAATACCCTTTCTCAATTTTTCAACTGTTTTATTTTTTCGTTCTATTACTTTTGAATAATCAAGTTCAATATTATTAACAGATATTCCAAAATCTTCAGAATTTTTAATTTCTTTATATATTTCAGATGAGTGGAGAATACTTTTGGTTGGAATGCAGCCTTTGTTCAGACAAACTCCGCCGATATGTTCTTTTTCAAATAGAGCAACTTTTTTTCCTTGATTTGCTGCCTGTAAAGCTGCGGTGTATCCTGCTGGGCCTCCGCCAATTATTCCGATATCAAAAAACTCTGTCAAAATGTATCTCCTATCTTGTATATACTCTTGGCAATCTTACTTTGAGTCTGCATGTCAATTCATAATTGATGGTATGAAGTATTTCTGCCCATTTGTCAATTGAGTGTTTTTCATCATCCAATAATGTGATGATATCACCCGGAACTGCATCAACGCCTGTGATGTCAAACATCATTTGATCCATTGTGATGTTGCCAACCTGAGGAACTTCAATCCCATTAAGTGTTCCAGTAATTTTGTTTGATAATAATCTCGGAACTCCGTCTGCGTATCCTAGAGGTACAGTTGCAATTTTTCTGTCTCCTTTTGCGCAGTATGTGTGGCAATAACTTATTCCTTCGCCGTCTTTTGCTGTGTGGATATTAACAATTCGTGCTTTTAATGAAATTAATTGCTTTAATTTTGGTTTATTAAAATCAATATTCGGGAAATCAGGATATAATCCATATAGAGCAATTCCTACACGCCGCATGTTGGAATTTGGAACATCATAGCATATTGTTCCTGCGGTATTTAGAATATGTAGAAGAAGTCCTTTGGAATCAATATTATTAATTACGTTGTTCCATTTTTTTATTTGTTCTTTTGCTTTGTCAAGTTCTTCTGCTGCCGCAAGATGTGTAAATATTCCCTGCAAATCAATGAATTCACAATTTTGAACTTTTTGGATAAATTCTACGGCTTCATCTGCGCGAACCCCTATTCTATTCATTCCTGTATCAAGTTTTATGTGAACCTTAGGTTTTATGCCTGTTCTAATATAGGCTTGTTCACATGCTTTTATATGTTCAGGTGTGAATATGGCAATACTGATATCGTTTTTGACTGCACTTTCTATAGCCCAAACCGGTACAGCTCCCAGAACAAGGATTTCGCAATCAATTTTTGCCTGCCTCAAGTCAACACCCTCGTCAATTGAAGCAACTCCAAGCATATCAATTCCGCTTGCAAGAATTGTTGGAGCAAGCATTGCAGCTCCGTGTCCGTAAGCATCTGCTTTTACTACACCTAAAAGCTTAATATTCTCAGGCACATTTGATTTTATTTCTCTAATATTGTTTTCCAGATTAGAAATATTAATTTCTACCCATGCATCTCTGTGGATGTTTATATTTGTTTGTCTAGTATTTTTCATAGCACGTATTAGTATATGACAAAATTTTTTTGTCAGCAAATTAAAAATTTATATCCATCAACTATTTGATACAACTTTTGTATCATTATGATAAAATTAAAATGGAAATATAGGATAGAGCATTATGGAAGAAATTTTACAACATATACAGGAAGTTTTGGGAGTTCCGGAGTTTTTAATTAGTCATTGTACGTTTTTGCCGGAATATATTAGAGAATCGTTGATTACAAGTATAAATTTTGTCCCTTGGCTTTATATTTTATTTTATGCTCTTGAATATTTGGAGCGGTTTTTTCTTACTCATATTAACCTGTTTGTAAGGTTACTTCAAAAACTGGGGGCTTTATTCGGTGTTGGAATTTCTGTGTTGCCGGAGTGTGGATATCAGGTAATCGCAAGTACTTTCTATTCCAGAAGAATGATTTCGCGCGGAACTCTGTTAGCATTTTATATTTCTTGTTCTGATGATGCTTTACCTTTGCTGTTTATGGATTGGAATAAAGCGCTTGTTATTATCCCGATTATTATTATAAAAATTATTGCAGGTATTATTGTTGCTTACTCAATAGATATTATAGATGCTTTAATTAAGCGTAAAAAACGTATTATGGAAGATATAAATGCTATTAATACGGATTTGAATGAGCCGGCATGCTGCCATCACAGGATTTGTACAATTGATAATCCTCCTTACTGGTGGATGCATCCTCTAACTCATACATTTAATATGTTTATGTTTACTTTTTTGAGTTTGGCATTTATTAATTGTGTAATTCAAGCATTTGGTTCGTCTGAAAATTTAGCACAATTTTTGATGATTAATACACCTTATCAGCTGGTTGGTACTGCTATTTTAGGTCTGGTATCAAATTGCGCGGTTTCTGTATTTTTAGCAATTGCTTATTTAAAAGGTATTATTGGTTTTCCCGCATTTTTATCAGGCTTAATTTCGGTTACCGGATTAGGTTTGGCAACTCTTGTGAAACGTAATCAAAATAGTTTTGATAATACCATAATAACATTTGTATTACTGGTGAGTGCAATCGTGACAGGTTTAATTGTTTATTATAATCTGGCTGTTGTAGATATGATAAAAGAGTTTTTTGTCGGATAGATAGGATAATTTTATGTTAAATTCAGTTCTTGATTGTATCAAATATCTGTTAAATCTTCCGGCAAATTTAATTGAGCCGATAGAGTTTTTGCCGGAATTTTTTAAAGATGCGCTTATTGATAGTATTAATTTAATTCCGTTTTTATTTTTAGTATTTTTGCTTATCGAAATTATAGAGCAATATTTTACAAAGAAGAGACATTTATTTGTATTTTTTATAAAAAAAATAGGCCCGTTATTTGGAAGTTTGTTTGCGTCGATTCCGCAGTGCGGTTTTTCTGTTATCGCAAGTACTCTTTATACAAGAAGAATATTGAGCCGTGGAACTTTATTATCTGTTTATCTTGCAACTTCAGATGAGGCTATTCCTATACTTTTGACTTATCCAAACAAAATGTATTTGATTCTTCCAATTGTGTTTATAAAAGTTGTTATTGCTGTATTGGTAGGATATGCTGTTGACTTTTTGGTATCATATAAAGCTAAAGAGCCTGTTATTGAGACTGAAATCAAGAAAACAGATATTCATGAAGAACAGGGCTGTTGTCATCATAAATTGACCGAAGCTTCAAAATCAAAAGATTTATGGCTTCATCCGCTAAAACATACATTTAATATATTTGTATTTATACTAATTGTTTCAATAATTTTAGGGTTTATAATTTCAAAAGTAGGAACAGAGGAAAATCTTGCAAAATACTGTCTTATGAATTCGCCATTGCAGCCGTTTCTTGTTTCTCTTGTCGGGCTGATTCCTAATTGCGCAATTTCTGTAATGCTTACAATTTTATTTGTGAAAAATACTATAAGTTTAGGGTCGTTGATTGCCGGTTTGTGTACATCAGGCGGGCTTGGAATATTAGTTTTATTCAGGAAAAATGCAGATAATAAAGATACTGCAATAATTATATCAATACTGGTTATTGTAGGTACAATTGCAGGGCTTATATTTCAATACAATTTGTTTAATATAAACAGTTTATTTGGTATTTTGGGTATTCAGTTGTAGTATAAGGATTTTTATATGGTGCAGCAGTCAGAAAAATTTAACAAAGCATTTTCATACCATCAGAGCGGTAAATTAACGCAGGCAAGAGATTTGTATATGGAAATTTTGCAGGATGAGCCTAAAAATGCAGAAGTTTGGGATTTACTCGGGGTTTTGTATTATCAGGTTAAAGATTTTTTTGAAGCTGAAATGTGCATTAAAAAAGCTCTTCAGATAGAGCCTAATTTATATTTTCTAGAAAATCTGGCAATGGTCTATGTGCAAAAAGGAGAGTTTCAACTTGCTGTAAATTTATATAATGAACTTTTACAACATAGTGAAAAATATGAATACTGGTTTAATCTTGCAATGTCTTATAAAAATTTGCACAAATGGGATGAGGCAAAACAAGCTTATTATAAGGCTCTTGAATTAAATCCTAAAAGCCATGAATCATATTTTAATCTTGCTTATCTTTGTTTTAATGAAAATCGTCCGCAGGATGCTGTTGATTGTTATAAAAAAGCTCTTGAATTAAATCCTCAGGATTGGGAATCAACTTATTTTCTTTCTCTTGCATATATGCAGACAAAAAATTATGAAGAGGGATTAAAATATTTTGAAGCTCGTTTGTGCAGGGATAGTGCAATTGTTTCACAAGAAAAAACCTATCCTAATTTGATGAAAGAAAAGCCACTGTGGACCGGTGAAGATTTAAAAGATAAAATTCTTTACACATATTATGAAGCAGGCTTTGGAGATGTTTTAATGTTTTACAGATTTTTACCCCAGCTTACTTCTTTGTGTAAAAAAGTTATTTTAAAACCGCAGAAAGAGTTAGCGCCATTGTTTAGAGAAAACTCTTACGGCGCTGAGATTATGGAACTTTATGATTTTGAAAAAGATGTTTATTTTGATTATCATATTCCATTTTTGAGTGTTCCTTATGTGCTGGGCAAAAAAGGTGGTGATATGTTTGTTCACCATGATGACGGTTATATAAAAGCAAATCCGGCAAAAATAAATTATTATAAAGAAAGATACTTTAATAATGATAAATTTAAAATCGGGATAAAGTGGCAGGGAAACACATTTTACGATTTGGAACGAGTTTTAAAAGTCGAAGATTTCTTTAGACTATTCGACCTTGAGAATACTCAGTTCTACTCTTGTCAGACATTTGAAGGCTCTGAAGAATTTGAAAAAATAAGAGATAAATATAATGTAATAGATTTAGGCAGGACTTTTTCTAATTTTTCAGATACAGCCGGAGCTCTGGAAAATATGGATTTAATAATTTGTAATGACACCTCGCTGGCTCATCTTGCAGGTGCGATGAAAAAGCCTTGTTGGGTTCTATTGCCATACATTTATAACTGGCGCTGGCATGAAGATTTGAATCATTGTGATTGGTATGACAGTGTAAAATTATTTAGACAAAAAGATCATGGAGATTGGGATAGTGTATTTTTACAGGTCGAGGAACATTTAAAACAAATACTGGATAGAAGGTTTTAAAATGCTTGCTTAATCTTATTGAAATATTTCTCTGGTCATAATTACTGAATTATTTTCGTCATAACAATTATTACCTATCCAGTGAGCAAGGAGTTTTCCTGATTTGTTGAATATGAATGTTTCATCTTTAGATACTCTCAGGCTCATGTTTACAAGTTCTCCATTTATGGAATATTTATATGATTTGTAAGGATAACTCAGCGAAGTTCTAATTTCTGTGTGGGTAAGAATTCCGTTGCTGTTGTAATACCAGACATGTGTTTTGTCATTATTATAATTAATTCCATAGCTTCCGTCAGAAAAGTAGGCAAGAGTTCTGTCGTTTAGTGTTGTTTTCCCCTGCAAAAGTGCAGTGAGATGCTTTGTTCTATCACTGTCAAATAGACGTAATTGTATAATTTGTTTATCTACAGGCGCTTGTAAATTTTCACTAACACATTTGCGGGCATCTTCTACAGAATATTCCACACCTCCAGTGATAATTTTTGGAAATACCGGTGAGCCTAGAAATAGTATAAAAATTATGATAATAAAATTTTTCATATATTATTTATAATTATTTATTTAAAAAAGACCAGGGTGGCTATTTAAAAATTTTATACAGTCTGGTATAATGTAAAAAATAATATGTGTAGTTGGAAGAAAAAGGAAAATATTATGAAAAAGATTCTGGTATCACTGTTGGTGTTAAGCTTTGCCACACCTGTATTTGCAATAAATGAAAATCAAAAAATTAGTAGGAAATGCAGAAGACATCCTGAAAAATGCCAGATTCAGATGACAACTCCTGTAAAAGAACAACAAATGACTTTGGGACTTGTGCAAAAGGATATAAGGATTGGAACATCTCAGGCTGAAGTTGCTGCAATATTAGGTTCTCCAAATATTGTTACTCAAGATGCTGATGGCAACGAAACATGGATTTATGATAAGGTTTCCTCTATTGTTTCATACGGAAGTTCAGGCTTTGGTGTAGGTTTAGGCGGACTCGGCGGAGGGTATGGCTCCGGCGGATTTGGCGGCGGACTGGGTAATGTCGGGTATAACAAAAACGGTGGAACTGTTCAGAGTGTACAAAAAACTTTAACAGTAGTTTTAAAATTTGATAAAAATAATAATGTGTTATCATTCTCTTATCATATGAGTTCATTCTAGGAGATAGTTTTATGTTTAAAAAAGTACTATTAATTCTTTTTATTTTATGCTTGGCTTTGCCTGTTTGTGCTAAAAAAAGAGAAGCCGAAACGATTATTACTCCAATGACCCAGCTTGAAAAAAGACAATTCCAAACAAGGACTTACAGTTCTACTGATAAATCTCTGGTAATGAAAGCTATGCTTAACGTTTTGCAGGATGAGGGGTTTATCGTGTATAACGCAAATCCTCTTTTAGGGTTTATTTATGGTGTAAAAGATTTTGATACTTCTGACCCGAATATTGATATTTCAAAAGAGTTTGGGTTGTCAAAATCCCGTTTGAACTGGAATGGGGTTAAAGTCGCTACTATTGAGACAACTGCTAACGTTACTGAATACGGTAAAAATATGAAAGTAAGGGTTAATTTTAAACGTAAATTGTTGAATATTTATGGTAATGCTCAGTTTATAGATGATGTGAATGATGAAAAATATTATCAAGAGTTTTTTTCTAAGGTAGATAAGGCAATATTTTTACAGAAACAAAAAATATGATGAAAAAGATTTTAGCTGTAATATTAACTGTTATGTTGATTTCTGTTTCCGGAAATTGTGTATATGCAAAGAAAATTCGCAAAATGTCACAATTGGAGCTCAGGGAAATGGAAACTCATTTTTTTGAAACTTCTGATACCGATAGGGTCATGAGGTCTGCAGTAAATACCCTGCAAGACAGCGGATTTATTGTTCAAGAAATAGAACCTGAGCTTGGGTATATTAGAGCAAGAAAGATTTTTAAACACAGGCATGTTCGAAAAATGAGAGTTTTTGGATGTTCTATGTGGCTTGCGGCTGCGGCTGCATATACAGTATTTTCATACGGCGCAGGAGCTTATGCTGTTTATCCTCCGACAATGCAGATAACTAATGAGTTACGCGACAAAACCATTGTGGTAGATTCCAATGTTAATGTTGAGAAATTTGGTAAAAATAAGACGAAAGTAAGATTTGTGCTTGTTGAAAAAATTTTGTTAAATGCTGATGGTTTTTCGTATGTAAAAGCTGCACCTATCAGGGTGATAAGACTTTATTCTCCGGAAGTTTATCAAGAGTTTTTTGCACAACTGGACAAAAGTATTTTTTATGAAGGGATATAATTATGCAATATGTTGCTATTAAACAGGAAAATAGAGATGGAGAAGTTGTTTTTGTTGTCAATGCAATTTCTTTAAAGAATAAAAATAAATCAGTAGTTCAACAAATTCCGCATCCGCTCGGGTCAGATGCTCTGATATTCAAAACTCTTGAAGAAGCTAAAAATGCAATTTCCAGAGCAGGTTTTTCATATATTTTACCTGACGGCAAAAAAGAAACTCCTAAAACTCCTGTAATGACCACTGCTACAGAAAAAAGCAGTTATGAAGAAATGATTTTAAATGCAATAAAAGACAAGATTAATTCTTCCAACTCAAATGTGGCAGCTGCAGCTATCTTAGCTTTAACAGAATTTCCGAACGAAGAAACATTTGAAATTCTTTTCGAAATGCTCGGAGAAGAAAATGACTCCATAAGGAAAAATGCCATATCAGGCGTCTGCCGTTACGGTAAAATTTTACAGAATAAAATCATAGAAGCACTGCAATCACCTAACTGGGTTACAAGAAATTCTGCAATAAGCTGTATTGTAAACTTGTTAGATGATACAAACATAAATGCAGAACTTTTTATAAAACCTCTGGTTAAAGCTTGTGATGATGTGAATCCTATTGTTCAGTCTTCCGCTTTGAGTGCTATAGCAAAAGTTTATCAAAGCTATAAGAAAAACCAAAAAGTTTAGTAGCTACCTTTCCTCATCAATTCTGAAAGTTTCAATTCTTTCGGTGCTCTGTGGTTTTTTTTTGCAGGCTGTTCAACCGGAGTTTCTATATCTCTGAAGTCTGATAAGCCGACTTTTGTACGGTTATCTTCTTTCATCATAAATATTTCTTGTAAAAGTGATATAATATTACCCATAATGTATCTCCTACACTTTATTATAACTGAACTTTAAGTTCGTATATCATACATTTAAACGATTTTACACTGAAAAATCATTGTACTTTATGTTATATTTATATTACCAGAAGACAGAGGAATAAAATTTGAATAATAGTTATTATAAAACTTTGGATGAAAATTTTGAACAAGCGTTGAACTTATATGAAACAGAATATTCACATGAGCAGTTATTAGATTTGCTAAAAAACGGTAATATCGTACAAAAACAAATTTCCGCCCTACGACTTGAAACAATAACATCAGATTATGATGCTCAAATTCTGGTTTCAAATCTGGTAGGACAGGATGGAAAAATCAGAGAAGCTGTATCACTGCGTTTGAATGAATTCATGTCAAAACCAAACCTTATATGCTTTTTTCAAACAGCTGAAAATTATCATATTTTCTTGCACGCGATAATAGACATCAACGCAAACATTTGCAGAAATGTGATTTCTGCCATATCAAATCTAAAAAATAATGACGAATTTTGCAGAATTTTTTGTGCAAACCTTGTACAACTTACCCTCGATTTGCTTGACAAAGTTGAAGAATTCAATTTTCAAGACGGCAAATACAAGGTTAATAAAGAAGTTTTTAAATTATACTGGTGCTTAGAAACGATTTACGAATTTTACGAAAAAATAGAATTTTTAGATTTAAAAACAATACTACTTCGTTCTAAAAACGTAAATGAATATACAATTCGTGAAAAAGCTGCAAAAATATTAAGCTGCGGATTTACGGATAGAGACTTGCTTTTAGCTCAATCTGAACTGAAAAACGACCCTAATTATTACGTCAGACGATTTTAATATATCAAACTTTCAGACAAATTAGATTTTTAACTGTCAGATGAAATTTAAATAATTTCATGATAGTATATGGCTATGTTTGGATTCTTTAAAGATAAATTTGATAACCTGAAACAAGCTGTATCTAATACTGCACAATCTTTGGTCGGTAATGTTTTATCAAACGTGGATGAAACAGAAGAAGCATACTCAGAATTTGCTCTTGATGATATAGAAGATACTCTTATCGGAGCTGATTTAGGAGTAAGTTACGCAGCCGAACTTGTTGATAATTTACGTGCTAAAAAAAATGCAAAACCATCTGAATTAAAAAATTATTTAAAAGAAGAGTTCCAAAAAACTCTGGCAGATGCAGGTTCTACAAACCTAAATTACAAAGATAATGAATTAAATATATATTTCATTGCAGGTGTTAATGGTGCAGGCAAAACAACTTTAATCGCAAAAATGGCATATCGTTTCAAACAAGATGGGAGAAAGGTTCTTATAGCTGCAGGTGACACTTTCCGTGCCGCGGCAGAAGAACAATTAAATATCTGGTCTGAACGAGCCGGTGCTGATATTGTAAGACGAGATAAAGCTGATCCTGCATCTGTAGTTTACGAAGCAATTCAAAAAGCAAAAAATGAAAATTATGACGTTATCCTTGTAGATACCGCAGGACGTTTACAAAATAAATTTAACCTGATGGAAGAGCTAAAAAAGATTAAAACAGTTATTGATAAACAAGCTCCGGAATCCTTAAGGGAAAGTATTCTTGTAATTGACGCAAACACCGGACAAAATGGTTTGCAGCAGGCAAAAGTTTTTTCTGATTCAGTAAACCTTACAAGTGTTGCTTTGACTAAGCTTGATGGAAGTGCAAAGGGAGCAATCATTATTGCAATAGCAAAAGAAATGAAACTTCCGGTAAAACTTGTTGGAGTAGGCGAAAAAATGGAAGACTTAAAAGCTTTTGATACTGAAGATTTTATCAACGCATTGTTTGAATAATAAAATTTTTAGAAGTATCTGAGGAATTACGTTTATGGAAGTTTTAAACAGTATTAAAACAAAACTTGGTAATACTATTGAACTGATTGGAGAGCCGTCAGAAAATAATATTTTGATAGTTGGGGTTGTGCATGGAGACGAGCCGCAGGGGAAATACCTGATTGATAAATATATTGAAAAATATCAAAAATCCACTCTATCCTGCATACAGAACCCCACCTCGGAATCAGAGATTCCGGTCCTCCCGCAAGGGGAGGACATAAAGCTTGTTCAGCTAGCCAAAAATTTAAGAAATAATATGACAAAAGAAGAAATTATATTATGGCAGCATATAAAAAACAGGCAGATTGAAAACATAAAATTCCGCAGACAACAACAAATTGGCAGATACATTTGTGATTTTGTTAGTTTTGAAAAAAGAATTGTTATAGAAATTGATGGCGGACAACATAATCAAAACTCCAAAATTTCAAAAGATGAAATTAGAGATAAATATTTAACTTCAGTTGGATATAAAGTATTAAGATTTTGGAATAATGAAATCAATAATAATTTAGAAAATGTACTTTTAAAAATTCGAAATATAATATTAGAATGTCCTCCACTCGCGGGAGGACCGGAATTTTCAATTCCGAGTAGGGGTAATGATAAGAGAGGGGGCAAAAGCCTGCTGTTTATCCCTTGCCTGAATCCTGATGGAATGCAGTTAAACACAAGAACAAATGCAAATAATGTTGATATAAACAGGAATTTTCCAACACAAAACTGGGGGCAAAACAAAGGTGACAACGCAACTTGCGATGATGAAACCTCAAATTACTTTGGTGGAAAATCTCCCGCAAGCGAAATTGAAACACAGTTTCTTATTGATACTATAGAAAAATACACCCCTAACTTAATTATAACTTTGCATACACCCTATAAAATAGTTAATTACGATGGGCCGGCAAAAGAAACTGCCCGAATGATTTCAGATATTATAAAATATCCGGTTGAAGAAAGCGTAGGTTATCCTACCCCTGGAAGTTTCGGAACCTGGGCAGGGGTAGAACGAAATATTGCAACAATTACGCTTGAAATGGATGAAGAAATACCGGTTACAGAATTACTGGAACCGGTACATCAAATATTTGATAAATTAAAATTTTAATTATTTTTTATAAAATACTGAAATCTGGTATTCTTCTTTTTGTCCTTGAGCATTTGTGCCGTTATGAATAATGCTCAAGCCGCCGTTAGTAGTAACATCAACATCTTTAACTCTGGCTCCATAACCCGCCCAGCCTACATGTTGATTTGTAAGATTATCGACTATGTTGGATTTTGAAGCATCTTTTGCGGCTTCTAAATCTTTATGGTCTAATACATATACTTTTTCACCTTTAGTGTTTGTATATCCATTTTCGTTTGCGTGGGATAATCCTAATATGTTATAAGCATCTTCTTTAGCCAGATTTAGAACAGGTACTTTTCCGGGAGAATTATATGTTTTTGGTTTATAGTCGTATTTTTTTGATTGTTCAAAATTAAAGGTAAAACCTTCTTCAATTTTCATTGTTCTTTGTTGGACTTTGCCATTTTCTGTCCACCTGATAACTGTAGGCACATACTTAATTTGATCTGTCATATTTGACTTCTCCTTTTCTATTACAAAATTTTATTAGTACTTTTATATAAACAAATATTCGTATTGATAATTGCTATAAAGTGTATATACTACATATATTTTTTTACATTTGTTTACATTTACAAGTTTGTTTGTTGTAAAATATATGTTAGAAATGAGGGATTTACTATGAGATTATTTAACTCTTACAGCAATACTATTGAAGAATTTAAACCAATCGAAAATAACAAGGTAAAAATGTATGTCTGCGGTCCAACTGTTTATGATTATGCTCACCTTGGACATGCAAGATGCTATATAACATGGGATGTTTTATACCGTTATCTAAAATTTAAAGGATATGACGTTACATATTGTCGTAATGTAACAGATGTAGATGATAAAATTCTGAAAAAAGCAGAAAAAGAAGATAAAACACCAACCGAAGTTTCTCAATACTGGTACAAACAGTTTGAAAACTCTATGAAATTATTAAATACCCTAAAACCTGATATTGAACCTTTTGCAACAAAAACTTTAGGTGAAATGATATCAATTATTAAAGACTTGATTGCAAATGGTTATGCTTATGAATCAAACGGCGATGTATATTTCAGGGTTAAGAAATTTAAAAATTATGGCTATCTTTCAAAGCAACCTATTGACCAATTAGAAAGCGGAGCCAGAATAGAAGTTGGCGACCAAAAAGAAGATCCGCTTGATTTTGCGCTATGGAAGAAAGATGAAAAATTCGGCTACAAGTCACCTTGGGGTGTAGGCAGACCGGGGTGGCACATCGAATGTTCAGCAATGAGTAGAAAATATTTAGGTAAAACTATTGATATCCATGCCGGCGGTGCTGATTTAATTTTTCCGCACCACGAAAATGAAATTGCTCAATCGGAATGTGCAAATGGATGCAAATTTGTTAATTATTGGTTGCACAACGGTTTTGTAACAATAAATAAAGAAAAAATGTCAAAATCTTTGGGTAATTTCTTGACAATTGATGATATGTTGAAAAACTATGATGCTAATACCTTAAGATTGTTTATTTTGACAAATCACTACAGAATGCCTGTTGAATTTTCAGATGAGGCTCTATCTGCGGCTCAAGCAGGGGCAAAACGCTTGACAAATGCAAAACAAACTCCTATAAACGAAGAGTTTGATATCACATCAACTGAAGAATATAAAGCATTTGTAGAAGCAATGGATGATGATTTAAATACATCAAAAGCACTTGCAGTACTATTTGACCTTGCTACAAAAGCTAACAAAGATGAAGAAAATGCCTTTACAATCCTTTATAAGCTTGGAACAACACTAGGCTTTACTTTTGAGAAAGCTGCGTTATCAGATGAAGAATTAGCAAAAGCAGCAGCTCATGTTTCTGAAGCTCTAGGTCAAACATTCAACTCAATGGATGAAATTATTGAGCTAAGAAAACAGGCAAGAGCAGAAAAGAACTGGGATATTGCAGATAAAATCAGAATTGCTCTGGATGAATCAGGCATTATTCTAAAAGATACCAAAGATGGTACAACAATCGAAGCTAAAAATTAAGTATTATTATTCGTATAGATTTATGAAAACAGGAATACTCGTAAAATGTATTCCTGTTTTTATTCTAATTTATATTTAAACTTTTTTAAAAAATTTTTCTTTGTTTTATAATAAATTTATGAGGAAATTGGGCATATTTTTACTTGCAAATTTTTTATTATCACTTCCCGTAATGGGTTCTCCTTATTATGTAAATATTCCTCAAAAGACATTGCAAATTGCAAAAGATGTTATGAATAATCCTTATATTGAATCTCCGCATTCAAAAATTGTACGCGTTGGAATTGGTTCTCAAAATTTTTCTACTTATGAATGGAGTGCCGCCTCAATTTACGGGACTGAGGAGTTTGAAATCTATAACAATAAAGAATATATTAACACTTATGATGGGCAAAATAATATAAAAATTTCTATGTGCGGAAAAATTTTTATATTAAAAGATTCTGAAGATAACGTTATAGCAAAGATTTCAGGACCAGTGATATTCAAAACGGATTATGGTTTTCTTGGTATAAGCGGGTTGAAAAGGGCAGGGAAAGAGGCTCAGTATAGAGGAACATTTGAGCTTGTTCCCTCCAATAAAGATGGTAAATTTTATATAGTAAATTCTATCTGGCTTGAAGATTATTTAAAAGGTGTGGTTCCGAATGAAATGCCGGTTCGCTTTGGTCTTGAAGCTTTAAAAGCACAGAGTGTTGCTGCCAGAAATTATGTACTATCCCCGCGCGTTAAAGCGAATCCAAACTACGATGTTGTGGATTCTGTTGCAAGTCAGGTTTATTTTGGTGCAAATACTGAAAAAGATCTTTCGAATCGGGCAGTAGAAGAAACTACAGGAATTGTTGCGACATATGACTGGGATTTAATCCTTGCTCAGTATTCATCAACTGCTGGCGGTTACACGGAAAGTTATCAGTATACTTTTTCTGAGCCGTTTACTAAAGAATTCCCGTCAAAACCAAAACCATATCTGATTGCTAAACCTGATTGTGATAATTTTAAACCGCTCAACAACGAAGAGGACGCAGCGGAATTTTACAAATCAAAACCAGATTCCTATGATGTTAATTCAACATATTACCGTTGGGAAAGAGAGTGGAATGGTCAGGAAATTCAAGATGAAGTCCAAAATCATATAGCTGCTCAAAGTGCAGCAGGTTTTGTTCATCCGGAAGTAAAAAAAGGTGAAGTTATCGGGATTATAAAAAAACTGAACGTCCTAAAGCGTGGCGATTCCGGAAAAATTATTAAACTTGAAATTCAAACAGACTCGGGTAATTATATCGTGGAAAAAGAACTTGTAATCAGACGTCTTTTAACAAATCACGGTAAAGCCCTGCCAAGTGCGAATGTTGTGTTTGAACACGAGTATAACGAAGATGGTGACCTGATTTACATAAAAGCATACGGCGGAGGCTTTGGTCATGGTGTCGGAATGAGCCAGTACGGGGCTGGATATATGGCTACAGAATTAAATATGCCTTACGAAAAAATATTACAGCACTACTACACAGGTATAAGCCTTACAACACAGCCGTTTATCCTATCTTCAAACAGTGAACAAAATCAGGTTTCTCAAACCTTTTTTTCTAAAAACAGACAGGCTCACCTGATTGTAGATAATAAATACAAAGTAGATTACATTGATGCAAGTATAAATGGTATAGATGAAAAAATTATTTTAGATAAATCACAACGGTTCAATCGTATTGATTTATCTCCGTATTTAAAACACGGAATGAATACCATAACTTTTTATTATCCTACAGCTCAAGGAAGCAATAAGGGATTAAGAATGTATATAGAGGTAGCAGGAAAAAATGAGTACAGCAACTAAAGAAGATAAAGCTCCGAGTCTGTTAAAAGCTGCATGGATTATTGCAGTTGTTACAATTGTGAGTAAATTGATAGGTTTTGTAAGGGACATTATAATTGCTAATTATTATGGTGCTTCTTTGGTTTCCGACGCATACTACTATGCTTATCAAATCCCGTCACTTTCATTAATTTTGTTAGGCGGAGTCGGTGGTCCTTTTCACAGTGCAACCGTTGCAATTTTCTCAAAGCTGATTCCAAATCTTCAAGAAAAACCGTCAGAAACAGTTAATAAACTTTATTCAACATTTATGACTGCAACAATAATATTCTTTCTGGCACTGTCAGTTATAATGTTTGTGTTTCCAAGACAAATAATGGGACTAATCATCTCAAGCGGCTCTGCTGAAATGATAAATCTTGCTGCTGCACATTTAAAAATTATGACACCGCTTCTTGTTATTGGCGGGATCGTCGGAATTTATTACGGAATTCTTATCATATACAAACAGTTTATGCTGCCTAATTTATCACCGATTATTATGAGTTTAGCAATTATAGGTGTTGTAATGGCAGTGCCTGATGACAAAAAAGGTTACGCGCTTGCCTGGGCAACCACAATCGGTGCTATACTACAGCTTGTTATTCAATATCCGAATATCAAAAAATTAGGCTACAAATTAAAACCTAATTTTGAATTTGCCAATAATCAGTATTTTAAAGAAATTTGCGAATTGTTATTCCCCGCAGTTTTAAGTTCAACAGTTGGGCAAATCCATATTTACGTTGATATGTTTTTCACATCTTCAATCTCGGAAGGTGCATGGACAGCTATAGGCTATGCTAATAGAATTTTTCAATTTCCGGTAGGAATTCTTGTTACAGCATTTCTTGTCCCGTTATTCCCAATTTTTGCAAGACTTGTTGCCGATAAAGACTACGACGGAATTAAAACTTATTTTAACAAAGGCGTTGGAGTTTTATTCTTCGGGGCAATTCCGATTATTATAGGAATTTTAGTTGTTGGAATGGATGCTGTCCGGCTTGTGTTTGAGCATGGTGTATTTGACGAAAACGCTACATTTATGGTAACAGAAGCACTATGGTTTTTATCTGTGTCAATAATTCCTTATGTTTTCAGGGATTCAATAACAAGGGTTTATTATTCATTTAATGATTCTGCTACCCCTTTTATTGTTGCATTTTCATCAATTGTGTTAAAGCTTGTTTTAAACTATATTTTAATATCAAAAATGCACTTTGGTATTGGAGGCATTACACTTTCAACATCGCTTGTAACTCTGTTTAATGCTTGTGTTTTGGGTGTTTTGATTACTAGAAAAATGAAAATGGATTATAGAACTCTTTTTATTAACTTATTGAAGATGGTTGCTGCTGGTATGATTGCTCTTGCGGGCTGCTGGTTATGTGCTGTAGAGATTGATAAGTTTGTTCAGTTACCAAAGATTCCATTTGAGATTTTTAAAATTTCAGCTGTTGCAATAGTTTGTCTGGCTATATATATTCCAATTAATTTATTATTTAAGATGGAATATGCTAGCGAGTTATTCAATAGATTATCTGCAAAATTTTTGAGAAAGTAGGGTACTTTTATTTTTATAAATAAGAGGTTAATGTGAGGGTATGAAATTACAAATCGGTCCAAATTTAGAAAATGGCAGAGTCAGACTTGACTACAAATCAAGTCCAAATAAGCCCTCACGTGTTCCAAGCTATACAATTGCAGAAAATAAAGCTGATGAATTTGTTTCTAAATACAATTTTCAAGCTGATGATTTACATAAGCTAACAACAGCTTGTACTGTTGGAGGTGGACTTGGCGGCTGGCTTGTTGCTATAAAAAAAGCTGCTTCTGGAAGTAAATCTCAATTTCTTGCAACGGTACTGGGGATTCCTGCAGGACTACTTGCTGGTACTCTGGCATCGGCAATAATTTCTTATGAAAAAAAGAATAATCTTATGGATAAATATGGAGTAGAAATTTATCAAAAATAAAATAATATGGTGGAAATATGAAAGAGTATTTAAAATCGAATATTGAAGAACGACCATCCATGATAGTTCTTGGAATTTTATGCTTGTATTTTTTAATTGCAGGTTTTATTTTTTACTTGTATTTTTTACACAGAATATCAATTTTAACTGCAATAATTTTAATTTTGTCAGTTTCAATACTCTATGTTCCAAGGTTTTTAATAATCAATAAGTTAAATAAAAAAGATATTGTTAAAATTATTGATGATTATATTATGATAAATGGTGTTGGTGTGAAATTTTCGGACATTATAGATTACAAAGTAAAAGAAGCAAAACCACAGATAGTTTTTTTTATAAACAATAAAATGATTGTTTTTCAGGAAGCGAGATTTTACTTGAGGTTAAGGTATGAACAAATTTCATTTGAGATTATAGGGACAGAAAAAATAAGTTTAATGAAAGAGTTTTTAAAAAGTATAACAGATGAAAAAAATAAAAAGTCCTGAATCTCAGGACTTTTTATTTTTTAAATTATCTTGTTAACATATCCATTGTCAAATCAGGTTTTTCTGTTTTTACACCGTTGATTTCACTTATAACACCAATTTTGCCGGGATAGAATGTTTCAATAGTTCCAAAAACGTTGTCAACAACTTTTTCCGGATAACCTAGCAAATTTTTGTATACTTCACGGGTCATTTGTTTTCCTTTACCGTAGTCAGTAATTATTTCTGTTATATGTTTTCCGTTTTTTAATTTATATTCGTTAACGGTTATAGGTTTTCTACAGCTTGAATTTAGTAAGCATCTTATTGGTTCCATTAATATTCTCCTTTTTTGCGGGTAAACATAATTGTGTATTACATAATGATTGAAAATAATATTTTTTGCTAAAATTTGTATAAATATTAACTTTATTAAAGTTTATTTTCCATACTCATCAGGATTAAACATTCTGTATTGAAGAGCTTGCATCAAATGGAGCTGTTGAATATTGTTGGATGAATCCAGGTCTGCAATAGTTCTGGCCAATTTTAAGATTCTATCATATCTTCTTCCGGATAGTTGATATTTTATAATAGCAGCTTTTAAGAGTTCTTTTGATTTGTCATCGACCTTACAATATTTTTTTATTAAATCAGATGTGAGTTCGGAATTTGTAAGTATGGTTTCATTTTTGTATCGTTCTCGCTGAATTTCTCTGGCTTTTATAACTCTTTTTCGAATAGTTGCAGAATCTTCTTCTGTTGAATTTGAATTTAAAAGTTCGGATGGAGTGAGGCGCGGAACATCAATCTGTAAATCAATTCTGTCTAACAGCGGCCCTGATAATTTTGCAAGATATCTACTTATCTGAAAATCAGAACAGGTACACTGTTTTTCTTTATCTCCTAAATATCCGCAAGGACAAGGATTCATCGCACCAAGAAGCATAAATTTAGCCGGATATTTTATTGAATGTTTTGCTCTTGATATGACGATTTCTCCGTCTTCTAATGGCTGTCTTAAAACTTCAAGTACCTGACGCGGAAATTCAACCATTTCATCCAGAAATAAGACTCCGCGGTGAGCTAGTGTAATTTCCCCTGGTTTTGGGGTCGTTCCTCCGCCAATTATGCCATTTGCCGACGCCGTATGATGGACGGATCTGAATGGTCGTTTAGCCATAAGGGGCTCTTCTTCTGATAATAGTCCGCTTATACTGTAGATTTTGGTAAGTTCAAGTGCTTCAGATAATTCTAATGGCGGCAGAATGGATGCAAAACATTTTGCCATAAGTGTTTTACCAGAACCGGGTGAGCCTATCATCAGCATATTATGTCCGCCGGCAGCTGCAATTTCCAGTGCTTTTTTCGCTTTTTGCTGACCTTTAACATCTTTGAAATCGTAAGAATAGTTTTGTTCGGTTTTTTCTGCAAGATATTTTCTGGCATCAATATTTGTTTGTTGAATTTTTGTTTCAATAAAATGGTTTACCACATCGGTCAGATGTTCTGCTCCAAATATGTTTATGCCGTCAATCAGTGCCGCTTCTTTTGCATTTGAGCATGGTACAATTACATTATTTATACCGGATTCTTTTAATCCTAAAACAAGCGGTAACACGCCGTTAACCGGTCGAATCAAACCATCAAGAGAAAGTTCGCCTATAAATGCGTAATCTTTAACTTTTTCAGAGTCAATAACTTCTTCTTCAATCAAAATGCCTATAGCTATAGGCAGGTCAAAGCTTGTGCCAACTTTTTTTAAGTCTGCAGGAGCAAGGTTTATCACAACCTTTTTAGATGGAAAAGTATAGCCGGAATTTTTTATTGCCGATTTAACTCTGTCGCGAGCTTCGTTAACAGAAGCATCAGGTAATCCAACAATCGAAATTGACGGAAGCGAATTTACTACATCTGTTTCAACGCATACTTGATATGCATTGAGTCCTATGACTGTTCCGGTTTTTACTCTATTAACCATATGGCTAGTATAACATGAATACTAATTATTTGTGTTTTATATGAAATTATGCTAAAATTCAATCAATAATAGAAAGTAGAGCGAATATGACAAAAATAATTTCAAAATTAAACAATGAGATAAATTATATTTATAAACAGAATAAAAATACTCCCAGAATGGCTGTTTGTTTGAATTTTTCAATAAATAATCCTGAAAAGAAGCCAGGAATTTATTCGTTAATGGCAAGGTTACTTTTGCAAGGTACAAAAAAATATAATTCAGAAGAGCTTGCAAACGAATTTGAAAAATATGCAATTGATTTTTCAAGTGAGCTGTTTCCTAATTATTTAAGAATAAAGTTTGTATGTTTAAATGAGGATTTTTCAAAAGCCATTGAATTAATGGATGATGTTCTTAAAAACTCTACATTTCAAGAATTTGATAAAGAAAAAGTTAAATTAACCGGAGAAATTACTGCAGAATTGGATTCTCCAAGGGCAACAGCAATGGACGCATATTGTCGAGCTATGTTTGAAAATCATTATTACGGGAATTCAATGACGAAAATTTTAGAAAATATTGAATCAATAACAAAAGAAGAAATTATAGAAGCTTACAACGAAATATTGACTAATAGTAAAAAAAGTTTAGCAGTAGTTGGAGCCTTAGAAAAAGATAATATTTTCCTTCAGATTGAAGAAACAATTGGAACCTTACCTGTTTCTGTGGATTCTGCTTTTAATATTGAAAAACCGGTGTTGTTAGAGAAAAAAGTTGTAAATAATGTCCGAGCTGATTTGAATCAGGCGCATATTGTTAAAGGCTGGTCTGTTCCAACGTACGGAGAAGATGAATATCCTGCTTTGATTTTGTTAAATATAATTTTAGGTGCATGTGGATTATCATCAAGGTTATTTTTGGAACTTCGAGATAAAAAGGGGCTTGCTTATGTAGTTAGAAGTTCTTATGAAACATTCAAGCTTGCAGGGAACTTTATGATTTATATTGCAACTGAACCTAAAAATATTGATGTTTCCCTAAAAGGTTTTGATGAAGAAATAGAAAAAATAAAAACTGTTCAAGTTTCAGAAGAAGAATTGAATGATGCTAAGAATAACCTTATAGGTAAATATGCCTTTCTTGATGAAACAAATATTCAACAAGCATGCGGTTATGCTAAATTTGATGTGCTTGGATTTGGATTCGATTTTTCTGAAGAATTGAAATCTAAGGTAAAACAGGTAACATCTGAGCAAATTCTTAAATGCGCTCAAAAGTATTTTAATGATAAATATGTTCTATCAATAATTAAACCATAACTTGTCAGCTAATAGTTTTTTCTCTCTGATTTAAAAATAATTTCAAGAGAGAGGATTGTTGAGTGGGCACTAAAAAAATAAAAATTTTATATATCATTTTTTGTGTAGCATTTGTTTTATTTTTAGCCCATCCGTCCTATTCTAAAACTTCAAATTTTAAGATAAAAGGTAATTTAACGCAGAATTATTCTATTCCAACTGCAGAAATAGAACAAATGTTTCGTTCTAATTTGAATCTTGGAGATTCTGTTATTTATACAAAAGTTCCGAGGGGACTTGTTGTCAGTATTGATAGCACTGTTTTTTTTAATCTTGGGCAGGATGAACTTCTAGAACAATCAAAATCTGTCTTATATCAAATTGCCCTAATTTTAAAAACTTTAAATAATCAATGTATTGTAGAGGGAAATACAGATGTTGATAGTTGGGAAGTTTCTAATTATCAGTATAACTGGGAATTATCCACGGTTAGAGCCGGAAAAATCGTTGACTATTTAATAAAGGTAGAAAAAGTTAATCCACATAGAATTAACGCAATAGGCTTTGGTGAAATGATGCCGTTTTATGATAGTGTTAGTTACAGGCAGAATATGAATAAGCGAATTGATTTTGTAATAATCAATTATGAAAAACAAAAACCTCTAAGTTAGACAATAGCTTTTTGTAGTCGGGAAGAACGATTTTCGTTGAGAATATTTTTCAATTTCATAATACCCTGTGCATGTAATTGGCAAACTCGTGATTCTGACATTCCAAGTGTTTGTCCAATTTCTTTCATTGTCATGTTTTCCTGATAATAAAGAACCATAAGAACTCTTTCTCTTTCCGGAAGTCTTTGCAGTGCTTTTTGTAAATCTGTTTTTACACTTTGTTCTTCCATTCGTTCTTGAGGATTAAGTTTGTTAGAATCTTCAACAGTATCAATAATTTCCATACTATCATCTGATGAACCGCGTTTATCGTATATAGATGTAATTGTCACATCTTCAGACATTACCTGATTAACTTTTTCAGGATCCATGTCAAGATAGTTCGCAATTTCTGTTGTAGTTGGTGTTCTTCCAAGTTCTTGTTTTAAAATTTCTGCGGCTTGTTTAATATCTTTAATTTTTTTTCTTACGCTTCTTGGCAAGAAATCCTGAGCTCTTATTTTGTCTAAAATTGCTCCGCGAATTCTTATAAGGGCATAGGTTTCAAATCTTGTATTTTTCTGTGGGGAAAAGCGTTCAACAGCATTTATCAATCCTTCAACACCGTATCCTGCGATATCTTCGACTGAAATAGTGGCAGGCAATGACACTTTTACACGCCCTACAACATATCTTACAAGATAAATATATTGTACAATAATTGCATCTCTTGAATGTTTATCAGCTTTGTCTGCTAAATATTTATTCCATAAAGCTGTTAATTCATCTTCTGATAAACGTTTTATGTTGTTATAAGAAGAAAAGTCAAAACTCTGTTCCATCAACCTACCCAATTCTCTTTCTCTTACATTTCTATTCTATAATATCTGGTTTTTTAAACATCATTTAAAAAGATGAAAAGGTGTCATAAAGGTTAAAGTTTTTCTAATACATGTAATGGAATAAGTAAAATAAAGCATGATAAATAGAATAATAGATTCCAAACCAAGTTCGGAATAATATTATTGTTATTCTGTACTGCAAAGTACCCTGCAAAGCTGGAGTGTTGATGGCATAGCAAAATAATTGATGGAGAATCTTGTGTGCGTAACACAAAAAAAAGACCTCATTTAGAGGTCAAGGTTGGTTATTTTGGTTATGTTATAGTATTATGTCAGTTTAAAAAACTGTGTATATAGGTTATATTTATTTTCTTTTACATCTGGATAAATTCCTCTCAAGATTTTTATTTGCTTGTTTTATTTTATATATTTACAATTCTTAATGTCATCTTAAAGGTTTTAATACTATCATATTTATATGTGGTTGAAACTTAAAAAATTTATTCACTCAAAAATTCTGAAAAAACACTACTGGCGTACTGGTAAATGTAAAGGCTGCGGACAGTGCTGTACTCATATTTATGTGAAACATTTTAAACATGTTCTAAAAGATGAAAAAGAGTTCAAAAGATTGCAGTATTTGCATAAATTCTATGCTGATTTAGAGATTATAGGCAAGGATGAATTGGGCTTGATTTTTGAGTGTAAAAATTTGGATAGAGAAACTAAGCGGTGCAAAATTCACTTCTGGCGTCCGGGAATATGCCGGAGATATCCGCAGGAAGAGTTGTTTTCAATGGGGGGAACTTTATCCGAAGATTGTGGATACAAAATGGAGCCAATAGTTCCGTTTAAAGAAGTTTTGCATTCTGTTCAAAAATATCAGAGTAAGAAAATTATTCGAAAATGGTTTTAGTATTTATTTGATTTTGTTATTGTTTAGATTTTCGGAGTATAAATATTATACTTTTCTCCAATGAAACTTTGCAGAAAGTTTTTTATATTAGACATGTATATAAAATAGGAGATAGTATAATTATGAAAAAGATTATAATAATGTCAGTACTGGCATTAATAGCATCGGGTACAATAGTGTACAGTGCATGTAAAATTGAAGAACTGGGAAGTTGTAAAGTTGGCTTGCAAGGTCAGAATCAAACGATTAAAGATAAACTTTTGCCTAATCATTTGAATCAAATGATTAATCCGACTCGAAATAATTCAAGAGAGTTTAAAGCACCTCCTCATTTTATACCTGAAATGATAAATACGGAAACCAATAATAACCCTGAAAATCAGGAGATGAATACTCCGTATAATGCGAGTTGTCAATTTGGAGTATGTTTACCGGGGCAAAATTCAGGAAATGGAAGTATTGGAAAATAAATTTATTTTCTCCAGACTTCATCTGGAATTTGCCAGCCACTTGATATAATTTTTTGAAGACAAAAATATCCGTCGCCAGTTAGACAATTTGCATTTACTTCAGATGAAGTGCGGTTGTAACCAGCAGGAACAAGTCCTTTATCTGTCCAGACCATTATAAAGATATCTTTTCCGAATCTATTTGGCTTTCTATCTCCATTAGCATCAAAGTAGAATGTTAACCCGTCGGATGTTGTATCTATACCGAATGATGCCATATCTTGTGCTGTATTTCCGTCAACATTAAAATAGGCTCCATTTGTAAGTTTGAATGTTACAATATTTCCGCCGATACCATTATCCATTTCGTAGCGGGGAGCTGCACCTAACAAATTTTTAACGATTCCTCTTTTGTGCCAGCAGCCGGCTTTTCCGTTTGCACAAAACTGCGCAATTTTTAGGTGTGTTCCTAAAAAGCTGTCAAACCATTCTTTAATACTTTCGTCGCTGCCGTCTTTAATAGCCATTTCATATGAAACTCCATCATAGTCGGCATATTTTATAGCCTGTTGTATGATTGAATAGTTTGCTTTAATTTGTATTTCAAGTTGTTTTTTTAGAAAATTTGACATTAAATCCGGAATGGTTATTGCTGCAAGAACACCAATAACTCCCAGAGTGATTAAAACTTCAGCAAGTGTAAAAGCTTTTTGTTTTTTGAGTTTTATATTCATTTCTTTTTTTATTTTAACAATATTTTAAAAAACATGCAAATAAAAAGACTGTAAATACAGTCTTTTTATGAGATTAAATTAATTTTATTATTTATTGTTATCTTTCGCAAATAGTTCTTGCTACGTAAACACCTGAAGCTGAAGCTTGAAGTAATCCTCTTGTTACTCCGGCTCCGTCGCCGATTGTGAATAAGTTTTTAACCCCTTCAGTTTCAAGTTTATCAGTCAATTTAACTCTTGCAGAGTAGAATTTAACTTCAATACCGTAAAGTAAAGTATATCTTGAAGCTGTACCCGGAGCGATTTTATCAAGAGCTTGAAGCATTTCGATAATGCTTGTCATTTGTCTGTATGGAATAACAAGACTCAAATCCCCCGGAGTTGCACAAGTTAGTGTTGGTGTAATTATGCTGGATTTGATTCTTTCCGGAGTAGAACGGCGTCCGTCTAATAAATCTCCGAATCTTTGTACAAGAATTCCGCCGCCTAGCATATTGGCAAGTCGTGCAATATGCTGACCGTATTGAATTGGTTCTTTAAACGGTTCAGTAAATTTTTCCGATACAAGCAGTGCAAAGTTTGTGTTAGGAGTTTTGTAGTTTGCATAGCTGTGGCCGTTTACAGTTGCAATGCCGCTGTAATTTTCTTGAACAACCTCTCCGTTTGGATTCATACAGAATGTTCTTACTTCATCTCCGAAAGTTGGAGAGTGGTATATCAATTTTGATTCATATAGTTTTGAGGTTAAAGGTTCAAATACAGGAGCAGGAAGTTCAACTCGAACACCCACATCAACAGCGTTGTTAACCATGCCGATTTTATGTTTTGCAAATTCTTGAGTTAACCAGTCTGCACCTTCTCTACCTGGAGCAATAATTGTATATTCCGCAGATATAACATCACCGTTATCCAGTTCAATACCTTTTACTTGTTCGCATTCAACTATTAACGATTTTGCAGAAACATTGTTTAAAATCGTAATTCTCTCATCCAGATAATCTTGCATATTTTTTAATACATCTAGGCTTCTTTCAGTTCCCAAATGTCTCACAGGAGAGTGTACGAGTTTTAACTCGGCAAGTACTGCTTGTTGTTCAATTTCTTCAAACACTTTCATGTCTGTACCGAAAACTTCTTCAGTTGCTCCGTATTCTAAATATAAATCATCAGCATACCTGATTAAATTTTCAGCCTGTTGTCTTGTCATGTAGTCAACAAGGTGTCCACCAACATCCGGAGTTAATGTTAATTTCCCGTCAGAAAATGCTCCGGCTCCGCCCCAGCCGCATAACAAGCCGCAGCGTTTACAGTTTACACATTTTGGAGAACCCTCACGGATAGGACATTTCCTTTTTTCAATTCTCTGTCCTTTTTCTATTAATACAACTTTCCATTCCGGTTTAAGTTTCATAATTTCTAAAGCTGCAAAAATACCTGCAGGGCCGGCACCAATAATTGCTACATTATACATATTTTTATATCTCCAGTTTTCTCAACCTTTTTCAGTTTATATGAAAAGAATTAAAAATTCAATCATGTTCTATAGCAATGTAAACAATTTGCTTAAATATATTTAATGATATAATATAAAAGCTACAATGGGAGAGTCAAATGTCAAGTTCATACGAAAGATATAAAAGGCAAAGAGCGGCAAAAGGTACTGCAAGAGAAAAATATAACAGAAAATCAGAAAACAAGTTTTTTACAAACTTGAAGATGTTTATATTAACTTGTACAGCTTTAATGCTTGCAGGTTTTGTTGCTTTGAATCTTTATTTATCGTCACTTCCGCCGATTGAAAATTTGGAAGATTTTAGACCTAATATTGTTACCAAATTTTATTCAGAAGATGGTGAAGTTATAAAAACATTTACTGCATATACTTATAATAAAGTTGATTTAAAAGATGTGCCGGAAGAATTGAAAGAGGCATTAATTGCAACTGAGGATAAAAATTTTTATAGACACGGCGGGTATGATGTATTCGGGATAATCAGATCATCAATTCAAAACGTCATAGCACGTCATGCTGTTCAAGGTGCAAGTACATTGACTCAACAGCTGGCAAGAATTTTATTTCTTTCAAATGAAAGAACTATTACAAGAAAAATTAAAGAACTTGAAGTCGCAGCCAGAATTGAAAAAACAATCACAAAAGACCAGATTCTTGAAATGTATTTGAATAATGTATATCTTGGTGCCGGTGCTTATGGTGTTGCGGCAGCATCGCAGATATATTTTAACAAAAAATTAAATCAGCTTACACTTCCTGAACTTGCTTTATTGGCTGGTCTGCCGCAAGCTCCGTCAGTATACAATCCATATAATAATAAAGAACTTGCAAGACAAAGAAGAAATCAGGTTCTGAAACGTATGCTCACAATGAAATATATTACTCAGGAAGAATACGAAAAAGCAATTCAAGCTGATATAAAATTGAGTTCTGTGCCGCAATTGTATACTACAAATAAAGCACCTTATTTCAGTGATTATGTTTTACATGAAATGGAAAAACTCGGTTTTGAGGAAACCGATATTATTCATGGCGGTTATAAGGTTGTAACGACACTTGATTCAAAAGCTCAGGTTGCAGCAAATGAATCGATTTTGAGAAATATGAAAGCTTGGGGACTTACTAAAAAGTCTCAGCAGGCAGCAGTCTTTTCTTATAGTCCTGTCGATGGAAGAATTCTGGTATATGCAGGCGGTAAAAACTATGGAGAATCACAGTATGACCGTGTTACGCAAGCAGTAAGACCTCCAGGCTCATCATTTAAGCCGTTTGTTTATGCTGCAGCGATGGAAAAAGGGATTTCTCCTAATGATATTGTGGATGATAGTCCTATTACAATTGCGAAATGGTCTCCTCATAACTACGGACATAAATACAGAGGAAAAATTCCTATATATAAAGCTCTTATGATTTCGTCAAATGTTTGTGCTGCACGTGTTATTCAGGAAGTGGGAATTCGTTCTGTTATTCAAATTGCACGAGTTTTAGGTATAACTACACCGTTGGAATATGATTATACTATTTCGCTTGGTTCAAATGGTGTTAAATTGTTTGAGTTTGTAAGAGCATATGGAGCTTTTGCTAACGGAGGATATGTTGTACAGCCATATGCTATTGAAAGAATTGAGGATTCAAGAGGAAGAGTTCTGTATAGAGCACCAAAAACAAAATCTTCCCATCAACTTAGTTTAAAAACTGCAGCTGAGATGACTGCGATGTTGAAAACGGTTATTCTGTCAGGTACAGGGCGTGCTGCAAATATAGGAAAACCTGCAGCAGGAAAAACTGGTACAACTGATGATTACAGAGATGCATATTTTGTAGGTTATACTCCGGATATTGTTACTGGTGTCTGGGTTGGGGATGACAACAATAACAAAATGGGAGGCTTAACCGGAGGTACTGTTCCTGCAAAAATTTGGAAAGATGTTATGACTGTTGCAACAAAAGATTTTGGTGACAATGATTTTGATTATCCGCAGATTGATTTGGAAAATTATAGCGCTACATTTGGAAATAAAGCAAGGGTTATAGGTGAGGAAGAAAGTTCTCCTACTGAAGAGCAGGGAGAAGATAAAAAAGAAGAAGAAAGTAAAAATGATGATAAGGAATCATCTTCTCAAGCAGTAACCCAAAAACCTTTGAATAATATAACTAAAGATTCTACACCTGCTGATGTTGTAAAAAATTATAAACAGCAGCATGCTTCAGCTCCGGTTCCTCCGGCTTCAAATACTGCACCTATCCCAATGGCAGTTCCTGAAAGTTTAAGATAGTTTATAATTTATAAATTTTATAAAAGGCGGGGTGGTGAACCCCGTTTTTTATTGTAAATGTTTCGTCATTTTTGTTTCAATAACTAATAAAATATGTTAGACTGGGGGTATGTTTACAGGAATTGTAGAAGAAACAGGAATTGTTAAATCTTTTTTTAAAGAGAGTAACGGAGCAACAATCAAAATCGGGTGTAAAATTGTATTAGAAGATACTACGGTTGGTGATAGTATTGCTATAAACGGCTGTTGTCAAACAGTTGTTAGTATTGATTCTGATAGTTTTACTGCCAGAGTTAGTGATGAAACCCTATCTGTAACAACTTTTGGTAAATTTAAATCAGGAGATTGCGTGAATCTGGAAAGAGCTTTAACGTTAAATTCACGTTTGGGAGGTCATATTGTTTCCGGACACATTGATTGTTGTGCAAAGTTTTTGAGTAAAGATAAGCTGGCGGATTTTTATAACCTCAGATTTGAACTTCCAGAAGCTCAGGCAAAATATGTTGTTTATAAAGGCTCAATTACTGTTAACGGTATTAGTTTAACTGTTTCGGATATTTGTGAGAATGTTTTTAAAGTTGCGGTTATTCCTCACACTTTTGAAAATACTAATTTAAATATGCTAAATATCGGTGATTATGTAAATATTGAGACAGATATTTTGGGTAAATATGTTGAAAAATTATTATCAGTGAAAGATAATAACAATAGTCTAAGTATGAGTTTTTTACAAGAAAATGGATTTATATAATGGAAGATAAAAAGTTTCGATTTGATAGTATTGAAGATGCTATAGAAGATTTTAAAGCCGGAAAACCAATCATTGTGGCAGATGATGAAGATAGAGAAAATGAGGGTGATGTTATTATCTCCGCAGAAAAGGTCACACCTGAAAAAATTAATTTTCTTGCGAGTGAAGTTAAAGGTTTGATATGTCTTGCAATATCATCTGAAATCGCCAAACAACTTGATTTACCGCAAATGGTAGAGCAAAACACAGAGGGGATGAAAACTGCTTTTACGATAAGTGTTGATGCTGCTGAAAAGTACGGAGTTACAACAGGTATCTCAGCTTATGATAGAGCTAAAACTGTAGAAGTTGCAACTGCTCGAGATGCTCAGCCGTCAGATTTAAGACGCCCGGGACACTTATTCCCTTGTGTAGCGCGAAAAGGCGGAGTGCTTGAACGTACAGGACATACCGAAGCAGTTGTTGATCTTGCCAGAATATGCGGTCACAGACCTGCAGGTGTTATGTGTGAACTTATGGCTCCTGATGGGCATATGGCAAGACGTGATTATCTAAGACAATTTGCAGATGAACATGGAATGAAATTTATTTCTGTTGCAGAACTTATTGCTTTTCGTTTGAAATCAGAAAAACTTGTTACCAGAGAAGCTGAGACAACCCTCCCTACACCATATGGCGAGTTTAAGCTTTATGCATATAAAAATCAGGTTAATGGAACCGAGCATGTCGCCTTGGTTAAAGATGACGGTTCTGACAAAATTCCTGCTGTCAGAGTTCATAGTATGTGTTTAACAGGTGATGTTTTTCATAGTTTAAAATGCGATTGCAACTCTCAGCTGCATAATGCACTTAGATATATTAATGATTATGGAAAAGGTGCAGTTGTGTATTTGACTGACCATGAAGGCAGAGGTATAGGCTTGTGTAACAAGATTAAAGCATATAAACTGCAGGAAGAAGGACAGGATACAATTCAAGCAAATCTGTCACTTGGTTTTAAGTCTGATTTGAGGGATTATGGTACAGGGGCGCAAATTCTTGTTGATCTTGGGTATACAAATTTTAATTTGATTACTAATAATCCTAAAAAAATTGTAGGATTGCAAGGTTACGGGTTGAATGTGAATGATACGATTAAAGTTTCGTCCGAAGTTACACCATACAATCAAAGATATTTGGACACTAAAAAAGAAAAAATGCACCACTCTTTATAAGGAGCTACAAATGTATAATACTAAATTTTTAACAGCAAATAGTTATGGTAAGTTTGAAAATCTGTATGATGATTTCAGAAAAAGAGCTAAAGAAGAATACCATTTTGAATTGGAGCCTTTAGATTATGACGGCTTTTTGGAATCTATAGACAAGGATTTGATTAAATGTATTGTTTTGTTTGACGAGAATGACGACGCTGTTGCATTTTTAGTTTATACGACAGCAATATCAGAGGCGGTGGAACTAAATATTATTCATAGCCGTAACAAGGAGAATTTTGCAGATTATGCAAAAGATTTGTTGAAAAAATTTCTGGAGGTAACCCAAAATTTACGGAGAGAAAAAATTGTATGCTATCCGATGCTTGGTGAGCAAAAGTCATTAATCAGTGTGATTGCAAGACTCGGTTTTAAATTTGTCGGTATTGAAGTTCTTCGCTTCATGATGAATGGAACCCCATCAAGAGATTTGTTTTCACGGGCAAGGGTCGTTAAGCTTCCTGAAGATTATGAAGTTGTGGTTTGGAATGAAAAATATTTTGAAGATGCTGTGAGAATTATACAAAATGCATTCAACGATAGTTCCGATGCCTTATTTGACCCTAGATTTAAGTCAATAGAAGGAACCCGTGATATAATTACAAAAATAGTCAGAAATATTTATGCAGAATTCCTGCCAAATGCAACCAGTGTTTTGTTGTATCAAGGAGAACCGGTCGGTTTTTCTTTTATGAACGTAACAAGCGGTACAATTGTTAACATTCCTCTTGTTGGTATAAAACCTGAGCATCAGGGTAAAGGCTTGTCTACAATTATGCTGAAACATTCTATGGATGAAATATTTAAAGAAATTGATGTTTATAACAGTCCGATTAGTGAAATAAATACAACAACTGAAACGAATAATCTTCAAGCTTTAAGATTGTATAAAAATTTAGGTTTTATTGAGGATTATAATTATCCACAGTCATATCTGCCGGTTGAAAACTAGACTTTTGGATAAAAATCAGTTAAATTACATGTATGTCAGGTATTGATATCAATCGATTTTTAAATAAATTCGGGCAAAATTACCAGCATCAAAAGATGTTGTCGTCTAAAGCTGGTGCTCAGCCAGCACAAATTTCCGGTCAGCTTTCTCAAAAAGCTCCGGATGCGGCTGAACGGAGTGTTGTTCAGAATTTAAAACAGTCAACAACTGTAAATCTGCGGCAGTCTGTTCAAATGAATACGCTGCAAAGTATTGATAGAGCTATATATGCAAAAGATTTGATGCAGATGCCTAAAAATATTAATGAATTTATTTATATGGTTCAGCGTGGATTAACACAAAGCCAGTTTAATCAATTGTTTGCAAATCAGCTGGCTGCACAAAAGAATTCATTGTCTCAATTACAGGCGCAAATCCTTGCGCAGCTTCAAGGTTTAACAGTTTCAACAGCAAAAGAGGCGGTTAATTTTCAACTGGCTTCCCAGTTAAGTTCCTCATTAAAAAATTTGGAAATACTCTCTGGAGGTATGATTAATTTGAATGAAATATCTTTATTGTTTCAAAAGAATGGTAAAGAGGCACTTACAAAACTTATTATGGCAATGACAGAGGCTTCCAAAGCTGGAGTTACTGATTTGTCGCAAATGAAAGACATGGCAAAACTTATCAATGCCAGCATATCTATTGCGGCAGAGAATAATCCTCAAAAAACATTAAAACTCCTTTTAATGCTTTATTTACCATGGTTACCTTTAGAAGATGGTGTTGGATTTGATTTGGAGGTAGAACAAAAAAGTAACGCTTATAAAGAAAGTGATAGTATATTGAATATAACAATTTCAACTGTTAATTTTGGTACTGTTGCAGCAACATTAATATTGGAGACTTCTAATTCTGTTCAAATTTCTATAGAATGCAGTGAAAATTTTCCAAAACCAGAACTCCAGTTGCGAATAGATAAAGAAAAAACACATTATGCAGTGGATTCGGTTGTTTCGTATGAAGTAAATAAGGATTCAAAAACTGTATCAAAAAATGCTTCTGTTAATGTAAATATGTCTCAAACAACTGAAATTAATCCGTATTTGTTGTTGATGGCGCATTCAATTATAAAACATGTTATAGATATTGATAATAACAAGTCTCTCGGGATTATGTCTCATACGGATAAGTTTTAAGATAAGGTAATGTTATTTTGTAATATTTCTTAATATTAGTCTTGTTTACTAGCAAAAATACCATACTTTGAGTTTTAAAATCATATCAAACCTGGTAAGAATGTATGAAAAATTTTTGTACTTCTTTACAAAACTCAAATCGATTGATATAATCATGAGCAAGGTTAATGAATAGATATGGATTAAGGGGTTAATCCAAGAAAAAGAAAAATTGAATACAAAAAAGGAGTGTTAGTATGGCAATATTACCTATTAGCAGTGTTAGTGCTAGACAAAATCGTAGTAGTATGGTTAGTTTTAGTGGAAAAAGTGAAGAAGATTCATCAAAAATAGAAAGACTACCAAAAGCATCAGCAGCAAAAGCTGTTCCTGTAATTGTTTTGATGGCAATGAATCCATCTTTGTTGAATGCAAAAGAGCCTATGAAAATTGTTCCAATGGAGACCGGGCTTAATAAAGAAGTTTTGGCCCAACTCCCGTCTGAAGAAATTCCAGACTCTACGTATATGTCAACTGTTTCTGATTATCATAAGAATATTCCGGGAATAGGACAATGGAAATATTTAAGAAATGAAAAGATTCTAATGCACCATATTGCGCAAGGTAATGGTACAAAATATCATATGTTGTTTACAACAGGACCTGGTGACAAAAATTCTGTAACTTCGATTTATTTTATTCGTGATGGTGCAAAAGGCAGTGACGATAAAACTGCTCATCCTCCGGTTGTTGCCAAATTTTATTATCACAACCTTGGTCCAGAGAAAGAGTTTTGCTCGGTAAAAGTAATAGAATCAATTGTTGATGATAATGGTCGCAAAAATGGTACTATGATTCGTCAAATCAAAATTGACGATGATACTGCTAATAAAATTATAAGCTTGATGGCAGGTGAATATCCTTGGAAAGATAATACTATGCTTGGGCTTCATGAAACTAAAGAAACCAGAATGATGGAGCCGATTATTCAAGACTATTAAGAATTGTAAAAGTTTATAGGTTCGTTGAAATAGGAAGAAAAAATATTTTTTTCATGAAATAGAAGAAAAAATATCGAGAAGATAAAATGGCAATAGAAGTAAAAAAAATAAATCAGACAGTAAGTACTACCCCGACAACCCCGAATACGGATGTCGGGTCTACTGCCGTTAATAACAAGCCTATTGATTTGACAAGTAATAGCGTAAAGAATGATATTGCCAGTAATGATGTTATAAATTATATTAATTCTGACGAATTTAAAGCTCTTGCACCTGAAGAACAGCTAAAACAGCTGAAAGCAAAATTCTTCCCAAGTTCATCAATTGCAGAGGTTCAAAAGTATCTTGCTGCAGCCAAACAATCTATAGCTCAATCTGTTGCACAAGACCAGGATAAGCAAGCTGTTACAGCTGCTACTCCTGAATCTTTGCAGGCAGAAAATGCATCTTCAACTTCATCTTCATCTTTAAAACAAACTGAAATTGAATCTTCTATTGAAAAACTTGGTATTAAAGGTGATATTGATGATGTCAAAGCACAATTACTTTTACATGAGAAAAATGGTAATATAACAAAAGAGGAATCTCAGGTTTTGGCTCAACTGAGAGCTTTTGAAGAATCGTTGAAAAATGATGGTAAAAAAGTTGCAGGTGAAGATGTTTCTGCCGAAGTTGAAAAAATAAAAATGGTAATGTCAGAGGAATTCAGAAATAAAACAAATAATGAAAAATTAGATGTTTTTATTGAATATTATTTGTCTAAAACTGATGAAAATTTTAATAATCTTTCTAATAAAGAAAAACCAAAATACATCGAAGAGCAAAGAAAAGATTTGCTTTCAATAGTTAGTTCTGACAGAGAACTGTTTTGTAAATTTGAGAATCAAAAAGCAGTTAAAGATGCTGCATTGCTGTTGTCTGCTGCTGAGAAAAGCGGAATATCTCTTGAAGAATATAAGAATATGCCACAGGAAAAATTGCAGCAGATTATAAAACAGGAAGGACAAGAAAAGTTAAAACAGGTTTTAACTTTAGTTCCTCCAGAAAAACTAGAAGGCAAATCTTCTAAAGAAAAAATTGATGCTTATGCAGATTATTTCTTATCAGTATCTGATGATGAATATAATAGTTTGGAAAATGCTGAAGATAAAGCTGCATATCGAAAGAAGAAATTTAACGAATTTATAGAAAAAGATTTACATATTAAAAACTGGTCAAATTTATCTGAAGATAGCCAGGAAAAATACCTTACATATGGTCTATCTGTTTTAAAAGGTTTGGCAGAGGAAGGTAAGTCTTTTGAAGATTATAATAATTTTTCACTTTATAACAAAACTCAATTTCTAATAAAGCGTTTAAAATTAGAAAATAATCCTAAAAATGCGGAGATTATTAAAAATACCGAAGAAAAACTTGATTTAATTAGTGAGATTCAAGCTGCTGGTATAGAAAATCCTACAGAAAAGGATGTTTATAATCATTTACAAAGATTAGAAAATCAAGGTAAATTAACTACAGAACAGAAAAATTTGCTTAAAGAATACAATGTATGTAAGGAAATTGGGCTTGAAATTGAGCATGAACATATCAATGTTTCTAGTAATAATCTAAGGGCTAAAGCTTTAGGTTGTGAAGTAAAAGATTATATTCAAGATTCTTTAAAAGATTTGAATAAAGATAATTACAAAGAATATTCAAAAATAGCTAAAGAGATTGCACGTGGTGCTGTTGTCGATAAAAGTATTGAAGATCTTCATCAAATGAGAAATATACTTAAAGAAAAAGGACTTTCTCAGGAACAGATAGACGACCTTATTCCGGCAAAATTTTATAACAGATTACAGGCAAAAGGTCTTGCACATAACGATGGTAAACTTGTTGCAAAAGCTATAGATTCAGCTATGCAATCAAAGGATACTCGGAGTAAAGAAATTACAGAAAATACTGTTGAAATTTCGGCTAAATATTTAAAAGATGATGAATTAGTAACAGTTGGAGAAACTGCAATTCAACATGAACCTCTGGTCAAACCTTTTGCTAAAAGTATTAATAATCGTGAATACATAACTAAAGAAGCTGCCGCAAATGTTTCTCAGAAAATTCTTAGTTCAGATAATGTTTCTAATGCTTCTAAAGCTGTGTTTACAAAAGATTTTGTTACAGAAGCCGCTGTAAATGGCGCTGAAGAACAAGTTTATTTTGGTAAAGTTTTGTCTACAATTGACAATCCTGCAGTAACAGAAGGGTTGGCAGCCGCTTCAAATTCTGTTGATTCAAGTGTTAGAGCTCAATATAATTCTTATGTAGATTCTGCTGCTAAAAATTATTCGCTGGAACAGCAGGCAACTATCCGTTCTGCACAACAGTCCGGGGAAGTTTCTAAGTCTACATTGGCTCAAACTACTCCTGAGCGTACTATATCTGCAAAAAAATCAGAGTCTCAAACTTCCCAAGTGCAATCTACACAAGCTCCGTCAAAATCTTCAACAGTTGCAAAATCAACTAGTTCAACATCTACTAATTCAGTACCTACTTCCGGTAGGACTGTAGTCTCATCAAATCCTACTTCTGCTCCTGCAAACTCAAAGCGTAAAGTTCAATCCGGTAGAACTGGGGTTGGTCAGAATGTTGAAGCCTCTTATGATACTAAAGTTATGCAACAAAAGAAAGAAGCTTTGCTTGATAAAATTGTTTCTTATGAGACAACTAAAAACAAATCAGCTGAAAATGTAGAAAAAACTGTTCAATCTGAAGAAATAAAAACGGAAGCGGCTAACATAGAAGAAAAAGAAATCCCGCTTTCTGAAGATGAACAAGAAGTTTTGAAGCAAATGATTGAGGATCTTTTCCAGAAAAATACATTAACCGCTGCTTATTCTAAATTGGCGGATGCGTTAGGGGAAGCCGGTAAAGATAAGTTTTTAGAAGTTTTTGCAACAAAAGGTCGTGAAATGGATGTTCGTTCATTTGCGCAGAATTATCGCGGTGATTCCGATACCATTTTAAAATTATTTGATTACTGCCAGAGTGAATCTTTAAGATTTGATTTATTGAAACTTCTACCTTCCAACTCAATTGCAGAGTTAGTTTCCACTCAAAAAATATCTTCTACTGATTTTGAGCGTCTTATTAGAGAAAATAAAGTAGAATCAAATGTTATTCTTGACTATATCAATAAAAATAAAGGTTCTATGAGTGTTCAGGAGATGAAAAAATATCTTTCATTCTTGTCTCTTGCAGACCGTAATGCTTTATTTGAGATTTTGAAAAATACTAAAGGGTCTGATGAATGGCTTCAAGCTCAACAAGAAAATATGAGAACTGTTGCAACTGATACTCCTGATTTTTCTATACAGACTGAAAGCTTTTCAGATGAAACGATTCCAACGTTAGAAGACGGTATTTCTATCGGTTCAAACAAAGTTTCTATGAGAGGACAATATAATAAAATGAAAAAACGCGGTCCTTTCTTTTTGAATGCCTAGTTCATATTGCGAAAGTGACATAGGGTTTAAATGACTGACATGACCAAGTGATAATTTAGTTGCTTTTCAGATTTGTTTATGTTGTAATTTTATTACAGTGAAGTTTTCTTCACGAGTTCTATGAAAGAAGACAATTAAAAATTGCCGAAAGAAATTAAATTAGCAAAATTTGCAGGTTTTTGTTACGGAGTAAAACGGGCCGTTGATACTGTAAAAAATCTGAAAGCAGAAAATCCGGAACGTAATATTTGTGTGTTAGGTGAGCTTATTCACAACTCACATGTTATTGAAGAGTTAAACACACTTGGTATTAAGTCTTTAGAGTCATTACCTGAAAAAGGTGATGGGATTTGTGTTGTGAGAAGTCACGGAGAGAGTCCGGAAGTTTTTGCTAATATTGAAAAGGCTGGATTTGAAGTTTTTGACTTAACTTGTCCTGATGTGAAAAAAGTTCAGCAAAAAGCAATTGAACTAGTTAAGGACGGTTATTTTTTGGTAATTGTCGGTAAAGCTTCACACCCTGAAGTTGTTGCAATAAAAGCAAATGCAGAACAATACAGTAAAAATGTTCTTGTTGCAACTGATGTAGATCAATTGAAACCTTTTGAAAAAGAATTGAAAAGTCAAAAGAAAATAGGTGTTGTTGTTCAAACAACTCAGATGATTTCGACATTACATAAAATTGTTGAGTATTTAACTCCGTTAGCAAAAGAATTGTTGATTGCTAATACTATATGTCAGAGTACTGCAATGCGTCAATCAGAAGCAAAAGAACTTGCTAAAAACAGCGATTTGATGATAGTTGTCGGCTCTAAGAAAAGTGCTAATACAACACATCTGGCAGAAATTTTGAAGGATATAACAAGTACAATTCATATTGAAACAGAGGATGAATTGGAAAATTATAGAGAATTGATTGAAAAATCAGAAAAGATTTCAGTAACAGCAGGTGCTTCAACACCTCAGAGTATTATTGAAAAAGTTATTAAAAATATTGAATAGAGGATTGTCAACCTCTTATCAAAATAAAATATCAAAGAAAAGGAGAATAAAAATGACACAAGCAATGTTAGATGAATTTGAAAAATTATTAGAAGAAAGTTTTTCAAACAGCCATTCAGTGGCTGACATCGTAGAAGGTACAGTTTTGAAAAAAGAATCTGATGGATATTTAGTAAGTGTTCGCGGTGCAAAAACTGAAGCTTTCTTACCAAACAGAGAAATTTCATCTTCAGATGAAGCAACACCTGTTGAAATTGGTGATGTTAAAGAATTTTATGTTTTAAAAGAAGAAAATGATGAAGATGGTATGTTATTATCATTGAAAAGACTTGCATTTGCTCAGGCTTGGGCTCAACTTAATGATGCTAAAGTTCAAGGTGATACAATCCTTGCAAAAGTTGTATCTGTTGTTAAAGGCGGTGTCCTAGTTGATGTAGCTGATTTAAAAGGTTTTATTCCATCTTCTCAACTTAGAACAGGTACTCCATTTGATGGTTTATTAGATCAAAAAATTGAAGTTAAAGTTCTTGAAGCTGATCCTAAGAAAAATAAACTTATCTTATCTCAAAGACAAGCTGTTGCAGAACAGCGTGATCAAGTTGTTGATAATATTTTATCAGAGCTTCAAGAAGATCAAGTTGTTAAAGGTGAAGTTGTAAGAATTGCTGATTTTGGTGCTTTCGTTGATATTAACGGAATTGACGGATTGTTACCAATTTCTGAAATTTCTTGGCAAAGAATTAAACACCCATCTGATGTTATTTCTTTAGGTGAAACTTTAGAAGTTAAAATTATTAAAATTGATACAGAATTAAAAAGAATTTCTTTATCATTAAAAAGAATGGGTGAAGATCCATGGCAACAAATTGAAGGTCAATTCTCAGAAGGTCAAATCATTACAGGTACTGTAAATAAAGTTACAGGTTTTGGTGCTTTTATTAACATCTTCCCTGGCGTTGAAGCTTTATTACCGGTTTCTGAAATGGCTGAAGAAAATGTTAACCCGTTCAACAAATTCAAAGTTGGTGACAGTGTAGAAGTTCTTATCAAGAAATTCACACCTCAAGAACACAGAATTGCTTTGAGCATTAAAGATATGAATAAAGAAGACGCTGAATAGTTTTTTCTTAATATCGAATTAAAAAAAGGTTATACATATAATGTATAACCTTTTTTGCTAGCAAAAAATATCTTTTTTGGATTTAGTATTTATATGGTTAAGTTAAATAAAATAAAATCCTATTTAAATACTCCTATAAAGTGTTATATTCCTAAATGTAATGCGAAATGTTGTATTAATGCACCCTTACCTGAGGATTTTTTACCAAAATTTGAAAGTCGTATTCAACGTAGAATTTATAGTGGTATAAATATTGGGCAAAATGATCCTAGAGATAATTTTAATTCTATAATTTATAATACAACTCCAAATCCAATTCAAATAGTAGGTTTTGACCAGTTTGGGAATAAACTTATGGGGATTCCTAAAAAAGTTATGGAAGAATTAAATATAAAAAGTCAGGAACAAATTCAGGCATTATTGGATGAATATGACAAATTTAAAAATTATTGTCCATTTATTACGGATTTTGGAAAATGTAGTGTATATGAACATCGTCCGCCTATTTGTCGAGAATTTGGAACTGCTCCGGGTAAAATAAATTTATGTCCTGATAAATCATCAAGATTAGATATTTTGAAATTCAATATGAAACTTTTTGTTGATTTTTATAAAGACTTATTCAAAAGTGTATTTAAGAATTTTGGAAAGAAATCTGTTGAATCATAATTTTTCTTTACGCAAGATTTTTTTCATGTTAGCATTACAACATCTAGAAGTAAAATATGAAAGATTTAAAGAGGTAGAAATATGCAAGCCCGCAGAGCAGCAAGAGAATTAGCATTTATATTGTTTTCACAATTTGACAAAACAATAACTAATTATTCTAAAGAAAACTTAGATGATATTATAATTAAATCAGTAAGAATTTTATCAAGTAGTGCCAGTGATGATTTAAAAATTTCATTAGGTGCATTAGTTGATATGAAAAATAAAATTGATGATTACGAAGCAGAGCATGAAATCAATTTGAATAGGCCAATGGAAGCTGCAAATATTTCAGTACCGCTTCCAATGACTGCCGATATGAAAAATAGACTTGATGAAATGATGGAGGTTGCAGAAAAAGCTTTATTAGCTTTAGAAATCGCAGAATTTGTGACTTTAGAATCTCAGGGTGAAGTTAAAAATTATGCTGTCCAAATTGCAGAAACTTATCAACAAAATCATAATGAAATTGATGAATTAATTAAAAAATATTCTGCAGGCTGGGATTTTGACAGGCTTGTAAAAATGGATAAAGATATCCTGAGAATAGCTCTTTCAGAACTTTTATATATCAAAGAAACTCCGATGAAAGTTGTCGTTGATGAAGCTTTAGAATTAGCTAAAAAATATTCAACGGATGATAGTGCATCTTTTGTTAATGGCGTATTAGCAAAAGTTATTGTTGATAAGGGTTTAAAATAGATAGCAATTTAAAAATAAATATTTTTAAAATAAGACTTGTTGTAAAATTTGCAACAAGTCTTATTGAATATGTTATAATCACAATATGGAATTGCAGGAAATTTATAGCCAAAAAGAATATTACCAAAATTGTGGATTAACTTTTAGACGTCCAAAAATTTCGTTTGAAGTTTTCCCACCAAAGGATAATGATATATCTTCATTATTTGATGAATTAAGGCTTTTAAAAAAATATAATCCGGTATTGGTTTCGTTGACTTATGGTGCAAATGGAACTTCAAAAAATTTTTCTGTTGAAATTTTAAAATCAATTATCGGGTTAGAATATAATTTGATGCCCCATTTCACTTGTATGTTGTCAACAAAAGAAGAAATTGAAAGGCATATTATAGCAATAGAGAATCTGGGAATAGAAAACATTTTAGCTCTAAGAGGTGATTTACCAAGTTGTTGTTATGATTTATCTGAAAATGATTTTAAATATGCAAACGAGTTAGTTGAATTTATTCATCATAAAACAACTCTGTCTATAGGTGTTGCTGGTTATCCAGAGTGCCACATAGAGTCTAAATCCTTAGAAGAAGATATTCAAAATTTAAAAAGAAAAATAGATTCGGGAGCCAGTGCTATTTTTACGCAATTGTTTTTTGAAAATGATAAATTCTATCGGTATGTTGAATTAGTCAGGAATCTTGGAATTGAAGTTCCTATAATTCCTGGGATTATGCCAATTAGGAGTTTAAAACAAATTGATAAAATGATTGAAATGGCAAATGTTGCCGTGCCCAAAAATTTAAGAGAACAATTGGAAAAATTCCCAAATGATGCTAAAAAAATAGGTGTTGAATTTGCTATATCTCAGTGTCATGATTTGATTGATAATGGTGTTGACGCATTACACTTTTTCACACTTAACCATTCTGATATGGTTTCAGAGATTTTAGATAATATTTTATAAATAAAAGGAGAGTTATTTATGGAAAATTTAAACAAATATGTTGAACATACATTATTAAAACAAGATGCGAAAAAAGAAGATTTAATAAAATTGTTTAACGAAGCTAAAGAACATAATTTTTTGGGAGTTTGCATAAATCCATGTTATGTAAAATTGGCTAAAGATTATTTAAAAGATTCGGGAGTTAAAGTTGTTACGGTAATAGGTTTTCCTCTGGGAGCAAATACAACAGAAACTAAAATTTTTGAAACAATTAATGCAGTTAGAGATGGTGCTGACGAAATTGATATGGTAATAAACGTTACTAAAGTAAAAGATAGAGAAACAGATTTTATTGTCGATGAAATTAAATTGATAAAATCAGCTTGTGGTGGGCATAATTTAAAAGTTATTATTGAAACTGATTTATTGACTAAAGATGAGATTGTTTATGCTTGTGAATGTGCAATAAAAGGCGGCGCAGATTTTGTGAAAACTTCGACAGGTTTTGTGAAAAATGGTGTCGGGGCTAAAGCTGAAGATGTTAAGCTTATGTTTGATACCGTTAAACAGGCAGGTTTACAGGTAAAAGCCTCCGGTGGAATTAGAGATAAAGACGCGGCTATAACAATGATTCAAGCTGGAGCTGTACGTCTTGGCACAAGTTCCGGTGTTAAAATTGTGCAAAATTGATTTTGATTGGCTGTAATAATTATTTATTTTAGAATTTTTGCAGGGTTGCCGGCAACAGTTGTGTTTGCCGGTACATCTTTTATAACTATAGAACCAGCACCAATAATACTGTTATCACCAATTTTTATTCCTCCAGCAATTACTGTATTTGCATAAATAGTTACATTATTTCCAATTTCCGGACAATCTGTTCCTGTGGGGGTGAGTCTTTTTCCGCTGCCGATTGTTACATTCTGGTATATAGTACAATTATTTCCTATTTTTACATTTTTGTTTATAACAATTCCTATAGGGTGCGGGAATTTAGTTTGTTTTTGTTTGAAATTTTCAAGATTAGGAATACAGCATAACTCTTTTAAAGGGGTAATTCTATTATTTTTTAGTCGTAATTTTATTCCTAATACTTTGAGTACAATATGTAAATCTTCTTCGTAGATATTAAATAAAAAATTTTTCATTAGTCAAATTCCAATTAACCTTTATTTTTGCTAAGTATACTTGTAATAAGTATAGTATATTATATGGAAAATATTTTTGCAATATACAAAAATATTAATATGGAAGATTTAACAAGATTAAAAAATTTTGGAATTAACCTAAAATGTGAAAGATTAAGAGCCAGCATGTCTCAAGAAAAATTAGCTGAGCTTACTGACCTGTCAAGAAACTTTATAAGTATGGTTGAAACAGGAAAAATAAATCCGACAATCCTAAAAGTTGTTGATATTGCAAGAGCTTTAAACATAGACATTAATAACTTATTGAGAAATATTTAAGTAAGCTTACTTTTTATGCTAAATAATTATAATCCATGTTATAATATTTTAAAACAGAAAGGATAGTTTGAACTTATTTGAATAAAGTAGGTTCAAAAAGAAAGGCAAGCTAATATGGGTGATGAAGACAAGCAGTTTGACGCCACCCCCAGAAAGCTGGAACAGGCTAGAAAAGAAGGTCAGGTTGTAAAATCAAAAGATTTTTCAACAGCTGTTTCGCTGCTTATTTTATTTTCTGTAATTTTTGGGTTGGCTCCTTTTATCTGGGATCAAATTGTACAGGTTTTTACCCTGTTATATGAACAAATTCCAAATGCCCATACCGAAGAAATCGGTTATATGTATATTTTAACTATAGCAATAAAAGGTGCTGCTCTTATTATTGGGCCTATTCTTGCAATTGCTTGGTTAGTTGCAGTTTTGGCGGATTTTGTTCAGGTAGGACCGTTGGTTGCAGTAGCACCTTTAATGCCAAAATTAGATAAACTGAATCCGACAAAGTATTTTAAAAATATAATGTCAATAAAAACTCTTTTTGAATTGTTTAAAAATATTGTTAAAGTTATTATTCTTGGATATATCGGTTGGATGGTTTACAAAGAACATATTGAGTCCATTCTTATGCTTGCTTCTATTGATAATAATTTTGCAGTAATGATCGAATTTGGCAAGATTATAACAGAATTTATTTTTAAAGCTTGTATTGCGTTTTTGATTATTGCGGCGGCGGATTACGGTGTTACAAAATGGAAGTTCTTAAAAGACCAGAAAATGTCATTTAAAGAGATAAAAGATGAATATAAAAACTCTGAAGGTGACCCGAATGTCAAAGCTGCACTTCGTCAGCGGCGTATGCAAATGCTGCAGCAAGGTGCAATGGATGCGGTGCCGACAGCCGATTTTGTTGTTACAAATCCAACTCACGTTGCCTGTGCTCTTAAATATGTCGCAGAAGAAATGGATTCTCCAATGCTTATTGCCAAAGGAACAGAGCTTATTGCAAAGAAAATTATTGATATTGCAAAAGAACATAATGTTCCTGTTATTGAAAATCCGCCTGTAGCGAGGGCTTTATTTAAAATGGTAGACATCAATCAATCTATTCCGCCTGAATTGTATAAAGCTGTTGCCGAAATTTTAATGTTCGTTTATAAGATGAAAAATACATCAAATAAACGACCGCGAAATTAAAAGATTGTAGTATTATAGATTTGTAAAGTTATGGCTAGAGAAGATAAAACAAATTTACAACATTATATAGATATTGTTCAAAAGGTTGCACGGGTTGAGCACAGACGTATTCCGTCTCATATGGTGGAATATGAAGAATTGCTTTCAATTGGTATTATTGCGATTCAGGTTATGGTTAAAAACAAAACTCCTGAACAATTAGCAAAATATAATTCTGCATATATTGCAACGGCTGTTCGCTGGGCAATCAGAAACGAATTAAGAATAAGATATAAATGGTATTCTTTGAAACACAAGGCTGAGGATTCTTATGACGAAGAAGAAGCTGTTGAAGGTATGGACATGAAGCAGGCAAAAGTTCGTGAAGCTATTTACGAAACTGTTTTGTCTATTGATGGTTTAGCCGCAGCTGCCAGTGATAATGATTCCCCATTTGATTTTGTAAAAGATCCGCATGCTATGCCTGATGAAAATGCAGAGATTTCTGAAATGGGTAAAATGATTAGAACTGCGATTTCCAAGCTTCCTCCAAAAGAAAGAACTGTTGTAGAATACCGTTTTTACCGTAATATGCAGGTGAAAGATATAGCAACTCAAATTGGGCTTTCTCCGTCACGGGTTACTCGTATTGTTCAGTCTTCTTTAAATACTGTAAGAGAATATTTAAATGCCCACGAGCAATACGGCTATTAGTGTTCGCCGCACGGGGTGCTACGCACGTAGATTTTCTGCCAATTATTTACAATAACACCGGACATTTTACCCTGCAAGGGTATTATGTACTTATTTATTCCCTTGTGCATTTTGGGAGAGGGGTATGGTGAGGGTGCTCACTATAAAGCTGTTTAAATGATTTGAACCCTTTTATCATCGACAATTTCAACCGGCTGGTTTAGTTTTTTGATATAATCGCATGCTAATTTGTTTTTGTCCATTTCAAATTTTTGGATAACAAATTCAGGATGTTTATTGCTTTCTAAATAGCCGTCTCCGCCGGTTGCAAAGAAGTCATCTGCTGCAACTGTATATTTTTTGTTAGGGTCAGGGTTATTTACATCAATTTTATGTACCTGATTATTTTTGTCAATAAATTCAAGCTCCAGTAATTCACCTTGTTTATTGGCTTTGTATTTTAAGCCGGAAACTAGCAATATCCCTGGTTTGTTTGAGCTTCTAGGTATAGATTTACATCCCACTTTAATTGAATCTACAATTTGTTTTTCTGTTAACCCAAGAATCATCATATGATCTTCAAACGGGGTTATATCAGAAATTAATCTTGTGTCAATTGGACCTTGAGAAAAACTTCCTCTAATGTTGCCTGCATTAAGAAGTGCAATATCAGTGCCAAGTTCGCTTCTCATTGCATCAGCAATCATATTTCCGTGAGGATTGTTTTCAATAAGTCTTTTAACTGGAGGTTCAACTGCAGCTTTCACTCTGCCGATAACTTCTGGTTTTCCTAAAATATTTTCAACAGAATCTTTGATAAATAATGGGCGATTATATGCTCTTGTTTTTATTACGTTATTTTGGGCTTTTTTTATAACGCCATTTTCGTCGAAATCAACATTTAAGATTCCAACAGTTTCACCATCTTTGCCAGCCTGCGTGATAATTGTTGGTTCTCCGGATTTTGAGTAGAATAAATTTTTGCCTTCTTTAATTCCTTCTATCAAGTCATGCGTATGTGCTGCAAAAATTATATCAATTCCGGTTGTTTCTTTAGCAAGTTTTATATCGTTTTTTGTGCCCTCATGCGAAAGGACTACGATTTTATTAATGCCCTGTTCTTTTAATTTATCAACTTCTTTTTGAACAAGTTTTCTTGTTGTTTCTGCATCTGAAACCTGGATATCTTTCATCGTGTTGTTCATTTTTACACGTTCTTTCATATCAGGAGGTGCAATTCCGATAAGTCCGTATTTTTCACCGTCTTTTTCAACAATAGTTGATTTTTCTATTCTGCCGGAAAGTGGTGAATTTTTATCAATTTCAATATTTACGGCCAACATTTTATATTTTGCATCACTCAAAAGTTTTGCCAGATTTCCTGGTTCGACAACATCAAGCTCATGATTACCAAGAGCAGATGCAATAAATCCGCTCCAGTTCAAAAATTTGTCGGCAACCTGATTGTGAGTATAATTGGCGCCTAAGATTATGTCTCCGGAAGATACTTTGAATTTTGAAATGTTGCCGGTTGTATTTGACCAGAATCCTGGTGCGACTTCAGAAGAATTAGTTTTATCAAACTCTTTTGTCATGTTATAAATTCGTTCCATATTTGTCATTTTTCCATGGACGTCATTTACATAGAACCAGCTGGTATGTGTTAGCTTAGGTTCAGAGTTTGTTTTTGTATATACCGGAATAGTTTTATCAGGATAAATTGCAGTTGTGTATTCTTTAGTTTGCGGGGTGTTTTCTAATTGAGATTTATCAGGAATTTGTTTTTGTTTTGGTAACAGATTTCCTGATGTATTTATCGTTGCAGATTGGTTAATATTTGGTACGTTTATCATATTCTACCTTTTATTTTTTATTGTAATAAAAACTTCTGAATAATATTTTTTGCTTATTTCTGTTTGCTTTTTCTAAGCGGCTTGTTTCATTTCTTTGTACATATTTATTCCCTCTACCCAGTTAGGAATAATATTTAAATCATTTTCGACAATATGCTGAGGCAAAGCTGCATGATGGATTTTAGGCAGTAAATAATCTTCAGAGTATTCTATAGGCTTTGTAATATTATCGTCAGTATCATTGCATATAAACGTCATTTTTCCGTTATTGTCAATTTTATAGCCGACGATAGTTATTTCATGACCATTAACAATGACATTATTTGCATCGGTTTGTGTATATCCGATAATAACATTTTCGCCTTCATTTAAAGCTTCTACCAGGTGTCTTTTCATTGTTCCAAAATCTGTTTCGTATCCGATAAGTCTTGCATTTTCATCAACGGTTTGATAGGTTACAGATAGTATATTTTTATCAAATACAACAGATTCTGTGAATGTTTTTTCAAATTCTATTAAACCTTTGTCATTTTGATTGAATTTCCCTGCTCTTTTGTCTGTTAGAGAATTATAGGATTGCTGTGAACCCACCTGCATAAATGTTGACTGCATTAAAACATCAAGCGGAGTTCTTTCGTAAGAATCTTTATGAGTTGTTTGAATTTGGGCTCTTAAAATTGCATTCTTATCAGGTGCAAATTTAAGTGTTGCATTATTATAATCTTTCATTTCATAAGGTATTTCGAATGCATTTAACAGCCAAACTGCATTTAAGGTGTTATCTGCAAGATTTTTTAGTCCTATTGTTTTAGTTACGCACATTTGAGGCGAGCTTAATTCCTGTGCAAATCTTGCAAATTCTGCAGGCATTTGTTTGGCAAGTTTGAATTCCGTACTGGCTGCAACACATGTTCCGGAATGTTCGACATGTATGTCGTTTTCTCCTTTATATATATCAACCAGATTTGATTTTGAAGCATTATTGGCAGCTATTGCTTTTGATTTATATTCGTTTGGTATATCTCCGAATTGCTGCGTAATTAGATATGGATAAGCAATAGTTGCAATTGTGTTTTTTAAAATAATATCAGAATTTAAGCCTTCAGCTCTTGGCTGCGATGTGATTTTATATAAGTTATCAAGAACAGAGCTTTTATCATTTGAGTTTGAATTTAGCAAAATTCCATTTTTAAGCAGTAATTCCATGACTTTTCTGCCGTTTCTGTCAAGTCTAGCATTTATTGCTGTAAATTTGTTCTTTTCGTCTTTTGTGCTTAATTCTGTTTTTAAATAAATATTTTGTGGTTGTTGCGGCATTATTACTGTATTTTTCCCAGCCGTAAAAGATGGGGCTGTTGTTTGATTATTAACATTAACTGCCCGTTGTGTATTTGTAACACTGTTAATTGTGTTATAATTATATTGCTGGATACAAGAATTTATTTTTTCTACCATATTACACCACAAGTATAATAAAAAATAAACGAGTAGAAAATTGCTAGAAAAAAGTTTTTTGTAAATAAATATTAAAAAGAAGGTATCATTGATAAATTCAAAAATCAAACCATTAACCAAAGAACAGATAGTCATATCAATAGATAGATTAACGCGATTTAAAAATACGGAAGTTAAGTATTTAAGGGTTTTTCGCGATATTCTGGTGAATAATTTAATTTCTCCTAAATTTAAAAAGTCAGATTTAGAAAAAATGAATTACAATGAATTGAGAAATTGGGCAGAATATATTATTAATTATTCATTATACGCTCTTGGAAAAAATTTGAATGAAGACTATATAATTAATCAGCGTTTGTATGAATATGAGAACAGTGTTTATGAAAATGAAGAAAATGTGCAGAGTTTATTGAAAAATAAAATTAATTATAAAGCATGCCTTGAGTTTATAGATGAAAATTCTCCAAAAAATTTACGTTGGCTCAAGTCTTTAGGTTCTGTTAAAGATATTAGACTTGAAAGATATAATAAATCTTTAAGATTTCCGATAGAAAAAGTGGTGATAGCAGAGGGTGCAACCGAGGAAACTTTATTGCCGGAATTTGCAAAACGCTGCGGTTTTGATTTTGATAAAGAGGGAATTTATGTACTTTCTGCCGGTGGTAAAAATCAGGTAGTAAAGTTGTATTACCAGCTTATTGAGAGTCTGAGGCTCCCGATATTTGTTCTTCTCGATAAAGATGCAAAAGAGAATCTTGAAGAAATCAAGCCAAGATTGAGAGAGTGTGATAGTATTCACTTACTTCAATGCGGCGAGTTTGAAGACTTGCTGCCATTAGACCTTATAAAACGAACACTTAATTATGAATTAAATAATATTTCAATAATTGAAAATGAAATGTTTAATACAGAGGCTCCCCGTGTAAAAATTTTAGAGGAAGTTTTTAAAACCCGCGGTATGCATGAATTTAAAAAGGTAGAATTTGCCCAGATGGTAAAACGTAATATAGTCTCAGAGACTGATATTTCGCCTGAAATCCGCGATATAATTGAAGAAATCCGAATTGTAAATTTAAATGTTACAAAAAAATGAATGAAGTAGTTGACATTTAAATTTTTTCAAGATAAAATAAATCTTGTCAAAACACTAGCCCCCATCGTCTAGAGGCCTAGGACAACACCCTTTCACGGTGTAGACAGCGATTCGAATTCGCTTGGGGGTACCATTTTAAAATCAGGAGGCATAAGCCTCCTTTTTTAATACAAAATTTAGCTACAGATTCGGTTGTAAACAAATGCGGCAGAGTAAATTTTACTCTGCCGCATAAAGGTCATCTTTAATTTTCTATTATTGCCATTTTGTATTTAGTTTTAGTGCTTTTGGAATAACGTTTTCTTTTCCTCTTACTTTATAATATTTTTTTAGTGTAGGATTTATTATGCAGTAGCCTGAGTTGCAATTTGTATTTAACCAGGTTTCTATGCATAAAGCGTTTTTGTTTTTGCACGGCTGAGGTTTTGTTTCCTCACGGTCGGAAGTTAAATCTTGTTCAATTTGCTGACTATCTTCGCTTGTTTTAGCTTTTTCTTCCGGGTGTAAGATAAAAGATTGTTCTAATTGTTCTTTTACTTTATTAAATTCTTCTTCAATGTAATTTTTATTGTTATCGGATAGTTCGGATTGTTCTTTCTGCCAGTATATAATATTTTTAGAACTTGTTAGAAAGTCATAATGTCTGTCTTGCGGAGCTGTACTTTCATAAACTTCTTGCGGAATAGTTAGTTCTGTAGATGTGAATATGGAATAATATGGTTCTATAATCGTTTCTTTCATTTTTTTATTGTATGCAAGTACCATTACAAGTAGTGCAATAATTGCGAGGCCTATGCTAAATAAATATAAGCAGGCTTTCACCCATTTCTTTTGTGCATTGTTAAAATCTTCTTCATTTTTATATTGAATTTCTTCCCAAGCCCACTGATTTCCTTTCATCCCTGCCCATATGCACATTATTATGCCTGCAATAAAACCGTATGGGATTAAAAAAAGAACCGGTATTGCAAGTAATATCCATTTTTTGTATTTAAGACCCCATATCCAGTTGAATAAAAATGCACCCCAGTTGAATTTGCATGCTATTGAATCTGGAGCTTTTTCACCTGTTCCGGAGTTATTGTCATGCTTAACAATGAATACTTTCTTTTCTTCGGTTGTTTCTATCGTTATTTTATCAAGAAAATTTTCTACAGAGATTTTGTCATTATTGTAATTGTTATTCTGGTTATCGGATTGATTGAAATTATCGTCAGATATTGGCATTAAAAATCTCCCATAATAAATCTATATGTACTATTATACAATACTTTCTTTTTTGTGCATACTGTAAATTCAAATATGGCTATGAGTGCGGAAACACCGGGCTTGACTAGAAAATTACATTTCGTAAACTCAACTAATTTCCTAGTCGGTTCAGGGTGACAGTTCTAGCTATGTTTAGTGTAAAATGCTATATAAGTTCCAAGTTTTTACTATTGATTTTGTTAAATATTCATGTTAACATTTGTGCTGTAATTATATGAGGAATTAAAAATGTTATTACAAATCCGACGTAGCAGATATTGTTTTGAAGTCTTGTTTTAAAAACAGGGTATCTGTTGTGTTGGAAATAAAGTTTTAAAACAAGACCTAAAAAAGGTCTTGTTTTTTATTGTTACAAAAGGTAAAAATAAATTGTAAAAAAGGCAATTAATATTTTTCCGCAAATTTAAAATAAAGGTGAAGGTTTACATGATTAACAACAAGAATATTCGACGAAGCTCAACTGTGAAAGCGAATGCTCCAATCGTGAAATTAATGAATTTAATTTGGGGCTTGTAATACACAAGTTGAGACAAAGTGTTTTGTACACTTTGTATAAGGATAAAGGAAAATGATATCAAAAATTACAGCAAGTACAGTATACTCCACATTAGGAAACAATAGTTCTCTGGTTCCTTTAGCAATAAAAGATATTGCAAACAGTTGCGGGTTAACAGCAGCTTCGTATATGTCAGGGGACGCAGTAGAGGGAAAAGATAGATTTATAGATGAGTTCGGAACTCAGGCAATTTGGCTTGGAGGACTTCCTGTTTTTAATAAAATATTTGAAAAACTTTTGTACACTCCGGCTAAGCTTGATTCAAAAGTTGACGCAAGAATATTGAAAAATTCTGAGATATTGAAAGCTGCACAGGAGTTTGCTCCAACAGAGGCGATAAAATCAAGTCTTGAACAAGTGGCGTCTCATCAAAAAACTTTTAAAATGTTGACTGTTGCAAAATTTGCAGCTGCATCGATAGCAACAACATTAAGTTATCTAGGTTTAACAAAATTTAGACACAAATATACAGAAAATCAGATTAAAAAAGATTATTTTGAGAAACAAAAACATAAGCACATTACTTTTAAGGATAAAAATCCACAAAATATCCCATTTTCAGCGGCATTTTCGCAAGTTCATAATGTAAACAAAATTAATAAGAACGTAGCCTTTACAGGAGGAGTAGAGAATTTTATATTTGACCCTGTTAGAAATCTAATGCTTGTTGACGGTGCGATTACCGGAGAAAGACTTTCTCATGCAAGAAATCCTCAAGACTTTTTCGGGTATGTTATAAAAGAGGGAAGTTTTTGGGCATTTATGTATTTTGCCGGGCCATTGATTTCTAAGGCGCTGGAATTAAATGCAGAGAAAAAACATAACAAATCCATTGACTTAGATGCTAGAATTATTGAATCAGAGCAGTTTAAGGATGCGTTTAAAAACGGAACTATTAAATCTCATTTAGAAGCATTTAAGGCTGCAGATAAGTCTGATGTTGATATATATAAGTTTGCAGTAAAATCTGCTAATACTCCAAATCAGGAAGCTAAGAATCTTGTTATAGAAATGGCAAAAAAATCAGATATTATCGAAATGGCAAAAGGTTCTGAAAAAGTAGATACAAGAAAGTATATAGATTTGAATAACTTAAGAGGAGTTGCACAAAAAATGGAAAAACTTCTCAATCAGTATGAAAGTTCAGGCGAATCTCTGGATGGATTTTTTGCTTCAGTCAGAAAATTAAAAAGAACAGCTGTAATAAAGAATATAGGAGCGTGTATAGGAGCTCTTGGAGTAGCGGTTCCTGCAATAATGCTTCTAGTTAGACATTTTAGTCCTGAATATCAGGTTAAAAAAGATATAGAAAAACAGCTGGAGGAATCTTTAGTAAAAAATAATTCAAAATAGTTGACAAATTTGTTTAAACTGTATAAAATGATAATAGTTATCACTTTGGTAAAGCTAGATGAATTATTCAAAACAAAGAGAAAAAATACTTGACGTATTAAAACATAATCCGATTCACCCGACAGCAGAAGCTTTGTTGGAATTTTTAAAACAAGAAAATTCCAATGTCGGTATAACGACTCTTTACAGAAACTTGAATCAATTAGCGGAAGCTGGTATGATAAAAAAAATTGATGGTTTAGAAGTTTCTGCTCACTTTGATCACAATACATACGAGCATTATCATTTTATTTGTGAAAAATGTAAGCGGGTTTTCGATATACCATCAGGCGTAGCTCCGGAATTAATAAAAAATACCCGGGAGGCTACAGGATTTGAGGTAACAAGTCATGATATAGTATTTCATGGCATATGTAGTGAATGCAAAAAAAATAGAAAGGAAAATGATTAATTATGGAAAAATGGGTATGCACAGTTTGCGGTTATGTATATGATCCGGCAGAAAATGACAATGTAACTTTTGAAAATCTTCCAGAAGATTATGTTTGCCCGCTATGTGGTGTTGGTAAAGATCAATTTGAAAAAGAAGATTAATCAATAATAAACATTAGATAACGCGCGCGCTGCAAATTTTTGCAGTGCGCGCGTTTGTGTAATATAATTATATTATGGTTTTGAATGAAAAAGTTTTAATTGCATATTTTAAGAGTCTTGGTCTGGAGGTTTATACCTCTACAAAAGCGCGGGGGCATCAGGGTTTTTATATGAAAAACCGTATAGATATTTCGAAAAATATTCCGGAAGCAAGAATTGTGCCTACGCTGTTGCATGAATTTGCACATTATATTCATTCCAAATTGGAGCCTGATATGATGAAAACGGGCGGGACTTTGAGCGTGGTTTTTGATGATTCTGAAACTGGTATATATGCAAAAGAACTTTTAAAGGTGACAAATTTTGTAGACTATCAATCGAAATGTGAAAAGCTTGAGTACCATAAAAAATTGGTAAAAGATAAGATTTGTGATTATGAAAAAATTATTAAATTACGTTATCCTAAATTTATGCGCTCAAAGAAATTTAAGGAGTTTGAGAGGTATATAAAAAAATCAAAGGCTAAATATTTGTTAAAGTATGATAGAATTAAGCTGGTTTCCGGCATGTGGTTTAAAAAGACAGAGATTTTTTCAATTGACACTATTGAACGTGATTTTTGCGATATGCCGCCTGAATTTGCGGCTTATATTAGATTAAAATCCTGTCAGAAAAAACAAAGAAGAATTTCTTCAAAAATAAATAAACTAAAAAAATATTATTCGCGGCCAACAGAATTGTTTGCAAGGTTTGTAGAGGGGCTTTATCTTGATGCTGACGCGGTACATGACTTAGCCCCTGTAACTTGCAGACGTTTTTATTATCTTTTAAATTCCGGATATTATATGGAACTTGAAAAAGTTTTAGAAGATATTTATTGTCCGATTATTTTATAAAATACTTTTTGTAATATAGTTCTGTCGGTTTTGGATAGGGCATATTTCTGGTCTAATTCTGCAAGATCTCGACCTACAGTTTTGTATACCTGTCTTAATACATCTTCGCTTCTTTCTTCTTCTGTATCATATTCGGCTCTGATTTTTACAAGTTCTTCTCTGTCAAGGAATTTACCGCCGCAGTTGTAGCAGTCATCAACTTCAATTTTGTTGTTTATGCTTGAGCTGTTTTTAACCATTTTTGCTCCGCAGTTCGGGCAGTGTCTTTCTGCGGTTGTATCAACTGCTGCAAATGTTTTGTTTTCGATTTTTTCTAATATTGCAGAAATGTCTTCATCTTTTTCGTCAAAATCTTTAAATTCTCTGTTGTCAAAATATATTCCGCCGCAGCCGTTTGTGCAAATATCAAGGTTTATACCCTGGGTTGGTATGAATACTTTTTCCATATCTTTGCCGCAAGCAGGACATTTTAATGTTTTTCTTGTATCAGCCATTTTGTTACCTCTTTAAATCCTTATACATATTTTAATGTATCATTTTTTTGTATTTTTTCATCGTACAGGTACATTATTTTGTCGTAAACTACAAAATGTAAATATATTTTGAAATAATTGAGAAATTATTGTACAATATATGAAAAGGATAATTATATATGACTGAGAGCAAAATAAAAGCAGAAAAAGCTGAAAATTTTATTCATCAGGGATTAAGTCTTATTGATGAAAAAAAATATCCTGAAGCTGAAAGTTTAATAAAAGAAGCATATGAAATATTTAAAAATAAGGACTTAACTGCCGGTATTTCTATATGTTTGAGTCTTTTGTCATTTTTAAATTATTCTGAGCATAAAACTGATTTTGAAAGTAGTCTTGCGTTGATTCAGGATGCCTCATTTATGGCTTCACGTTCAGCAAATATTTCTGCGCAGTTGATAAATGAGTTGATACTGGGGAATATTAATTTTGCTGAGAATAATAAAGATGTCGCAATTATTCATTACAATAACGCTTTAAAACTTTCAGTAGAAGAAGATAGGTTTTCTCTGTCAGGTACAATAAATACGCGAATAAAGCAGCTGCAAAACGGAATGGATTATTCTCTTCCAACGAAGAGTGATCCTTTGGTGTCGCTTGTAAAAATAAGCCGTTCAATTACGGCATTGACCGATATTGATGAGTTGTTGAGAGTTATAGCAGAAGAAACAAAAAATGCAATTCAGGCAGACAGATGTACGGTTTTTTTATGGGATAAAGATACTGATGAGTTGTGGTCTAAAGTTGCTTTAGGGGTTGATGCAAGCCATGAAATAAGGTTCCCGGCAGATAAAGGGCTTGCCGGTTATGTTGTTAAAACCGGTGAAACGTTAAATATTGTAGAAGCTTATGACGATCCAAGATTTAACCCTGAAGTTGATATAAAAACCGGTTATAGAACAAAAACAATTTTGTGTATGCCTATTATGAATAATAATAGAGAGATAATAGGTGCGTTTCAGGTATTAAATAAAATTGATGGTGTATTTACTAAAAATGACGAAGATTTGTTAATTGCAATTGGCGGAAGTGCAAGTATTGCACTTGAAAATGCACAATTATTTGACCAGCAGTTGCAGATGTATCACGAACAAAAAGTTTTGTTTGAAAGTTTCATCGATACACTGGCAACCTCAATTGATGCAAGGGATAAAATTACCGCAGGTCATTCTACACGTGTTCGTATGTATTCAACACTTTTAGCCGAAGCTATTGGTATGGAGGCTAAAGATAGAAGTTTGTTGGAAAAAGCTGCAATTTTGCATGATATAGGCAAAATTGGTATAAGAGATTCTGTATTGCAGAAAGAAGGCAAGCTTACAGAGGAAGAGTATAAACATATTCAAGAACATGTAAGGATTACTCACAATATTTTGAACAAAATTTACATGTCTCCTGATTTTAGGATTATAACAGAAATGGCTTGTTCACATCATGAAAAATGGGATGGAACAGGGTATTACAGGCACCTGAAAGGAGAAGAAATTACCCTTGGAGGTAGAATTTTGGCAGTTGCAGATGTTTTTGATGCTATTACGTCAAAAAGGCATTATCGTGACAAGATGCCTATTGCTAATGTTCTTGATATATTATTAAAAGGTGCAGGTTCTCATTTTGATAAAAATCTTGTGGATACATTTTTATCCATTCCGTCAAATAAAATTATTAAAGTTTTTCTATCTGAATCTAACGGCAAAATGGAGCCTCTTGATGAAGAGTTTTTGAAACAGTATGATTTAATGTCTATATATCGTTTGGTTACTGCAGAATCAAGAACCGAAGCTCAGCAAAAAGTAGTTGAAATGTTTAACAGATATTATCTGGGAAATATTTCTGAAAAAGGGGGAATCAATGAAAGTTAGAAATTATATAGCCGCATCATTGCTTCTTGCTTCTTTAGGAATGACCTCTGCTTTTGGATTTGATATGAATGGCATTGAGTTGATTAATCCTCTGGAAAATAATCAATCTACTTATCTTGAAGAAATAAATCAACCGTCATTTGATTTAAAAAAAATGTCATTAACTAAAAATTCTATTAAAAATCAATATACAATTGCTATGGATAAATTTATGCAGAGCAATGTTCGTTCATCATATAGGGATTTTCAAATATTAATAGACAATGTTATGCCAAATGATTATATCTATATGCGATTATCTAAGGAGATGGCTTCTATTGGATTTTTTAGTCTGGCCGAACTTGCGATTTCAAAGATTGCAGATAATTCGGTTTCATCTTTGTTGGAAGAAGATGTGAAGAATTTTTATTTCCCGAATTATACTTTGACTCATAAAGATCAAATTTATCTGGCAGAAATTTATGCAAATATTATGTATAATGATCAGAGTCAGGAGGCAACAGGCGAACTGTTAAAACAGACTACACTATTAATGGAATCTGATTATGCAAATTATCTTGTAGCTTTTGGAAGTCTGAAAAACGGAGATATTAAACAGGCTCAAAAATCTATTGATGAAGCGATTTCAAAAAATCCTAAAAATATTAATTATAAAAGACTTCGTGCAGAAATTTATGCTCAATCTGACAAACCGCAGGATGGTTTGAAATATTTAAGTGATTTGGATTCAAAGGTAATTAATACAGTTATTTTTGACAAGGAATTGCATTCTTCGCAACAGTATATTTTGTATAAAGCTGCAAAAAATGATTACTGGAAGAAATATTACCTTGCATATTATTATTATGACGAAGGAGAATTAAATAAAGCTATTAGGGTTTTGCAATCGTCAATTTCAGGTAAAAAAAATATAAATAAAGAGGTTTATGCTTTAACAGCACAGGTTTACTTTGATATGAAAGAGTTTGAAAAAGCTCAGGATTATGCCTTAAAATCTGTAGATATCGACAAATCAAATGTTATGGCTTTAATTGTATTAGGTGATATAGCATTTAGAAATAAGGATTATAAACTTGCGGCAAATTATTATAAAAAAGCTTCCGGCAAAGATCGTTCATATAATTCTGAAATAAAACTTGCTAAAACTTATCAAAAGCTAAATAATCTTAAAAAAGCAAAAGATATATATTCAAAAGTTTTGAAAGCAAGTTCAAGTGCCTATGAAGCCTATTATCAGATGGCTCTGCTGGAAAAGGATCGTGAAATTGCTTATTTGAAAAAAGCTGTAGCAATTAACCCTGCATTTAGAGATGGATGGATTGATTTAGCAAGAATTGAAATTGATAAAGAAAATTATGATGGAGCCTTATCCTTTTTAGGCGTTGTAAAGCATATTGACGAAAAAGATTTTAGATATTATTATTATTTAGGACTTGTGCTTAAAAATAAGGGTTTGACAGCTGAAGCTCACAAGAATTTTGAAAAAAGTTTGAACCTGAATCCTGATTACAGTTTGGCAAAAGAGGAATTGAGTATATGAAAAAGAACTTATTAATTGTAGAAGACCATGAATTGACACGTTTTGGTCTAAAAACTACATTTGAAGATGTTGATTATATTGATATTATTTATGAAGCATCTTCAGCAGAAGAAGCTCTGGATATATTCAAGAATAATTCAATTGACATTGTAATTATGGATCTTGGTCTTCCTAATATGAATGGTATTGAGGCAACAAAAGCTATTCATAAAATTAATAAAGAAGCTAAAATTATTATTTTAACATCGCATAATGATGAAAAAGAAGTTTTGAACAGTTTAAAAGCAGGAGCAAACGCTTATTGTTCAAAAGAAATAAATTTGCAAAGACTTGTCAATGTTGTTCAATCTGTAGCTGACGGAGCTGCATGGTTTGATCCAAGTATTGCGCATATTGTATTACAGGCAACGACAAATTCTAAAATTCAAGAAAATGAAACTTCTTATAAAAATTATGATTTGACTGCAAGGGAAGCTCAAATTTTAAAGCTGATGACAGAGGGATATAGCAATATGGAGATTGCGCAGCATCTTGTTATCAGTGTTAATACAACAAAAGCTCATGTAGCAAGTATTTTGCAAAAATTAGAAGTCGATGACAGACTCCAAGCTGCGTTAAAAGCCTTAAAATACCAGATAGTTTAACTCGAATAAGGTGTTGTATATGCCTGAATTAACTAAGATTTTATTAGTTGATGATAATCCTAAATATTTAGAAGATGTCCTGCCTTTTTACGGCTATGATTTGACCTGTGCTGCTGATGGGATGCAGGCGTTAAACCTTTTAGAAAATAATCAGAACTTTGACCTTGTTTTGCTTGATGTAATGATGCCAAATATGAATGGCTGGGATACATTGAAAGCAATAAGAAAAAATCCGATTACTGCAGATATTCCGGTAATAATGGTTACTGCGGTTAGTGAAGACCAAAAAATGGTATCCGGATTGAAAATTGGAGCCGATGATTATATTGTTAAGCCGTTTATTTTACCCAATCTGCTTGCAAGAATTGAAGCTGTTTTAAGAAGAGTAAAAAAAGCACGCAATAATGCTGATTCTGTCCAAAATGTTACAATTAATCAAATTACTAATTTTAACTCCTTGACTAAGAGGGAAAAAGATGTTTTATTATTAGTTACGCAGGGAGAAAGCAACAAATCCATTGCGCAAAAACTTGTATTGAGTGAAGTGACTGTAAAAAGTCATTTGAACAGTATTTTTAAGAAATTAAATGTTGCTAATAGAACCCAGGCTGTGTTGATTGCAATGCAAATGAATTTAGTAGAATAATAGATATATATTTAAGATTTAAGGAGATAAGAATGTTAGACTATACAAAAGAAGAATTATTATCTTTATTAGAACGTAACCCCGACAAATTTAATGAATGGAAAAGAGATAGAGATGATATAGATTTAAGCGAAGTGGATTTTTCAAATATGACATTGAGAGAAGTGGATTTTTCTGATGTTGATTTGAATTCGAGTTCATTTGCAGATTGTAGTTTAGCATTAGTGAATTTTGCAGGTGCAGATTTAACTTCTGTTGATTTCACAAGAGCTCATGTTATAGAATGCGATTTTACAGAAAGTTTGTTAACAGGAGCAGATTGCAGTTATGCACAGATGACATACTGCAATTTTACAGACTGTGATATGGCCGGTTGTGTGTTATCAGAAACTGTATTAACAAGTTCTGATTTATCAGCATCTGAAAATTTAGCTTCAGCAAGATACGATAGTGATACTGTATGGCCAGATGATGATATGATGCCGGAAGAGTTTGATACAAACTGCAAAGATGATTTGTCAGCTCTCAAAGATGATGATGATTCTTCAATTGGAGATTATTAAACTAAATTTTTTATTAAATGATAAACCTTAGATTCTTCAATCCCCGCTAAAATGTGTGAACTTGAAGAATCTAATATTATACAAACTACAAAGGAGAAAACTTATGATAAAAGTAGCTGTTTGCGGTGCGAATGGAAAAATGGGAAAAGCTGTGTGTGAAGCTGTAGAAGCAGATTCGACAATGGTTCTTGCTGCTAAAATTGACATAAAAGGGGACGGATATAGAACAATAGATGAAGCAAAAAGTTATTGCGAAATAGATGTTCTTGTTGATTTTACTCAGCCTGCTTCAATATATGAAAATGCAAAATATTGTTTGAAAAATGGTATTAATATTGTAGTAGGTACTACAGGTTTAAAAGATGAAGAGATTGAGTATTTGCAAAAACTTTCTTCAGAATATAAATCAGGCTGCCTTATTGCACCTAATTTTTCAACCGGTGCAGTTTTAATGATGCAGTTTGCCAAAATGGCTGCAAAATATTTTGATAATGCTGAGATTATAGAATATCATCATAACCAGAAAAAAGACGCTCCATCAGGTACAGCGATTAAAACGGCATTGATGATGTCAGAAGCAAAGCAGTCTTTTAAATGTGGGAATTGTGTAGAAGCCGAAACTATTGAAGGTTCCAGGGGCGGGACATCATATTCTGATATTCAAATTCATTCTGTTAGAATGCCTGGTTATATGGCTTCTCAAGAAGTTTTATTTGGTTCATTCGGGCAGACTCTGTCTATCCGTCATGACTCAACTGATAGAAAATGTTATATGCCCGGTGTTTTAATGGCAATTAAACATGTACATAATAATAAAGATTTTATCTATGGTTTGGAAAATATCATGGAGTAGATTAGGTAATCAGTTTTTATAATAATTAAGATATTTTAATATTGGATACTTATTACTGTAATGATGTTATTATTGTAGTATCATTGGTTTGTACACATAAAAAAGGAAGTTATTGAACATGAAACAAAAAGCAAATATTGCAATTTTAGGTGCTACAGGTGTTGTAGGAAGAGAAATTACAAAGATTATAGATGAATTGAAAGTTGATTTTGGTTCAATTAAATTTTTATCAAGTGCAAAAAGTGCTGGTACTAAAATTCAATTTCAAGGAAATGAATATACTGTAGAAGAAGCTACACCTGAAAGTTTTGATGGTGTTAATATTGTATTGGCTTCTGCAGGCGGCTCAACCTCTCAAAAATTTGCACCGGAAATTGTAAAACGCGGAGGAGTTTTGATTGACAACTCTTCAGCTTTTAGAATGGATGAAGATGTGCCTTTAGTTATTGCGTACGTAAATGATGAAGATTTGAGAAAACACAAAGGTATTATAGCTAATCCAAATTGTTCTACTTCTCAATTAATGCTTGTTTTAAAACCTTTGCATGAAAAATTTGGAATTAAAAGATTACTTGTTTCAACATATCAAGCTGTTTCTGGTGCAGGTTTAAAAGCAATTAATGAATTAACCGAAAATACCAAAGCAACTCTTGAGGGAAAAGATTTTAATAATGAGGCGTTTAAAAAACCGATTTCATTTAATGTAATTCCTCAAATTGATGTGTTCTGTGATAATGGTTATACAAAAGAAGAAATGAAAGTCGCAAATGAGACAAAGAAAATTCTTCATCTTCCTGCAGACTTGCCAATTTCATGTACTGCAGCTCGAGTTCCGGTATATAATGGGCATTCAGAAGCTGTTGATATTGAATTTGAAAAACCTGTTACTCCGGATGAAGTTCGTGAAATTATGAAAAATTCATTTGGTATTGAAGTTATTGATAATCCTGAAAATTTTGAATATCCTACAACCCGGGATGCTTCCGGTGTGGATCCTGTTTTTGTAGGAAGAATAAGAAAGAACCTTGCATTTGAAAATGGTATTTCTTTATGGTGTGTTGCCGATAATATTAGAATTGGTGCTGCATTAAATACCGTAAGATTATGTAAAAAAGTTATTGAAATGGAACTTTATTAATAGGTTTTATTTTTAGATTTAAAGAGGTTCGGTATAAATGAATATTTCGAAATTAATAATTACTCCATGGGTTACAGGCGGTACTGTTCAACGATTTAATAAACCTGCAAATCAGGTCGCCTCAATTCTGGTGAAAGAAAGGTTAAGTATTGCTGGACCTGATACGCAAAAAACGGCTAGAGTTTTTAGAAAAATTCCTAAATCGTTGAAAGGTTTTGTTAATCCGGAAACAAAAGTATCAACTGAACGTAAATTTTCTATGGATGTGTAGTATTGTTATTTAGAATAATAAGAAGTGCGATTCTTTTTTAGAATCGTGCTTTTTATTACTTTTTGTTAAATTTGGGGATTTTTTGGCTCTTTTTATGTATAATCAAATAGTTAGAGGGTATATTTATGGGACAACTTCTTAGTAGAGAAAATGTAGCAGATTTTGTGAAGAAATTGCATCAAAGCGGCAAGACAGTTGTTGCTACCAATGGTTGTTTTGATATCTTGCATGTTGGTCATGTAAGATATTTGCAAAAAACAAAATCTTTTGCAGATTATTCAATTGTTTTATTAAATTCAGATAAATCAGTCCGCAGTATAAAAGGCCCAACAAGACCTATAAATAATGAACAGGATAGGGCAGAAGTTTTGTGCGCGTTAGCTTGTGTTGATTATGTTGTTTTCTTTGATGAAGATAGTCCGGGAGAATTATTAGATGAAATAAAACCTGATGTTTATACCAAAGGTGCTGATTACACAATGGAAACTCTTCCTGAGGCTGATATTATGAGAAAAAACAACACAAGAGTTGAGTTCATAACTTTTGTTGAAGGCAAGTCGACAACAAATACCATTGAAAAAATGAAATCTAATGTCATTGTGAGCGAAAGCGAAACAATCCAGCCTATAAAGAAAGACAAATAATGTCTCAGTATTATGTATATATTCTTTTTAATAAACGAAATGGTACTTTGTATGTAGGAATTACTTCAAATTTAATTAAAAGAATATATGAGCATAAAAACAAGTTAGCTGATGGGTTTACTAAAAAATATAATGTCGATAAACTGGGTTATTATGAAATTTATGAGGATATAAAGAACGCAATAGATAGGGAAAAGAAATTAAAAAATACTTCAAGAAAGAAAAAACTTGATTTAATAGAAATAAATAATCCGAATTGGAATGATTTATACTATGATATAATAAATTAAAAGCTGGATTCTTTCGGACTAAAGTCCTCAGAATGACAAAGCTGGTATTAGAGTAATATAGGTGTTATTTAAGAGTATTCTAGAAGAAAAGCTTAACGCAATATAAAGCAAAATAATATATAATAAGGAGATAAAAATGAGATCATTTACAGTAGATGAAATTACACAAATTGTAGGCGGTATGCTAACAAAAGTGGCAAGCCCAAGTATTACACAAATTGCACCACCTTTGTTGTGTGATGAAAATACTTTAGCGTTAGCACTAGGAGAAGAAGAAATTGCAAATCTAGCTAAATCTAAAGCAAAAGCTGCATTAGTTCCACTAGGTGTACAAATTGATGGTTTCACTACTATTGAGGTTGAAAGACCAAGACTTGCTATGATGAAATTATTGAATTTATTCTATGTTCCTCCTGTAGTGAATAAGGATATTCACCCATCAGCAGTTGTTGATCCTTCAGCAAAATTAGGTCAAAATGTTTGTATTGGACCAAATGTAGTGGTTTCTCCAAATGCTGTTATCGGGGATAATACTAAGATTTTAGCTAATTCATACGTTGGAAGTAATGTAAAAATTGGTAATAATTGTTTCTTCCACCCTGGTGTAAATATTGGTGATAGAGTTCAAATCGGTAACGATGTAATTTTACAGCACGGTGTATCTTTAGGTGCTGATGGTTTCAGTTTTGTTACTGAAAATCCTAACAATATTGAAAATGCAAGAAAAGAGGGTGAAATTAAAGAAGGCGATGTTGAACAAGTAATCTTTAAAATCCCATCAATTGGCTCTGTTGTAATTGGTAATAATGTTGAAATCGGTGCAAATACTGCTATTGACAGAGGTACAATTGAAAATACTGTCATCGGTGATAATACAAAAATTGATGACCTTGTTATGATTGGACATAACTGCCGTATTGGAAAAGGCTGTTTAATCGTATCTCAAGTTGGTATTGCAGGCAGTTGTGTAATTGGCGATAGAGTTGTTATAGCCGGTCAAGCCGGTTTGGCGGATCATATTGAAATAGGTTCTGATACTATTATTACAGCTAAAGCAGGTGTTACAAAATCATTCCCGGCAAAATCAATTATTGTTGGAATTCCGGCTGTTCCTAGAAAAGATTTTATTAAGCAGTTGAAAACTATGAAAGATGCGCAGGAAATATTTGCGAAATTCAGAAAGTTTGAACCGATTTTAAAATCATTCGAAGAAGCACATCAAGAGGTTGAATAGGCACTAGAATGGTTACATTAAAAAAAGAAATAAAAATATCCGGCAATGGTTTAATGAAAAATAAACCGTGTGAAGTTACGTTATTCCCATCTAATTCAGGTCAGATAAGATATTTTGTAAAGGATAAAGATTCATTTACTGCAAATGTTGATAATGTAGTGTCTACTGATCACTGTGTTGTTATGGGTACTAAAAAAGCCAGAGCAATGCTTACAGAACATTTATCTGCGGCTTTAGCATTTTGTCACATAGATTCTGTAGATATTTGTATGACAGAAGAGGAAGTCCCGATTCTTGATGGTAGTTCTAAGGGCTGGGTTGATGCTATAAAATCAGTTGGTACGGATAAATCATTTTTCTCAAAAGAAAAATATTATACAGTTTCCGAACCTGTTTACTATTTAAATGGTAAAACAAGTCTTGTAATTTTGCCTAGTGACAATCTGTTTATTTCATATGCAGTTAACTATGACCATCCGGATTGTACAAGACGTTTTGTTAATTACAATCCTAAAAATAAGGATGAAATTATAGAAGCTAGAACATTTGGTTTTTATAGAGATTTGAAAAAATATCAAATGCTTGGTTTTGCACAGGGGGTAACTGAAGAAAATACGGTCGGATTCACTGATGATGGCGGTTATACTACTGAATTGCGTTCTGAAAATGAGCAAATCAAACATAAAATCCTGGATTTGGTTGGCGATTTATATTTGACAGGAGTTAATCCTTTGAATATGCGCTGCCAGATTCTTGCAAAAGAAGCCGGACATGCTGTTCATGTAAAAGTAGCAAAAATGTTAAAAGATAAATTGATAAAAATATAAGGAGATAAAAATGTCAGAAGAAACAAAAGAAGTTTTAAGTTTTGATACTCTGCAAATTATGGAAATGATACCGCACAGATATCCGTTTCTACTTGTAGATAGAATTACGGAATGCGTATCGGGAAAATATGCTAAAGGGTATAAAAATTTAACTATGAATGAAGCATTTTTCCAAGGACACTTCCCTGGAAATCCTATTATGCCGGGAGTATTACAGCTTGAAGCTATGGCTCAATGCTCTGCTCCTATTTTGATGACAATGCCTGAATTTGCTGGTAAATTGACATTATATGCAGGAGTTGATGGCGTTAGATTCAAAAACATTGTTCGTCCTGGTGATAGATTTGAAATGGAAGTTGAACTTACAAAAGTTAAAGGTCCTATCTGTAAGGCTCATGGCGTTGGTAAGGTTGACGGTAAGGTTTGTGTTGAAGCGGATATGACTTTTGCTTTGAAATAAACGAAATTTTTTAATTAAAAATAAGAAAGAAGAGAGAAATTACTCTCTTCTTTTTGTTAATAAATGTAACAAAATATCCGCCAACTGAAATTATGTATTTTGTATATACTTTATATATATGTAAACATTAGATAAACACGAGAGATATTAAGAGAACAAGAGAAAATTTTAATTCCGTTTAAATAATAAAGAGAGACGATTAATTCCTATTCCTAATTCCTAGAAAAGTTTTTTAACCCGCAATGGCGGGTATTTTTTTTGTTCTGTCCTCACCAAACAGGGAAATATGCCACCAACTGTTTAATCTCAATACAAGTATTCAGTTCCGCAGGGGTGCTGCGTATGTAGGTATGCTATCAACTGTTTATTTAGCCAAGGTATTTTTGAAGTGTTTCCCGATTAAATACTTCTACACTGTCTTTTGAATGAATAAATATCATGCATGTTATTATTGTTTTTAGAGTATCAAAATCGGAAAATGCCATTTTGTTGCGCAAATCTTCCATGTTATTTGCAAGAAATTCCATAATAACAGTTTTATCATTGTATACAAGGCTTGAAAAATAATCAAAAGATTCTTTAGATTTGATACCCTCTAAATAAATAATATCAGGAGATTGAAATTCAATGAATCTGGCTGCTTTGTCCATATTGAAACCTACGTTCTCGTTAAATTCGCACTGATTAATTCCATCAAGCTCGTATTTGGAAATACTTTCCAGTGTCATAATATTTTTTGATTTTGATTTTGCAGCTTCAAGCAAAAGCGAATATATTACGTGTGTTTTTCCGCTCAAAGATGAACCGCAGACCATAATAATTCCGGGTTTTTCCAGAGCTTGTTTTATTTCTGACAGCTCTTGTTTAGAGGAAATTATTTTATTTAAATCTTTTGGCGGTTTGTAAATTTTTAAGAAAATTCTTTCGCCCATAATTGTTGGAAATGTTGAAACACTTGCGATTACAATAATATTATCAACTTTAAAGCATAATTTCCCTAGCTGTGGAACTTCTGAAACTGATGGGTCAAGTTCAGAAAGTGTTTTTAATTTTGCAACAAAAGATGAAACTAATACTGTAGGAATGATTCCTTTATTTAAAAGCTCGGTTTGTTTTTTAAAGTTAACCCCAAGCCCGTCATCTTCACCTTGAAAAGTTACTTCATGTATCCCTTCCAAAATTGCCTGTTTAAGTATGGCTCTAATTATTTTTTGGATATGGTTGTCGCTTAAATCTTCTTTATGTAATTCATCCTGCCAATCATAACCAGTATTAGATTCAGTAGAAATATTGCCAACTGTGACATCAATTTTGTAAAATTCATCAATTTTTTTGAGAATACTTTCTTCGGATGATAGTACCGGATCAATTTCGCATTCTGCAGTTTCCATGATTCTATCAATTGCAAATAAGTCTCTTGGATCTGCCATTGCTACAGTTAATGTATTTTCAATTTTGAACAAAGGAATAATTTTGTATCTTCGGGCATCTGAATAATTTATGTATTTTAAGCACTTAGGATCCAGCTGGTAGTCTTCAAGGTTGACGTACGGGGTGTGCAGCTTTGATTCCAAAAATTTAATTAATTTTTCTTCTGATAAGAAGCCAGAATTTATCAGAGCCTGACCTATGTTTATATTTTGAGCATTAGCAATTTCTTCGGCTTGTTCAACAACTTCGTATTGAACCAATCCTTCTCTTACAAGGTCATATTTTAAAGTTTCAAGTGTTTTGTTTGTTATAATATTCATTTTATTTTTCTGATTCCAAGTATTTTTGAACTGTTTTTACTACATCATCAAGGTCGAAAGGTTTTGTTATATATTCATCGGCTCCGGTTTCTTCTCCAATAAGTTTATCTTCTTCCTGTGAGCGTGCTGTAATCATTAAAATAGGGATATTTTTGTATTTGTTGTCAAATTTTAAAAGACGGCTGATTTTGTATCCATTGATTCTTGGCATCATAACATCTAAAATAATTAAATCCGGCATAATATCTCTTGCTAATTTTAATCCATCTTCGCCGTTGTATGCGCAGTAACAAGTATAATTATAATTTTCAAGAACAAATTTTAAACTTTCAACAATATCTTGCTCATCATCTACTATAAGAATTTTTTTCATATTCTCCCCTAATCCTTTAATAATCTTTATTACAGTATAACATATTTTTTAGCAGGCTTCTTTATTATTACAATATGTAAATGGTATAAATGCTTGCTTCTATTTAATTTCTTTAAAAAATTCGTTTGTTATCAGTTGAGAATATCTATCTTTCTCATTCGCAGAAATCAATATTTTATCATTACCTTGTTCATCTTTGACAACTGAAATTATGCCTGAAATTTCTCCAACAGGAAGCTTTTTCATTTTTGCAGTAAATTTCACATATGGAATCTCTTTTCCGTAGGATTTCATTGTTCCTTTTTCTGTTATTGCGAATTCTTCAATTGCTGCAGATTGATATTTAATTTTACTGATAGCTGTTTTTATTCGAGTTTCGGCATCAGGCGCTTTTATATCATCTGTTGATAGTATTGTTTTTTTGCCGGAATCAACTACCACCATTTTTTGTCCTGAGGCTTTATGTTCTGCCAGAACTGCGTTGTAGCCTAAAACTCCTGCCGCTTTTTCTATTTCAAATTCTTTGTTTATTTTTGAGAAGTCTCCAATTTTTTGAGCGCGTTCCAGTACAACGTCTTTGCTCGGGTTTATGAAATTTTTGAATTGATATTTAATCCAATTTTGACCGCCAAGTGCCATAAAACCTACAATTGCCAATGTTAAAAGAACTGCCCGTGTTACGTTTTTTAAACAACCCATGTTGAAATCCTCTCATTTTTATAAGAATATTATAATATGAGCAAGTCTGAAATCAATCACATAAACAGTTGGGAAGTTAAACTGGAAGATACAACTCCGGTCATGCAGCAGTATTTAAAGATAAAACAGGAAAATCCAGAAATTTTACTGTGGTATCGATTGGGAGATTTTTATGAAACATTTTTTGAAGATGCACTAATCATGTCCAAAGAGCTGGAATTAACATTAACTGGGCGTGATGCAGGTCCTAAGTTAGGTAGAATTCCGCTTGCAGGAATTCCTGCTAAGTCTGCAGATTCATATTTGGAAAAACTTGTTCAAAAGAATTTTAAAGTAGCAATTTGTGATCAATTAGAAGACCCTAAGTTTGCTAAAGGGCTTGTAAAACGTGGTGTTACAAGGGTAATTACTGCCGGTACATTGACAGAGAGTAATCTTTTAAACCAAAATTCTAACAATTATATTTGTGCAATTTATCAGGATGAAAAAAGTGAATTATTTGGTTTTTCATATACGGATATTTCAACGGGAGAGTTTAAAGTTACTCAGGCTTCTTTAAATTTAATTATGGCAGAGCTTGCAAGATTAAATCCGTCTGAAATTGTTGCGCCAAGCCAAAAACAGGATATTAAACCTTTTCAGATTGTTCCGGATGAAGTGATAAATCTTCCTGATGAGATAACAAAAAGATATAACTGTTCAAAAATTCCTCCGTCTGTTTTTGAACCTGCTTTTGCTGAAAATAATTTAAAACAGGTTTTTAAAACTCAAAGTTTGGAAAGTTTCGGGTATTCAAAGTATAAAATAGGATTTAGAGCTGCAGGAGCTCTGGTAGCATATGTCTGGGAAACTTTAAAAGGCAATATGCCAAAGTTTGATAGGATTGAATCGTATGAGCTTTCCGAGTATATGATTTTAGATGCTTCAACGAGAAAAAATCTGGAGCTTGTTGAAACATTACGTGAAAAAAATAAATATGGTTCTTTGCTCTGGTCAATTGACAAAACTAAAACAAATATGGGGGCAAGGCTTTTAAGAAATTGGATTTGTCAGCCGTTAAAAAGAGTTGATGATATATTGACCCGTCAAAATGCAGTAACAGAACTTGTAGAAAAAAGTGATATAAGATTTACTTTATCTGAATCTTTGGAAAAAATTTATGATATACAACGTCTTGCTACTCGTATGAGTAACGGCTCAGCCAGTCCTAAAGATTTTGTAAGTTTAAAATTATCTCTGTCAATGCTGCCTCAAATACTTGATTGTACCCAGGAGCTTGATAATGATATGTTCTCATTAATTAGAGAATATCAAGATGATATTGCTGATTATACTCAACTAATAGAAAACACGATTGTAGATAATCCACCTATTTTATTAAAAGAGGGCGGGATCATAAAAGAACGTGTCAGCGGGGAGCTTGATTATTTCAGAGATTTACTGACAGGCGGTGAAGAATGGCTTAAAAATTTTGAAGAAGAAGAAAAAGAACGTACAGGAATTAAAAATTTAAAAATTGGTTATAACAAAGTCTTTGGTTATTTTATTGAAGTAACAAATTCAAATTTGAATATGGTTCCGCAAACTTATATAAGAAAGCAAACCCTAACCGGAGCCGAAAGATTTATTACAGATGAACTTAAAAAACATGAAGATGATGTTTTATCTGCAAAATTTAAGTCAACCGAGTTAGAATATAAATTATTTACTGATTTTAGAGAGTATTCTAAAGAATTTGTTTCAAAAATTCGCGAAATTGCTGATTGTATTGCAAAAGCTGATGTTATTACATCGCTGGCTGAAGTTGCTGTTGAAAATAATTATTGCAGACCTGTTATTGATGATTCAGATGATTTTATTGTTAAAAACGGCAGACACTCTGTACTTGAAAAAATATTGCCGCTAGGACAGTATGTTTCAAATAATTTAGAACTAAAATCAAAAGCCAGCGGTGGTGATTCTACGCAGTTTATGATTCTGACAGGGCCTAACATGGCTGGGAAATCTACTTATATGAGGCAGAATGCTTTAATCGCAATTTTAGCTCAGATTGGTTCTTGGGTTCCTGCAGATTATGTAAAATTAGGTGTTGTAGATAAAGTCTTTACCAGAGTGGGTGCCAGTGATGATTTGACACTCGGACAATCAACATTTATGGTTGAGATGATTGAAACCTCTTATATTTTAAACACTGCAACTGATAGAAGTTTTATTTTGTTAGATGAAATTGGTCGTGGTACAAGTACTTATGATGGAGTTGCGATTGCCTGGTCTGTTGCAGAGTATATTGCTACAAAAATTGGAGCCAGATGTATTTTTGCAACCCATTATCATGAGCTTAATGTTATGACTAAAACTTATCCGCAGATTAAGAATTATAGAATAACAATTGCGGAGAATAACGGTGAGATTGAATTTTTAAGAAAAATTGTTCAGGGCGGAGCCAGCAAGAGTTATGGTATTCAGGTTGCTAAAATGGCAGGTTTGCCGTCTGCTGTTGTTAAGCGTTCTGAAGAATTAATGATAAAAATGCAAAAAGATTTTTCAAATAACCTTGCAACTCGAAAGAAAATAGTAAATAATGAAGATGGCGTTCCTCAATTATCATTGTTTGGAATGTAACAAATTATTTAGTAGTAGCAAAAATATTTTTTTTAGTGTTTTATAAGTTGCAAGGAGTGTGTTTATGATGAAAGTAGGATTCAACCCGGTTAGCTTCAAAGGAAATGAACAGTTGTTGTTAAATGGTGCTTCAGGGCAAAATATTGATAAAAAAACTTTTGAGAATTTTATCAATGATGACAAAACATTATTAGCGCCTGCTGTGAAAAATGATGTCAATAGCGAAAAAAAATCTTCGCTTAATGAAAGTGTAGCTGATGTTTGGAAATTCTTTTCTGTAGCAAATCAAATGGCTAATGCATCGTTAAAGGGTTTATTTTATGGAACTTTAACCGGTGTATCATTATTAACAGGTTCCTGGATATTTAAATCTTTACCAAAAGTTTTTTCTAAAGAAGGTCCTACTTTGTGGCAAACTTTGCGCCATCCTATCAATAGTATTAGTAAATCAGGTAAAGTTATAGCAGGTATTGGGTCTTCAGCAGTTCTTGCTTATCATCTGGTAAAAGGAAAGTTAGATGCGAATCAAAAAACTGCTGTAATTGACCATAAGTTAAAAGTCGGTCATAGAGATGTTTAATAAAATGTTTGAATAGACTAAAAAGGTGCAAGCCCTGGCTTGCACCTTTTTAGTCATCAATTTTAACAAGTTTTGTTAAATTTGTATCAAGGGCTGTAGCAAGTTTAATAAGTGTTTTTATTGTTATATTTTGTTTTCCGGATTCAACTTTTCCTATGTATTTTTCGTGTACGTCAATCATTTCCGCAAGTTGGAATTGTGTAAATCCTTTTCTCAATCTTTCGACTTTTATATTAAATGCTATTTTTTTGAGTATTTCTATTTCATCCATATATATATTATGACTACTTATATTGAGTTTATAACATTATATAAATATCTAAATGTAGTATTATATATTGACATTGGTATAATGATAGTTTATAATATAAAATATATTATTTTTTATGGAGTTTGTAATGGCTAAAAAGAGGATATCGTTTAATGCTTTTACCTTGACCGAAGTTTTGCTTGCAGTTGTTATTGTTGGGATTATTGCAGGTATGGTGCTTCCAGTTTTGACAACTAATTTTTATACTTATTTATATAATAATGCTTATGATAGAGATGTTAATAAAATAGAAGAGGCAGTTGAGGGTTTAAATATTGCAGAAAATCAAAAAACATTTTTTGATACAATGATGTATGTTGATGCAAAGCCTGAGTCTTATGCAGAAACTTCTGGTAAATTTTTAAAGAAATATTTAAGGGTTGCAAAATATTGTGGCGACAGTAATGGCGATTGTTTTGCAAAATCATATTCTGCTTATACAATTGATAAAAAGAAAGAAGATTATACTCCGACATTTGATGGAGCTTGTGCATCATTAAAAAACGGTGCTAGTATTTGTATAACACCTCAGGTTGGTTTAACTGGAATTCATGGTTTTATAGATTTGAATGGTGCAAAAGGTCCAAATATTTTAAGTAAAGATTTGAGACAGTTTTTTATTGACCCAAAACATAGGACAGTGTTTGATAAAGAAACAAGTGATGTTATCGCATTAGATGAGGATCCTATTAGACCGGATGTTCCAACTGTGCCGGAGCCGGAAACTCCAAAAGACCCTGAACCGCCAGAAGTTACATTACCTGACAAGCCGCTTGTGCCCAATAAGAATTTATCTAGTGTTAAAGTTACTTGTGAAAAAAGAGGTGCTTATGTTTGTAATGTGGACATAGTAAATGCTAAGTTTACTATATCCACATTGACTACAATTCCAGGTTCAAAGCCACCAATAGCAGTAGGTCCTGGTGATTTGGAGTATAATCCTGGGCTTGGCGGTAATTATGAAAAGCCATCCTATGGTATTGATGGTATTGGATCTAAACCTGGAGAAAAGCACAATACATCCACTTATGACAAATCTAGCCTATTTACTATTCTGCCGAGTCAAGAGATTGGTGTCTGCCAGGTTATTGATGGCAACAATAAGGTGAGATACTCTACGTCTGGCGATAAATGTTTATCGGTTCACAAAATATTCTTAGATTAAATTTTTATAATGTTCATTATAAAAATCGGCGTATCTGTCTTCTAAAATTGCTTGACGGCATTGTTTTGCAAAATCAATAAGGAATTTGATATTATGAATTGATAGCAGAGTTGATGCCGTTTGTTCCTGACACCTCCACAAATGTCTTATGTAAGCCCTTGAATGATTTCTGCACGCATAGCAATCGCAGCCCTCGACAAGCGGAGCATGATCATCTTCGTATTTTTTATTTTTGATATTGGCTTTTCCTTCCCAGGTGAAGAATGAACCGTGACGCGCATTACGGGTTGGAAGAACGCAGTCAAACATATCAATACCATGTTTGATGCCGTTTAATAAATCCTCCGGAGTTCCGACTCCCATCAAGTATCTAGGTTTATATTTTGGAAGAAGCTGTGCTGTTAGTTCTGTAAAATGATTCATAATATCTTTAGTTTCGCCAACACTCAACCCTCCAATGGCGTATCCTACTGCATCAAATGAAGATATTACTTTTGCGCTTTCTTTTCTCAAATCATCAAAAAATGCACCTTGAACGATTGGGAACAGAGCTTGTTTCGGGTTAGTTTTTGCTTTGAAACATCTTTCTAACCAGCGGTGAGTTCTTTCCATTGCAGCTTTTGCTGTGTCGTAATCACAAGGATACGGAGCACATTCATCAAATGCCATAATTATGTCAGCTCCAATATCCTGCTGAATTTCCATTGAAACTTCAGGAGAGATAAAGTGCTTTTGCCCGTCTTTCGGGTCTCTGAATTCAACACCGTCTTCTGTTATTTTGCGTAAATGAGCCAGTGAGAAAACCTGGAATCCGCCTGAATCTGTTAAAACAGGTTTATCCCAGTTCATCCAGCTGTGTATTCCGCCAAAATTACGTATTCTTTTGGTTCCCGCTCTTAAGTACAAATGATATGAATTTGATAAAATAATTTGAGCACCAGTATCTTTAATTTGATCGCAGGTCAGAGATTTTACGGCAGAATTTGTTCCAACAGGCATAAATATTGGAGTTTCTATTTTTCCGTGCGGAGTAGTCAGAATTCCTGCTCGAGCTCCGGTTTGAGCATCTTCATGTATCAGTTCATAATTAAAATAATCTTTTTCGTTCATATTTGAAATTATAGCATAAAAAATGAACCTGCAATTTGCAGATTCATTTTTGTGTTGTAAATTGTAAAACTTATTTATTGATCAAGGCTTTCTACAACAAGTTCAGACATTGATTTTGCGGTAGTGAAAAGTTCTTCTTCCTTGAAATATATAGGAATTTCTCTTGCTGCACTTTCAGGACTATCGGATCCGTGAACAACATTATATTCTTTAACTTGAGCAAAATCAGCTCTAATTGTTCCTACTTCAGCGTTATCAGGGTCTGTAGAACCCATCAAATGTCTTACTCCTGCAATTGCGTTATATCCTTGAACAACCATTGCAATAATAGGACCGCTTTGCAAATAATCTATAAGTCTTTGGAAGAATGGCTTATCAGCATGTTCAGCGTAATGAGCTTTTGCCTGTTCATCAGTTACTTGAATCATTTTTAGAGCAACGATTTTGTAACCTTTAGTTTCAAATCTTTTAATAATGTCTCCAATAAGTCCTCTACGAACTCCATCAGGTTTAATTGCAACAAATGTTCTTTCTTCTGTATGCATGATAAGTCTCCTCTTTAAACATATAGGCTCATTATAGCACAAATCTTTTATTTTGCCTAGGTTTCTTCTTTGACATTTGTTGTGTTAGTTAAAAATTTATTTTTTAAATATTTCGTCATTGGTTTTTCAAAGAAGTAATATGTTAAAATCCCAACAATAAGAGATGTTATTATTGTTAATTCTAAAAATAAAATAGAATGTGACAACACAAATTTTGGATGAGGAAGAACTATACTGTGTTTTAATACAGTGTAGACAAAAATATGCATAATATATATTGAATAAGAATATGAACCTATTGTTGATGATAGCTTGTTATTTAAAAGTTTTGATAAAAGTCCTTTTCTTATTATAAATAAGTAGAATAAAATTGAAAAAATGACTATATAAAGAAAATAATTACCTGGACGATAAAAAATTAAAAAAGAACAACAATATATTTCTAAAATTGAAATAATTAAATTATTAGTTTTTATATTTTGTAAAAATTTTGAATTATATAGCATCGATATAAAATAACCGACTCCAATACCACCAAGGGCACGAACAATACCGTGATTTACAATAACAAATGAAATTTGACGATTCCCTGCAAAGTTAGGATAGTTAATATTTATTGTAAAAGCTAAGCTTAAAATAGTAATTACCCAGATTATTAAGTTAAGATATTTTCGGGTAAATATTTTATTAATATAAAAGTAAAACAACGAAATCCAAAATAAAGCAGCCACAAACCATTCTTGAGATGTTGCACCATGTTCCATACTAAACCCGATATTGTTTAATAAAAATACAGATAGAATATTATTATTAAAATTAAAATTCATTCCGTCTATAAATAAACTAAATATTAAATATACTAATATTGCAAATAATATCGTTGGTAAAAGTCTGGTAATTCTATTTATTGCGAAATTAAAAGTATCTTCTTCTTTGTTTATATTTTTAAATAAGAAAAAACCGGATATTATAAAGAAAAAATCTACGCAAATAAATCCATATCTAAAATTTCTAAATACATATTGGAATATTGTAGGAGTATCTAGTGTCTGATTTGATAAGATTTTATTGAATACTACATAAAAATGATATAAAAGAATATCAATAGAAAATATAAATCTCAAAAAATCTACATTTTGGAATCGTTCTTTTGTTTTTACTGCTGTGTTTTCTGCGCACATAATCCCTCTTTCCTGCTATTTTAGTTCAGCTTTATCTAATATTCGGTATTCTTAATTCCTAAACATGATATGTTAGTACTGATTTTTGTGTCAATTGGCAGCATGGGTACCTTTTTTATTATGTAAAGACTAAATATAATATTTACAAATAGGATGGTTTATGACGAGTTTTCAAAATAAATTTGGTGCCAGAGTTAAAGAACTGAGAAAATCAAAAAAATATACTCAGGAGCAGTTGGCAGAAAAGTTAAATATTGGTGTAAGGTCTCTGGGTAAAATTGAGACTGGTAACAGTTTTCCTTCTATGGCAACTTTGGAAAAAATGATAGAAGTTTTTGATATTCCTGCTGTTGAACTTTTTGATTTTGAGCATTTGCAAACTTCGCAAAATTTGAAAGAATTAACTTTTGAAATGATAAATTCAAATCCTGAGAAAATTCGTGATATTTATAAAATAGTAAAAGCTCTTACCTCATAAATCTGTTATTTTGAAGCTGGGGTATTCTGATTGGTTTGAAAACTCTTTTGGTGCATTTTTTATTGCTTGATAAAATAAATCATTAATTTTAATTTCTTTTCCGTTGATTAGTATTTTTGTTTTTGGAATATTTTTTAATACATCAAATCCTTGTTCTCCGTTTCCAATATACGGATCAATTGTGCAGGAGAAGGTTCTGCTGCTGTCTATGGGATTTTGATTTGAGTCTAAAAGTTTTTCTCCATTAATTTCTATTTGTAGGATTTTATAGGTTTTATCTTCGGGATTTCCTTTCCCTGTAATTGCAATATTCTGCGAGCATTGAACAAATCTGGAATTACCTTGTGATTTGTACATTCTGTTTAATGTTGCATTTTCAAAAACTTTTTTTAATTGTTCTACTGAAATATCAATTTTTTCTATTGTGGAAGTCGCACACATTACTCGCTGTAAATCATATTTAGTAATAACGTTACTGTCTTCAAGGCGAAGCGGGTACATTGTAAAACCGGTTGAATGAAATGCTATATCTGTGTTTCCTGCTTCTTTCATCTTATCAGAAATGAATGTTCCCAGCGGGCAGGCATCAGAGTAGCATTTTGTAAGGTTTAAAACTCTTCTGGCAATAGGTGTTTTTAATTGGGTTTTTTCTTCGTATTCAATAATTGGCTGTTCAAATTCCGGTATAAAATCGAGTTCTTCAAAATTTATTTCTTCGATGTTTTTAATATCTTCATCAAGAGTCATTTTATATAGTGTTCTTGCAAATGCCAGCGGGTAGAAAATATTGTTGTCATAATCAGGTTTTATTGGCGAATGTTCATGACCACCTATTATTAAATCTATATTTATTCCTTTATTTTTTGCGTAATCTTTCAATGCTTTACTGTATGTATACCAGTGGTGATTCAGGATTATAATTTTATCATAAGATTCGTTGATTGAGTTTATGAGATTAGTAAATGCAAGTTCCGGCTGTATTAATTCCAGACCAAACTTTTTTACGCATGAATTATTAACACAAAACCCTGTTATTAGAATTCTTCTATTATTAATTTCTATGATTTTATATTTAGGAACCCAGTCAACTGATTTTCCTGTTTCTTGCCCGGTCAGGTTCCCGCAAACAAAAGTAATTCCAGCTTTGTTAAATTTTTCTACAGTCGATTTCAGGTATTGAAAATCCTCTTTTTTAAATCCAAAATCGTTATTCCCAAGGGTTATAAATATTTCAGCCTGCGGGAGCAGTTCTTTGAGTTTTAGATACGCATTGACTGACAGGTCTCTATCATAAATTCCTTTAAACAAATCTCCGCTGTCAAAAAGCAGAAAATGTTTAGTATTATTTTTTTCGCATCTGTAAATTTCGCTCAACAATCTGCTGAGGTGGCTGCTTTCCTGATGAGAGTCTGTGATTGCATATATATTTGTTTCCACGAATTTTATAATCCTTTTCTTATTTATAAAATAACAAAAATTTTTAATGTTATCAATTTTGTAAAATTTTAAATATGGGTGAAATATGTTATAATTTGTTTATGAATGACAAATTGAAAGAAAGTTTAAAATTACTGCCGTCATTGCCGGGTTGTTATTTGTATTATAATTCGGACAATGAAATAATTTACGTTGGTAAGGCAAAAATTTTAAAACGCCGTGTAAAGTCGTATTTTAACAGAAAGCACGATAGTGTAAAAGTTAATGTTCTGGTTTCTCAGATTGATCATTTGGAATATATTATAACAAATACTGAAGTAGAGGCTTTAATTTTAGAAAGTCATTTGATAAAAAAACATAAACCGAAGTATAATATTTTATTAAAAGATGATAAAAAATATCCGTATTTTCTTGTCACGGATGAGGATTTTCCAAGAATATCTATAGTTCGTAAGCGAAATATAAATCAAGAAAAAGGAAGATACTACGGACCTTATACAAACATTCGGGCAATGCATTCTACTCTTGATTTTTTGAAGAAGATTTTCCCTTTAAGGCAATGTAAAACTCCAAAATTTAAAAATAGACCCTGCCTATATTATCATATAGGGAAATGTCTTGCTCCGTGTCAAAATATGGTGACGAGTGAGGAATATAAAGCTATTGTTCATCAGGCTGAATTGTTTTTGTCAGGTAAGCAGTCTGAATTGATGAAACAGTTGATGGAACAAATTCAAAAGTATTCGGCTGCTGAACAATTTGAAAAGGCGGCAAGACTTCGTGACAGCTATTTTGATTTGCAAAAAACTCTTGAAAAACAAAAAGTTGTTTATGAAAATACCAAACTTAATGAAGACGTTATTTCTCTGCAGCATGAGGACGGCATCTTAGCGATTGTTATAATGATGATTCGTGAAGGTCGTTTGATTGATAAAAAAGACTTTACTTATGATGTTGAAGAAGAGGATAAGACTGAATTTTTTGCAACATTTTTTAAGGAATACTATAATACTTTGTCATTGGAGTTCCCTGACCGCATAGTTTCAAATGAGCTGGAAGCCGTGGGGGATAAGGCTCTTTATGAAGAGTGGCTTAATATAATTTCCGGTAAAAAAGTTAAAATCAGTTACGGTAAAACTCCGCAGGGTAAAGAGTTACAAAGTCTTGCAGATAAGAATGCTAAAGTGATTTTGGATAATGCAAAGCTTTCTAAAATGTCTAAAATTAGGGATGATTTTAACAATATTGGTTCATATCTTAAAGAAAAATTAAAACTCAATAATTTTCCGTATAGAATGGAGTGTTATGATATTTCGCATATTCAAGGGACAAATACTGTTGCTTCTATGGTAACGTTTATAAACGGCTTGAGTAAAAAATCTGAGTACAGAAAATTTAAGGTTAAATCAACAGAGGGTAAACCTGATGACTTTATGTCAATGAAAGAGGTTTTGACACGAAGACTTTCAAGATTAGGTGAAAAAGGTTGGGATAAACCTGATTTGATTATTATTGACGGTGGTAAAGGTCAGTTATCAAGTGTTATGCAAATTGTTGAAGATATGGGTATCTCAGGTATTGACTTTGTCAGTCTTGCAAAAAGACAGGAAGAAGTCTTTTTACCATATACTTCCAAGTCTATTCTTTTGCCGCGAGAATCCAGTGCTCTGTTTTTGATTCAAAGAATCAGGGATGAGGCACACAGATTTGCTATTACTTATCATAGAAAGCTTCGTTCTAAAAAAAGTATATCTTAGATTAATGGCGAGGTTTAAACATTGCTTTGAGGTATGATTTTAAATCTTTTTTAATCTCTTCGACAGTTTCTACTTCCGGATCCTCTGTATCTTTTGGTTTTGGACGATTATCTTCAACTTCGCTTATAATTTCATCGTTTTCGTCATTCACTGTATCAATAGCTCCATCTAAGGGCATAGCCATTTCAATAAGATCTTTGAACGCTTTTTTCTTTTTCGGAGCCTGGCGTTTTACTTCGTCAGCTTCACCCTCTTGTGAAACTGCTTTATTTTCTTCTCCGGCTCTAACTAACTCGCCGACTGATATATAGATTTCTTTTAAATCCGCAATAACAGTACTCGTACCAAGCCATTTTTTTACATATTTTTCATCAGGCCCTAAGCCACCATCTGTTTTGGTGCCATCTGCTATATTAAATATTGCTTCGGAAATTCCAATTGTGATAATTACGTGCGGGTAAGTGTATTTAGTACTCATTTTAAGCTTCAAATTATTGTACTTTGTCACATTAAGAGTTGTAGAGTTGTGGGCATCTTCTTGCTGTGCAATAATTGATTCTTGTAGTTTTACGGCCATTTCATGAAGTGTTTTCATATAAGCCTCCTTTTCTATAATACTTTATTCTTTTTAAGTTCTTTTTTCATTCCAGCAAATCGCTTTCTTTTGTCTGCAGCAAAGTTTCGTTTTTGCCTGTCAATACCTGTTGATGTCATATCTACTTCGATTTTTTCATCACTTTTTTCAGCTCTTCTTAATTTATCCATAGCAGAAGTTGTTGATTTTTTAGACGGATCAGTTTCATTATCGTCCTTAATCGCTTCTTTAATGAGTTTCCAATGAGCTTCTAATTCTTTGTGAATGTTATATCTGTCCGCCCATCTCTTTACATAGCCGTCTTCGTTGCCTAATCCGCCTTCAAGTTTACTTCCGTCTTTTATGCTAAAACAAGCTTCTGATATTCCGATTTGGACAAAAAAATGTGGTTCATCAACTTTTCTTGGATCCATAAATACTTTTAAATTATTATATTTATAGGCATAAGATTTTGCATCAGTATGTTTATCTGCTAATGCGTTAATCAAAAAGTCAGTTAAACTGTTGTCGAATTTAGCTATAGAATTTGCTTTCATTATTAATTATCCTTATATTAATTATTTAAGCTATGTATAGGTGCTGGAATTCTTCCACCTCTTTTAACGAATTTGGTAGAAGAAAGTTCATTAATCGGCATAATAGGAGCTTCTCCCAATAACCCGCCGTATGAAATTTTGTCTCCTACATCTTTTCCTGCTGCCGGAATAATTCTAACTGCAGTAGTTTTTTTGTTAATCATTCCAATAGCCATTTCATCTGCGATAATACCTGCAATTGTGTCTGCAGAAGTTTTTCCGGGGATTGCAATCATATCTAGTCCTACAGAACAAACTGATGTCATAGCTTCTAATTTGTTGAATGTTAAATATCCTTCTGTTGCAGCTTCTATCATTCCTGCATCTTCTGATACTGGAATAAATGCACCTGATAATCCTCCAACATGAGAACTTGCCATAATTCCGCCTTTTTTTACTGCGTCGTTAAGCATTGCAAGTGCCGCTGTTGTCCCGTGAGCACCGGCATGTTCAAGCCCCATAGCCTGAAATATGCCTGCAACACTGTCACCTGGTGCCGGAGTCGGTGCTAGTGATAAATCTATTACTCCAAAAGGTAGATCTAATTTTTTTGCTAACTTTCTTCCTACAAGTTCTCCGGTAGAAGTTATTTTATAAGCTATTTCTTTGATTTTATTAGCAAGTTCTGACATGTCAGCATTGTCAGGTAAGGCTTCAACTGCAGCTCTAACTACACCAGGGCCTGAAACTCCGACATTTAGAGCGCATTCAGGTTCCCCCATTCCGCAGAATGCTCCTGCCATAAACGGATTGTCTCCCGGTACGTTACAGAATACTACAAGTTTTGCTGCTCCTATACCATCTCTGTCTTTGGTTAATTCTGCAGCTTTTTTGATTATTTCTGACATTTTTAAAACAGCATCCATATTTATTCCGGCTTTGGATGAGGCAACGTTAACAGAGGAGCATACTCGTTCTGTTTTTGCTAAAGCTTCCGGAATACTTTCAATTAAAAGTTTATCTCCTTTTGTGCATCCTTTTTCAACTAGTGCTGAAAATCCGCCGATAAAGTTTACGCCAACTTCTTTTGCTGCTTTATCAAGAGTTTGAGCTATTCTTACGTAATCCGGATTTTTGCAGGCTTCGCCGATAAGTGAAATTGGAGTAACTGCAATTCTTTTATTAATAATTGGTATAGAGTATTCGTCTGCCAGTTCATCTGCGTATTCTACCAGATTTTTGGCGTATTTTTTTATTTTGTTGTAAATATTATCACAAACTTTATCTATATCTTCTGAAATACAATCTCTAAGGCTCAGTGCCAGTGTTACTGTTCTGATATCAAGGTTGTACAATCTTATCATATTTATGGTTTCTAGTATATTTTGTTCATCAATCATTTTATTCTTTCCTTAATCCTAAAGCTGTAGATACATTCCAGTCTTTTACTTTTAATTTCAATTCAACACGTCTGCTTTTGTCGTAATCTTCTTTTCCGTTGATCAGAACTGGTTCGTTAAAGCTTTTTCCTTCAACTACAAGTATTTTTCTGAATTGTTCTGCGTATTTTTTATCATAATTTGTTTTGAAAATATATTCGGCTACTGCATTTGCTCTTTTCAAACTTAAATCCATATTCCTTAAAAACTGTTCATCTTTAGAAGTTACTCCAGCAAACATTTGTGAATCTGTGTGTCCTTGAATTATTATACTTCCGATTTGTCCTGAGAGTTCTTTGTCTGCGAATATAGTATTTATGTATATTGGTGCCAGTTTATCCAGAAGTTTTTTACCGTTATCCGAAAGTACATAACTATTCAATTCAAACAGCTCGACATCAGAAATTTTTAAATCTCCTGTCATTTTATCTATATCGGCAGCAATGTTAGATTCCTTTAGCCCTTCGCTGATTTTTTCAGAAACTTCCATTTGAACTTTTTGTTGTTGAACAGTTTCTTGAGAAAAACCTGTCATTGCAAGTACAAACAGCGTAATGAAAATAATGGCTAACCCCAGCAGTAAGTCTGCCATTGTAACCCAAAAGATATTTCCGCTATCTTCCTCACTATTTTGTTTTCCTCTGTACATTATTGCCATATGAATCCTTAGAATAATTCATCTACAACATCTGATTTCCCAGATTTTGCAGTCTCTTTTAATTGTTTATTAAGCTGGTTTAGTCCAAATATTAAGTTTTCCAAGTATGGAACAAGGTTGGTTGCCATACTTGCATTAAATGCTGTTTTAAATTGGTTTGGCATTGTACTCATTAAATTTGCCGCAGAGTTATTTTGTATTTTTGTTTCTCTTAAAAGTTCATATAAGAATTTTTCAGAGGAAATGCTGGCAAATAAAGAGCCCATAATTTCCTGAATTTTGTTTAGGCGGATTTTGCATATCTTGTTATATAGGATTCTTTCAATCATAAGGTATACAAGAGATGAACCTACTGCAATAACTGATACTAGCGCTGCTGTCTGCATGCTGACCATAAAACTGGATACTGAAGCTATTGTTTTTTCTTGAGTTGAAAAATCAATTCTACCAAATGCGATCGCAATATTCAAAAATGTAAACAATGGTCCAAAACCTGTTAATACGGTTGGTATTGTTTGTATCATTTTAAAATTGAATTTTGATGTAATAAGAGTTTCTTCGTTAAAAAAGTATAAAGGATCTACAGTGGTCTGAATATTTTGAACAGTTGAGGATATATTCTGGTATTTTAAATCCTGTCCTGTAGTTTTTAGAGCCACAGATTCTGAAAACACAAGAGTGTTTTTAAATTCTGCCCATATTGCAGATACATAAGGATTTGTGTTCATCCATTCATCGATTTCTTTAAATCTGAAATTAAGATCGTTTTTCTTAAATGCAGACATAAAATCTATTAATATTTTTAAATTTTTACCTGTTGCTACATATTTAGAATAACAATAAATTGTTGAAGATATAAAGACTATTACAACAATTAATATTGGTATATCTGTAATAATTTTTGTGATATCCATAAATTACCATCCTTGCTGGGTATTATAGCATATTTTCCCTAATCAGGCAAATATTTATTCTAAAATAAATTTTAGGGCTGAATGTAAGTATTTTCCTATTAGTATGCATATAAAACTCAGCACAATGTCGTAGATGACTTTTAATCCGCTTTGTGCACATATCCAGCCGTATATAAATGCAGAACCTTCATGTTTTAACAATGCGATAACAGACATGTAAATTATTCCGCAAAGATGTATTGTTAAAACTCCGCATAATGTTGCTACTATCATATTCTTAAACGAGTATTTCTTTTGTAAGATGCTCCCAGCAATTGCTACTGCAGGAATATATGCAAGAATGTAGCCAAATCCAAATTGAGCGATATATCTTATGCCTCCTCCAAGTGCAAATATAGGCAAACTGCATAATCCGAGAATAATATATATAACTGTACTGGTTATAGCCATTCTTTTTCCAATAGCTGCGCAAATAAACATTATCACAGGTATTTGCGGGATTATCGGGAAATTGTATATTAAATCTTCTGTGGTTAGAGATTTATTTGAAAATATTTCTAACGGCAGATAATAATGTTTTAAGTCAATATTTACAAATGTTGAACCTATTATTAATAGTGTGCAAAATAAAATCAGAATAATGTTTAACAAGGGAATTCTTATTTTCCTCTGTCTTTTTTCTAATCTTTTCATCTTTGGAATTAGAACTTCTTCTGTCATTTTATTTCTATTGCACCCTCTAGTTCTTGTGTGATTTTTTCATATGGATTTTTGAATTCATCAAAGAAAATGTTTTTTGTCCACATTATAAGTGCATCTTCATTGTTGTTTTGATAATAACCTTTTCTAGTGCCAAATGATGTGAACCCATATTTCGTGTATAGATTTATAGCAGCTTGATTGCTTACTCTGACTTCAAGAGTTATATATTTTATTTTTTCCAGATAACAATCATCTATAACTCTTTTTAATAACGCTTCTCCATATTTTTTTCTTCTGTGATTCGCGGAGATTGCAATGTTAGTGATATGAGCTTCGTCTAAAATGTGCCAGCAGCCTGCATAGCCACATAATTCATTGTTTTTATTGAAAAGTGAATAATATCTAGCCAGCTCATTGTTTAATTCGTTCATGAAAGAATCTTTTGACCAGTGATGGTCTCCGTAAGCTTGCTCTTCTATTGTGATTACCCCGTCAATATCTTCAGGGGTCATTCGTTTAATTGATATACACTCTGATTGTTTTTGCATATTTTAATAATATCACGATGAGCATGTGTTAGCAAGAAGTGTTATATATTTTATGATTTGTTTATTTAAATATATGCATATTAAAACGCTTAATAAAATTTTACAAATAACTTAAAAGTGCAGGATTATAAGTGTTTGCAAACTTTTGAATTTTACTGGTTGTGTTCTATTTTTATAAAAACAATTTATAAAAATTTGCTTAATATACCTTAAAACCCTTACTAAATTGCTTGCAAACAAATATTTAACAAGTATTATTAATTATAATCGCATGTAGAATGCGAAGTTTACCAAGCCGAAAATGAGGACACAATGGCAAAAGACGTTATAGAATTAGAAGGTACGATTATTGAATCTATGCCAAATGCAATGTTTAAAGTAAAACTTGAGAACGATCATGAAATTTTGGCACATATTTCAGGTAAGATTAGAAAAAATTTCATAAGAATTTTACCTGGCGACAGAGTTAAAGTTGAAATGACTCCGTATGATTTATCAAAAGGTCGTATAACATTTAGACTAAAGTAGTCAAAAATATTTAAAATCTCACGTACAATACAAATATAAAGGAAACAAAAAATGAAAGTTAGATCATCAGTAAAGAAAATTTGTGAAAAATGCAAATGTATTAAAAGAAAAGGCAGAATCGCAGTAATTTGTGAAAACCCTAAACACAAACAAAGACAAGGTTAGTTTTTGTAATAATACCTGAATCAAAGGTGTAAAAGAATGATTGGTGAGGAAGCATTTAAGCCTCATACACAAAAAAATCTAACAACAGAAACAAAGGAGAATAAATAAATGGCAAGATTAGTAGGGGTAGATTTACCTCGTAACAAAAGAATGGAAGTAGCTCTAACTTACATCTATGGTATTGGACCTGCTAGATGTAAAAAAATTCTTGAAGCTACAGGTATTTCACCAGACTTAAGAACAGACGATTTGACAGATGAAGATATTAAATTATTACGTAATGAACTTTCAAATTACCACATTGAAGGTGATTTGAGACGTGAAATTACAATGAATATTAAACGTTTACAAGAAATTGGCTCTTTCAGAGGAATGAGACATAAACGTAAACTTCCATGCCGCGGTCAAAGAACTAAAACAAATGCTAGAACTCAACGCGGTAAAAAAACTGGCCCGGTTTCTAAAAAGAAATAATCTTTAAGTAATTATGATTCTCTGTAAAGAGATGAGTTTCTTAAAGAAGAAATAATTTAGAAATTCGAGTGTAGGGGGTTCCCCCTTATGATAATCAAAAAGTAATAAAGAAAAAGGATAAAGAAATGGCAAGACCACAAAAAACTAAGAAAAAAGAAAAGAAAAATGTATTGCAAGGGGTTGTTCACATTCAATCTACTTTTAACAATACAATTGTAACTTCAACTGATACTCAAGGTAATGCTATTGCTTGGGCAACAGCTGGTGCTTCTGGTTTCAAAGGAGCTAGAAAAGGTACTCCATTTGCAGCTCAATCTGCAGCTGAAATGGTTGCTAAAAAATCAATTGATCAAGGTATGAAAAAAGTTGAAGTTCATATCAAAGGACCTGGTTCAGGTAGAGAAACTGCAATCAGAGCAATTCAAGCTGCAGGTTTGGAAATTACTTTAATTAAAGATGTAACTCCAATTCCTCACAATGGATGCCGTCCTCCTAAAAAACGTAGAGTATAATCCCGGGTTTTAGGATTTGAAATTTGAATTGATATTATTAATTAATTTAATGTTAATTCACTATTAAGTAGAACCGCGGGGGCTTGCGAATTAGTCCAAACGCAAACCATAGATGCCCCGCACAAAGATAAAGGAGAAATTAAAAAAATGTCAAGATATACAGGACCTACAAATAAATTATTTAGAAATAAAAAAGTTAAAGATTTGTCAAATAGAAAATTAACTTCTTCTATGAGACAAACTGCTTCTGGTCAACACGGTGCTGTTAGAAAAAAACTTTCTGAATATGCACTTCACCTGGCTGAAAAACAAAAAATCAGATTCACTTACTTGGTAAGCGAAAAACAATTCGTAAGATACTACAACGAAGCAACAAGAAGAAAAGGTGTTACAGGTACTATTTTGCTTCAATTATTAGAAACAAGATTAGATAACATCCTATTCAGAGCAGGATTTGGTATTACACGTAAACAAACAAGACAAATCGTTAACCACGGTCACGTTCTTGTAAATGATAAAAAAGTTGATATTCCATCATACTTGGTAAAACCTGGTGATGTTATCACAGTTAAATCAAAAAGTTCAAAATATGTACAAGATGTAATGAATATGATCGATATGGCTTGTGCTCCAGCTTGGATGACAATTGATAAAGATGCATTAAAAATTACATTTGACAGAATTCCTGAAAGAGAAGAATTAGATCCGGAAATCAAGGAACAACTTGTAATCGAATATTATTCTAAATAGGAATTGTAAGTAAATAAGCATTAGCTTAAATAACTAGCAATTGAGTAGATTTTAACTAGGAGAATAAAATAATGGAATTAAAAATTAAATGTGTTAATACAGCTACAAGTTCTGACGGATCTCAATATGGTAAATTTGTTATCGAGCCGTTAGAAAGAGGATTCGGTACAACAATCGGTAACTCTTTGAGACGTGTATTACTATCTAGTCTTGAAGGTACAGCTGTTACAAGTACCAGAATCGAAGGTATTACTCACGAATATACAGCAATTCCTGGCGTTTTAGAAGACGTAATTGATGTTATGTTAAATTTAAAAGGATTAGTTGTAAAAACTGAATCTAAAGAATCTCAGCATTTAAGAATAGATGTGGATAAACCTGGTCCTGTTTTAGCTAGTGATATTCAATTACCAGCAGGGGTTAAAGTTGTTAACCCGGATTGGCTTATTTGTACAGTAGCTGATGGTGGGTCTTTCCATGCTGATGTTATTGTTGACACAGGTAAAGGTTATGTTCCTCATGATGTTCCAAGAGATGCAAAAGATGCATCAATTGATGTTTTACCTATTGACGCAACATTCATGCCTATCAAACGAGTAAGCTATAATGTTGAAAGCGCTCGTGTAGGCGATGCTTTAGACTTCGATAAATTAACTCTTGAAATCTGGTCAAATGGTTCTATTGATGTTCAAAATGCATTAAGTCAGGCTTCTAATCTTTTGATTGAGCACTTTATGCAAATTGCATCAATTACAGGTCAACCGGCTATTGCACCTTCAATTCAGATTGAAGAAGCAGAAAGTGAAGTTGAAGAAACTCCTACAATGACCATTGAAGAATTGGAATTATCTGTAAGAGCATACAATTGCTTGAAAAGAGCAAGCATCAATTCAATGGCTGAATTGTTGAAAAAATCAGAACATGATTTATTAAATATTAAAAATTTCGGTAAAAAATCTTCAGATGAAGTAATCGAAAGACTTCATCACTTTGGTTTAGACCTTGCTCCAAGCCCTGTAGAAGATGAAGATTTAATCGGATAATAATTTAGATAACACAAATTAATTAAGTAAAGGATACAAAAAATGAGACACCAAACAAAAAAACATACGCTTGGTAAAGCACAAGACCAAAGAAAGGCTTTGTTGCGTTCTTTAGCTACTGAACTTTTTGTTCACGGTGAAATAACTACAACATTGGCTCGTGCTAAAGCATTGAAACCATATGCTGAAAAAATTATTTCACTAGCAAAAAAAGGTGATTTAAATTCTATTCGCCAGGCTGCAAAATATATTTATAATAAAGAAACTGGTAAATATATGGATTTAGCAACTGGAGAAGTTTTTGAAGCACCACAAGCTGATAAAAAATTAGCTTCTCAAACAGTTTTAAGAAAATTGTTTGTTGTAATTGGTAAACAATATTCTGAAAAGAATGGCGGATACACAAGAATTTACCACTTACCGCCAAGACGTGGTGACGCTTCTGAAATGGCACTTATTCAATTGGTGTAATGCAGAATGCGATATGCAATTTCAGTTCAGTATATCGGTAAAAACTATTCAGGAAGTCAAATTCAATTTGAAAATGGTGAACTGATAGAGACTCCGACAATACAAGGAGAACTTGAAAAAGCACTTAGTACATTGATATTAAGCGGGCGTAAAGCCAAAAGCGATACTCCCGCAAAATATAATAAACGACCGATTAAAGCAATTTTTTCCGGTAGGACAGATAAGGGAGTAAATTCTCTTGGTCAGGTTGTTCATTTTGATACAGAAGAAACAATTGTTGCTTCAAAGTTTCTCTATTCAATAAATGAGATACTGCCTGCGGATATTTCAGTCTCTGACTTGCGAGAAGTTGATAAATCATTCCATGCTCAAAAGTCTGCCAAAAAACGTTATTACAGGTTTGAATTTGTAAACAGACGATGTAAAAATGCTTTTGATGGAGATTTGTTGAGAGTAAAGTTCAAAACGGATATTGAAAGAATGCAAAAATCTTTAAATTATTTGTTAGGCGAACATGATTTTTCAAGTTTTAAAAGTTCCGGAACGCTTAACCCGAGCAAAATTTGCATTATATATGAAGCGAAAGTTTCAAAGGTCGGTGACAGAGTTTTTATTGATATTGTTGGAAATAGATTCCTATACAATATGGTAAGAACAATTGTCGGAACCCTTTTAGAAATAGAAGGGCACAATTTGGCTCCTGAGCATATGAAAGAGGTTCTGGACGCTAAAGACCGCACAAAGGCGGGAATGACTGTTAGTCCTTACGGATTAACTTTAATGAAAGTAATGTATTAAAATAATAAACGGAGAAATGCAATGAAAACATATTCAGCAAAACCTCTAGAAGTTGAAAGAAAATGGTATGTAATTGATGCAGAAGGCGAAGTACTAGGTCGTCTTGCTGTTAGAATTGCTAACATTTTAAGAGGTAAAAACAAACCTGAATACACTCCAAACGTTGATACCGGTGATTTCGTTATCGTTATCAATGCTGAAAAAGTGAAAGTTACAGGTAAAAAAGAAACTGACAAAATTTATTTACACCACACTGGTTACCCGGGTGGTTTGAAATCAGCTAGCTTCAAAGAGTTGATGGAAAAAGACCCTAGAGTTATTATTGAACATGCTGTTCGTGGTATGTTGCAACACAATACTTTAGGTGCAGAACAGTTTAACAAATTAAAAGTTTATGTTGGACCAGAACATCCACATGCAGCTCAAAAACCAGTTGTACTTGAAAAGGAGGCTAAATAATGGCAGATAAAGAAATTATGGCTACCGGCCGCAGAAAAACCTCTATAGCAGTTGTAAAATTGGTTAAAGGAAGCGGTAGAATTTTTGTTAATGGTAAAAAATTAACTGATTATATCGGCAATAGACCGGCTATTGAAATGTTAGTGTATAGACCACTTGTTTTGACTGAAACTCAAGACAGATATGATGTTAGAGTTAAAGCTGTTGGCGGTGGTGTTGTATCTCAATGCGGCGCTATCAGACATGGTATTTCAAGAGCATTGGTTAAATCTAATGAAGAATTCAAAAATGTTCTTAAATTAGAAGGTTTATTAACAAGAGACCCTCGTGTTAAAGAACGTAAAAAATATGGTAGAAAAAGAGCTCGTAAGAGATTCCAATTCTCAAAACGTTAATCTTTATACCTTATGGAATTACAAAAAGACCGGCAGCGCCGGTCTTTTTTATGTTGTTTTATTTGTGGTGTGATGCAAATAAAAAAGAACAGGTATACAAAATACCTGTTCTTTAGGCTTTTTACTTTATTTTATTAAACTTTAGATTTATGGATAAGTTTTAATAGACCTCTTTCGTTAAGAGCGTCTAAAATTCTGAAGTTTAGCAGGTTTCTATAGTCATACATTGCAGGAGTGAATGAAGACATGCTTTTTTCACCGCTTGATTTCAATTCTTTGACCATTTCTTTCACTTTTTTCATGTCTTTGATTAAACCTGTTTTAAATCTGTCAGGTTTGTAGACTGTCCAAGTTTCGTGCGGATAGTAAGTTGAACGACATTCGTTTGTATTTTGGTTAATTAACATTTCTTTAAACATTGCTAAATCCATATTATGGAATTCTTGAGTAATATTGTAATTCCAAAGACCTGTTTTTTCATATGGCTGCATTCTTTCAGGCATTATGACTTTAGGCGTAGGAGCTTCTTCAACTTTCATCATATCTTCCATATAGCTTTTAGAGCCGATTCCAACGATGTGTATTGATTTGCAGAAATCTTCCAATATTCCTAAATCTTCGGCATATTTTGACATAACATCTAAAAATGAGGTCATACCTTTACCTGAGTATATATAGTCTGTTATGACAGTTTTTTTGCCTGTTTCTTTCATATTATCTACAATTGTTTGCGGGTCAGCCTTGATTCGTTTCAGGTACTTTCTGTATGCTGCTTCTTCTTTAGGTGTAGGAGCCATAGAATCTATTCTGGTAACATTTTGGTCGTATGTATCGTAGCGGTACCAATTTTTTGAGAACGCTACAGGTCTGTAGTTTTCAATCCCGTCTTTCATCCAAAGGGCAGCATTTAGGAACCATTTTGGGCTTCTGCCAAGACAGATTATTGTTTGGTCTTTGAATTTTGAATAAAATTTTGCAGTCTTTAAAAACTCATTCATTAGAGTTTCTGATTGCAGAGGCATTGTTAGGTATTTTTTATCTATCATTTCTTGAGTATTAATCGCAGGGTCATTAAAGAAATTTTTGTATTTTTTTCTAAATCTTTTTTTAGTTGTTTCTTTCATTGCCATATATTCTTCATAATCAATATGAGGAATTGTTCTATTCGGGTCGAAAAATTCTCCAAAATGAATATTAGCGTTATATTTAAATCCTGCAGGGATTGTTGCAAATTTTGTTTGAGCAGGTTTTTCGCCGCTTGTTATATTATTGGTCCGGTTTTTCGCCGCCGTAATGCTGTTGTTGTAATTTGTAAAATATTGGCTTTGTATTCTTGATACTTGCATGATATCTCCTAAATTTGTTACCTTACAACTTCATGAAAACCCGTAAAATAAAAATTTGCCACCAGTGTTATATTTTTATAACTCTGGTGGCAAATTTTTGATCTAATCGGGTTATGAAATATTTCTCCTATCGCGATTCCGAACTTGGTTCGGAATCTGTAGTTTGAGACTTCAAAACTACAAAACGAGTTTAGATTGCCAATTTTAACTATTTTTAGTGGAATAGCTATATAAATTTATATTTATATAATCATTTTACCGTTTTCGTAAATAAGATTTCCGTCAGCATAGATTTTGCCGCCGTTTTTCATGTTTTTAATTAAATCCCAGTGCAGGCCGGAAACATTTTTTCCTCCTGTTTCAGGGTATGAGGCACCGACTGCCATATGGATTGCTCCGCCGATTTTTTCGTCGAATAGAATATTTCCTGTAATTTCTTGAATTTCATCGTTTGTTCCGATTGCAATTTCACCTATTCCGTGTGAACCTTCATCCATATTCAGCATTGCATTCAAAAATTCTTGTCCTTGTTCAGCTTCAGCTTTCACAACCTGTCCGTTTTCAATCCATAGATGAACCCCGTGAGCAGAATTTCCACGGTAGTTTTGCGGGTAATCGAAGTAAATTTCTCCGTTAATTCCATCCTCAACCGGTGAAGTGAAAACTTCACCGTCCGGATAGTTATTTAATCCCGAACAACTAATCCATTTTCTGCCTTCAACGTTAAATGTAATGTCTGTTTTTTCACCGACAATGTGTAATTTTTTTACTCCATTTAGGTAATTTGCCCAACATGTTTGTTTTTCGTCAAGTTCTTTTAATTTTGCAACAGGGTCATCTAAATCCAGATAGCAGGACTTAAATAAAAATTCAGAGTATTCATCGAATGACATTTTAGCTTCCTGTGCCAGCGCGTGCGTTGGAACATCTGCGATAACCCATTTAGCTGTTCCATCTGCTGAACGTTTCATAAGTTGTTCTGATAACGGTTTTGTTGCTTTACCTCGTCTGGCTAGTTTTGTTAAATCAGCTTTTGCCATGCTTTTTGTGTTTAGCGGAGCGCCGATAGATATGTATTTGTCCACGATTTCGTATTCAAGTTTTGTCATCGGGTCAATGTAATCAAGCTGTTCATCTGTTGCATTTTTTATAAATAATTCCGCCATATCTCCAAATGAGCAGCGAACAACAGGATGGGCTCCTTTTTCAAGAACACGTTTATAGATAGCTCTAACCAGATCTTTTGCATAAATAGATTCTGTTCTAATCATAACAAGCTCATTTTTTTGCACGTCTGTAGAGTAATCTACAAGAACCTCAGCATATTTGTCCCAAATATTTTTTTGCATAACTATACCTCTTTCTTCTTTGGAATATTTTATAATACATATTTTAAGTTGTAAATCCGCAGGTAGAAGTATAATGAGATTGTTATTTAAATTTCTTTTGTAGCCATAATCAGTTTATAGTAAAGTTCTAATTCTTTTCTGCCGGCATCGTGAATTATTTGTATGAGTTCTTCTTGAAGTGTAGTTTTTGATTTCATATGACCAAAGTCAAATAAATCTTTAATGTTAACTTTTAAAGCTTTGGCAATTTTTTCAATATTTTCTTCTTTAGGAATTTGACCGCCGTTTTCAAGCTTGCAAAGGTTTGTTGTTTCCATTCCAATCATTTCGGCAAGAGTTGCCTGTGTAAACCCGTTTCGTTTTCGTAATTCTTTTATTCGTTGTCCTAGTAATTTGCTTAAAATTGCCATATATTGTCCTCTATTTATAGGATAACCTCAACTATTTGAATTAAATATATCCTTTTGTAATAATTAGGCTTGACAAAATTGGCATGATATGACAACATGTATATAGGAAGTTGTTATTAATCCGCAAGTATTAGTTTGAAAATTGGGTTAATACAATATAGTAATAAAAAGAAAGGTGAAAAGATTATGACAAAAAGATTCGGTTTTACTCTTGCAGAAGTATTGATTACTTTGGGTATCATTGGTGTAGTAGCTGCTATGACTATCCCAACATTGATTTCAAACACAAACGGTGCAAAATTCCGTTCACAATTCAAAAAAACATTATCAACATTGAACCAGGCTGGTTTGATGGCTCAAGCACAATATGATTTTGACTATGCAGGTACTACTCAGGCTTGTAATGGTACTGTTGCAACTGCTGCAGCAGAACACCCTGATTCAACAATGTCATTCTGTGCAATCCTAAACGGAACTCTAACAGGTCAAACTTACCAAGGTGTTGCCTCTAATATTAAACGTAATAATAATGGTACCGAAGTTGCTTATGCTCACGTTGCTCCACAAAATTATAAGAAAGTTCTTGCAACTGACGCTCCAACTAAATATTTAGCATATACTTTAGCTGATGGTTCTATTGTTGCATTTGCCCCTGATGCTCAAGGTTGTGAATTACCTATCGGTACTCGTATGACTGGTGATTGGATTACTAAAAATACAAAATGTTTAGGTTTTATTGACGTAAATGGTGCAACATTACCTAACAGAGAAGTTTCTTGTACCGATGAGACAAAGACAGAAAACACTGTAGAAACACCTTGTGCAGTTAAAAACGACGCAAACCACATGACAGATGTATTCCCAATCGTATTCCACGATGCAACTGTTGAACCGGCATCAAACGCTGCTAAATATGTATTAACAACTTCTAAATAGTTAGTTGCTAATAAAAGTTTAATAGCTTTTGAAGAAGAGAAGAATATTAACTCTTCTCTTCTTTTTATCACTTGTTATTTATAGAACTGACGAGATGTCATCCTGAATTTCAAATCTGTCATCCTGAGTTCGTTTCAGGAGCTAAAAAAGACTTTCTTTTAAATGTCAGAGTGATACCGAATCACTTTGATACGCTTTACATTTTTAGGCTCTGAATATTCAGAGCCTTGTTTTTAATTGTATTATTTGTCGTTCTGAATTTGAAATCTGTCATGCTGAACTTGTTTCAGCATCTCTTGTAACTGTCATTCTGAGCGTATGCGAAGAATCTATTTTAGATACTTCGGCTATGCCTCAGTATGACTGCTTTAGGGTATCAACTCTATATGCGTAGCTCCTGTGCGGGGAGGGAATGTTTGCTGTGTATTAAAAAAAAACAGGGCTTTATGCCCTGCTTTGAGTTTGTTATTTTTTATCTTGTTTTATATTAATCTTCTAAGCATTCATGTCCTGATTTGTGTGACTTTAACAGAACTCCGCGTTTAGAGGTTTGAATAAACTCTATCATTTTTTCAATGTATTCATTCATCGGAATTTCTGCTTTAATTTTTTCGATTGCTTGTGAAGTATTATAGTCTTCTGAAATAAGAAGTTTAAATGCTTCGTTTGTAGCTGTTCTAACTTCTAGTGGCACTCCTCTGCGTTTCATTGCAATAACATTCAATCCGCGTGGAACAGGCGGACGTCCTTCTCCTTTTGAATATGGAAGGATATCTTGACGGGATGCTGAAAATCCGCTGATGATTGCCATATCACCGATTCTGATATTCTGGTGGAATACACTCATTCCGCCGACAAATGCACCAAATCCAACATGAACATGTCCGCCCAATGTTACCAGATTTGCTAAAATAACTTGATCTGCTAAAACACAGTTGTGCGCAACATGTGAGCCAACCATCAACAGGCATTTATTACCTATTCTTGTGGTGAAATCTCCGCAGGCTGCCCCTCTGTGGATTGTCACGTTTTCTTTAATTATTGTTTCATCACCGATTACAACTTTTGTAGGTTCACCTTTATAGCCTAAATCTTGAGGCTCTGAACCTATTGTTGCGAATGGGGAAATTGTACAATTTTTGCCGATTTCTGCAAATTCAATATGTGCATTAGATATAACTCTTGTGCCGCTGCCTATTTTTACGTTTTCTCCGATTACAACGTATGGCCCTATAATTGCGTCATCTGCAATTTCTGCTGACGGGTGTATTATAGCTGTTTTATCAATCATTTTATACCCTCTTTCTTAATGTCCGTTATATCAATTATAGTACAAAACCTGCGCTTATTAAATTCCTTTATATTATTTTAATATAGTTGTATTTTAGAAATCTGCTGCGTCCGGTGTCAGTTGTAATGAATTTCCGGCTTTCCAATTCCTGTCTAAATACAAGAATGAATTGTTTAATATATTATTTAGTTTTTTTATTAATTTATCTTCATGATTATCCATTAGTGTAGTTAGTGTTGCAACATATATCTGTTGAATCTCTTGAGCATCAAATGTTTTTATTATTGGAGAGCCGTTTATTTTTCTGGATTCATCAAAGATTGTTCCATGGATTACTTTTCGTAGTATCGCGGCTAATTCTTTTGTATCTCCTGATTCTTTAGATTTTTCAATGGCTTTCAATTCTTTTCCAAATTTTAATAAACTGAGCAAATATGTGTTTGCCATTTTTTGACTTTCATCACCTTTTTGAGAATCTATAAATTCTCTTGTATATTTGCTGGCAGATGATGTTTTTCCGCTATTTAGTTCCGGTTTATGAGGGTAATATTTTAAATCATAAAAAGAAAAGCTATCAAGATCTATTCCTTTTTCTTCTGCCCAATTATAAATTCTTTGTTTAAATAATTCCGGTGTTAAATCTATTGTGTAGCACATTTCTTGTTCTGCTTTAACTTTTTTCCAGGCGTATTCCATGTTTTTAGAAAAAGATTTTCGAGCCCATTCGTTGGAGTTCCAAAATTGTTTCATCGCTATTGATTTTTCTTTATCTACAAAATTAGGATATTTCAGGTCATTATTTGTAAAATTTTTAAAGCCTTTATTTTTCAAGAATTTTGATAATGCTTGTTTAATTCTGTCAGCGCCGAATAGATTCCAGGCTTTTGTTAAAACTCTGTGCAATATCTCTATTTGTTCAGGGTGCTCCTTGTAAAATTGTTTTTGTCGTTCAGACATTGTAAATATTTTTTCAGGATTTTCCTGATAGTGTTTTAATAAACTTTCTGAAATATGTTTTTTATGTTCGGAGGAGATAGGGCCTCTTTTTATATAAACAGGTTCATTGTCAGCTTGTTGGGCTTTGATATCTAATGCTTCCATTCTTTTTTGAACCATTTGTTTTGTTAGACGTTCGTTGTATTCAGGATCTGAAAATTTTAGTATATGACCGTAATGACGATTAACTTTTGGAATATTTAATCTTTCCATTAAGTTATTTATATCTTTACCATTTGTGTAAGCTTTCAAATCATTTAATGAAAAACCTTCTCCCCAGTACAATTTTATAATTTGTAGTGATAAATCTTCTTCATTATTAAAATATTCAAGTTTTCCTTTTCTTAAATCATCTAATAATGAACCCTCTCTTGCATCAAGTTCAGACGCAGATTTAACATCTTTAAATTCTGGAAAACGTTCTTTTAATTCTTTTAAATTAAAACAATCTTTAATATTTTCGTATAATTTTTTATGGATTGTTATAAGAGTATCTTTTTGTTTATTTCCCTCTTCTAGAATCATTCCTGCCCATTCTCTGACATTTTTTGGATAGATGTCAGGATATTTGTTTGCAAGTTTATCTAAGTTTGTTATGGTTTCAGCTAAGTTTAAGCTATATCCGCCTGTAAATGCCAAATATTGTTTAGTGCTTGGCATCGGTAAATTCTCTGATGATTCTGGTTGTTCTGCTTGGGGTTTATTATTTAATTTAGTTTGAGAATTATAATTTAGTGATTGTGCTGTCTTGGGGTAAATTCTTGAAATTTGCATAGTAGTCCCTTTTATTTCTGTTACTTTATTCCTTTTAATATCTCTAAATATAAAATTTTGCTTAAATTATAAGCTATTTTACGATATATTTACAAAAAGCGCACCAAAATTTTTAAATTTTGGTGCGCTTAAACTATTTAGTTTTAGTATACTAAGCTTTTAAAGAATCTTCGTAAATTTTACGAACAGTTTCTCTTGAATTTCCGCTTGGTCCTATATTGATTAATCCGTCTAGTGATGGAGTTGTAAATGCTAAATCTGTTAATCTTTCAACATCTTCAGCTTTAAAGCCCATATCTTCAAGTTTTTCAGGTACATCAACTGATTTTAACCAAGCATAAACTCCATCTGCAGCTTTTTCGGCTTCAGAAGCTTCACCTTTTAGCCCAGGAACTATCGGTGCTAAAATGTCAGCAAGAGTTGCAGCTCTGTCTTTGTAAATAGTTTTTACAACTGCAGGTAATAATATTGCTAGACCTAAACCATGAGATAAGTCAGGTTTTACAGCACTTAGAGGGTGCTCAAGAGCATGTGTATAGTGTAATAAGCCGTTATCAAATGCTACACCGCCCATCATAGCCGCATAAGCTAAGAAATATCTGGCTTCTAAATCTTCAGGGTTTGCAAGTGCTTTTGGTAAATATTTAGCAACTAATTCAATAACTTGTTTTGCAAGTGTAATTGAATATGGAGAAGCAACAAGAGATGTAGCTGCTTCAACTACGTGGTTAACAGCGTCAATTGATACATATCTTGTTTGTTTTGGTGATAATTTTGTCATTAATTGAGGGTCATCAATGGCGTAGGTTGGATAAATACAATCGTACGCAATAGCAGGTTTAAAGTCTTTTTCAAGATTAGTTACAACAGCGAATCTGTTTGTTTCTGTACCGGTTCCGTGAGTCAGGTTGATTGAAACAATTGGAGCGGCTTTGCTTGGTGCAAAAGTGAAATCGTAGATATCTTCAGCTGTTTTATCAGGATTTTCTAATAAAATTGCAACGGATTTGCCGGCATCAGTTGGAGAACCGCCGCCGATTGCGATAACTGCTTTTGCGCCAAAATCTTTTGCCATCTTAAATGCATCATTAACGTGGTGTGTTGTCGGGTTTGGAGTGACCTGATCAAAATTTACATAACCTACGCCGTTATCTTTAAGTGCTTTTTCAACGACATCCCATGCTCCTGTTGCTTTATAAGCATTTCTGCCTGACATTACAATAACTTTATCTATTCCTTTTGATTTTAAATCTTTTAAAATAAAATCTATTTTTTGAATTGCACCAACTCCAAAGTATACATTGGTTCTTGTGCGAATTTCTTTTACTTCGTGGATATTAATATCTTTTTCCCACATAATAAACTCTCCTTTCTTTTACCATTCAGATTTTACACGTTGATTATAGTTTATAATTTTTCATTTTTCAAGCTGGCAAAAATATTTTTTTTGTGTTTTGAATTAAATATGAAAGTTACATTTTTACCTTATAAAACTTATTCAAATAATATTAATTTTAGAGGTTCAGCTTCAATAACACCTCCTCGTAATGATAATAATAAAGAAAACGAGAATAAGCCTTTACCGGAGTGGGCGAGAAAAACTATGCTTGCAACATTGGTATTGATTACATTGAAAAATGAACCGGTAGTTCAAAATTTTTTTAAATCAAATGAATTGTCAAAAGAAGAATTGGATAGAACAGAATTTGTCCATTCTTTTCAAAATGTTCGAAAAGACAAGGGAGTAAGTTCTGCGTTTTATCAATTGAATAGGTTATATGATGTTGATAGACCTAAGGTTACAAAGTTAGGCAAAGATTTGTACTCACTTGATATAAAATTTGATAAACAAGATATCAAGCTTGAAATGAAATTAGATAGCGCAAATAAAGATACTATTCAAGGTAGAGTTAAACTTGGAAATAATTCAAAACCAGTAATGTACAAAGCTATATTCCCATCTGATAATAAAGATGAATTTAAAGTTCTATTGAAAGATGGTGAAAAGAAATATATTTTTGGTAGAGATTTCGACGGCGAATTGTATATGGTTCAGGGTAAGAAAAAAGTTCCTGTAAATACTAAAAATGTTGAAAAATATCAAGATTATTTAGATACAATGGAATTACTCGACGATATGTCATTCTTTACTAATAAAAATCCATTGTGGCGAAATCTGAATTATTTATTGTTGATTTTATTGTTATTTGCTGAAATGAAACACGATAAAAATAGAAGAAATCAGTCAAATAAAGAACAATAAATTTTAAAAAATTTTACAAAATAATTAGTATCAGTATTAAGCTGAGCATGTTTGTTTTATAATCATAGTCAAGAGGTTAAATTTTGAAACACTCAAGACTTACAGCACTGATATTTATAGCCTTAATTTTAGGTGTTATATTTGGTCATTTTTGCCCCCACATTGCGGTTAAAATGCGTACTTTTGCAGTTATCTTTTTACGGATGGTAAAAATGATTATTGCACCGCTGCTGTTTGCAACTCTGGTAACAGGTATTGCTGGACATGGTGATGTTAAGCAATTAGGTAAGATAGGTGTAAAAACAATAATTTATTTTGAAGTTGTTACTACGCTGGCTTTGATTATTGGGTTAACAATGGGGAATATTTTTAATCCGGGCAAAGGGTTTGTTACCGGTACTGTTGCCAATCCTGAGCTTTTAAAAGAAGCCGGATTGATGGCTGTTACAACTCCGCACACTTCAATATCAGAAATGGTTATGAATATCTTCCCGACCAGTATTGTACAGGCAATGTCCGAGGGAAATTTACTTCAGATTGTTGTATTTTCAATATTTATGGCTATTGCAATATGTGCTGTCGGGAAAAAGGCAAAACCGGTTATGGACTTGTTACATTCTGTCTCGCAGATAATGTTTAAATTTACAGAATATGTTATGTATTTTGCACCTTTAGGTATATTTGGCGCAATTGCTTCAACTGTCGGGATGAACGGTTTATCTATTCTGAAAAATTATGCAAAGATAATTTTCTCATTATATACAGCATTGGCGGTATTTGTATTGCTTGTCTTATTTATTGCTTGTAAATATGCAAGAATTTCTTTAAGAAACCTTTTAAAAGCTATTCAAGAGCCTGCAATTCTGGCATTTTCAACTGCAAGTTCAGAGGCAGCTTTCCCTAAAGCTATTGAAATTATGGAAAGATTTGGTGTTCCTCAAAATATTGTAAGTTTTGTTATGCCGACAGGTTATACTTTTAATCTTGACGGTAGTACTTTGTATCTTGCAATGGCTGTGATTTTCTCATCTCAAATCTGTGGCATTAATCTAGATATCAATCAGCAAATTTTGATGATGCTTGCTCTAATGCTTACCAGTAAAGGTATTGCAGGTGTTCCAAGAGTATCTCTTGTTGTTCTTGCTGGGACACTGGCAAGCTTTAATATTCCGCTAATCGGGGTTGCTATTTTGCTTGGTATTGATCAGATTCTGGATATGGGCAGAACTACGGTTAACCTTGTTGGAAACTGTGTTGCAACAGTAGTTATTGCTCGTTGGGAAAATGATTTTGATTATGATAAAATGAAATTATTTATAAAAGAATGCGATAAAGAAAATCAGGAGTTATGTCTTGATTCTGCAAAAATATGTGAAAAAGTAACTGAAAAAATAGAGGGAAAATAATATGGCAGAAACTACTAAAACTGAGTACAAAAATACTCTGAATTTGCCTCAAACTACTTTAGCGATGAGAGCAAATGCAACTGTTCGTGAATTAGAAATCCAAAAGTTCTGGGAAGAAAATAATATTTATGAAAAAATGATTGAAAATCGTGATAAAGCAAATTCATTTGTTTTGCACGACGGGCCTCCATATTTGAGTTCCGAAAAAATTCACGTTGGAACTGCGTTGAATAAGATTTTAAAAGATATTTTAATTAAATACAAATCACAAAAAGGTTTTTATGCTCCATATGTTCCCGGATATGACGGGCATGGACTTCCTATAGAAAATGCTGTTGTTAAAAATATAAAAGGCGGACGTCACGCTATTACTGAAACTGGATTAAGAGCTAAATGCAGAGAATTTGCTCACAAAAATCTTAAAGGTCAGGAAAGTGAATTTAAGCGTTTAGGAGTTCTTGGCAACTGGGAAAATCCATATCTGACTATTAACCCTGATTATGAAGCAGAACAGGTTAGAGTTTTTGGTGAAATGTATAAAAAAGGATACATTGAAAAAGGTTTAAAACCTGTTTATTGGTGTGCATCTTGCGAAACAGCTCTGGCAGAAGCCGAAGTTGAGTATGCAGATCATACATCTACTTCAATTTATGTAAGATTTAAATTTGATGATGATAGTTCTAAAAAAATTCAAAATATTGTTAACACTCAAGGAAAAGATGTTTATGCAATAATTTGGACAACAACTCCATGGACAATTCCATCAAATATGGCAATTTCTATGCACCCTAGATTTGTTTATACATTCTTTGCTTATAAAGGCGATGTATATGTTGTTGCACAAGAATTGCTTGCATCATTCTTAAAAGATGTAGAATGGGATGAAACAGCAATTGATATTCTGGGCTCTTGTTCCGGTCAGGAATTAGAATTGCTAAATACAAAACATCCGCTTGTAGATAGAAAATCTCCTATCATTTTGGGAGAACACGTTACTCTAGACGCTGGTACAGGTTCTGTTCATACAGCTCCAGGTCACGGTCTTGAAGACTATGAAGTAGGTTGTAAATATAATATTGAAGTATTTTCTCCTCTTGATGGACAGGGTATTTGGACAGATTCTGTTGGAATACCTGAACTTGTAGGTGTTCCTTATTACAAAGGTAATTCAATGGTTATTGAAATGCTTCAAAAATGTGGAGCATTGTTGACTCAACAGGATATTCAACACAGCTATCCTCATTGCTGGAGATGTAAAAATCCTGTAATTTATCGCGCAACACCTCAATGGTTTGTAAAAGTTGATAAGTTTAGAGATACAGCTCTTGAAGCTATCCATGGAGTAAAATGGATTCCTGCAAGCGGAGAAAATCGTATTGGTAACATGGTTGAAAGTCGTACAGACTGGTGTATTTCCCGTCAGCGTGCATGGGGTGTTCCAATTCCAATTTTCTATTGTGAAGATTGCGGGGAAGTTATTTGTACTGATGAAACTATCGATAATGTTGCAGCTATCTTTGATAAAGAAAGTTCTGATGCCTGGGTAAAATATTCAGCAGAAGAATTACTTCCTGTAGGTTTTGTATGTCCAAAATGCGGTAAAAATCACTTTAGAAAAGAAAAAGACATTATGGACGTGTGGTTTGATTCAGGTATATCTTGGAGAACTGTTGTCGATAAACGCTTTGAAGAACTTGGTCACACCCCTGTTGATATGTATTTAGAAGGTTCAGACCAACATAGAGGCTGGTTCCAGTCTTCATTATTAACTTCAATTGCAACTCAAGGTAAAGCTCCTTATAAAGAAGTTTTAACTCACGGGTTTGTTTTTGGCGAAGACGGTCGTAAGATGTCTAAATCTTTAGGTAATTACATCAGACCTGATGATATCATTAAAAATTATGGTGCTGATATCTTAAGACTTTGGGCAGCTTCTGTTGATTACAGAAACGATATTAAAATCGGCAACAATATTATTGGGCAATTGACAGAAATCTTTAAGAAAACAAGAAATACTGCTCGTTTCTTAATCGGTAACCTGTTTGATTTTGACCCGTCAGTTGACTATGTTCAATATGACGAACTTAAAAATATTGATAAATTTGCACTTCATAAATTGAATAAATTGATTGGTGAAGTTACAGAAGCGTTTGAAAATTACGAATTTTACAAATATTTCCAATGCTTGCAAAATTTTGCAGCAGTAGATTTAAGTTCATTTTATCTGGATATTGTTAAAGACAGATTGTATACTGCCGGTAAAAAATCTTTATCACGCAGAGCATGCCAAACTGTTTTATTTGAAAATCTGATGGCGCTTGTAAGAATTTTAGCTCCTGTAATGCCACATCAGGCAGAAGATATTTGGCAAAATATTCCAGAAGTTCAACGCGGCGGATTAATCAGCATATTGCTTTCTGATTGGCCTGTTGTAAATGAAAAATGGAATGCTCCGGAATTGGAAGAAAATTTTGGAAAAATCTTGAAGTCTCGTGAAGTTGTATCGCGAGCAATAGAACCTTTAAGAGCTGATAAAAAAGTAGGTAGCTCATTGGAAGTTGCTGTATATGTTAAAGCTGATGATGACACTGTATTAAAAGCTAATGAAGCTGATTTAGCAGACATATATATAGTATCTCAAGCACATTTAACAAATGCTGCTCCGTCTGAAGTTTTAGCTGAACATAATGAAGACGGTTACACTGTATGGGTAACAAAAGCTCAAGGTGAAAAATGTGTAAGATGCTGGAAATACCGTGATTTGAATTCAGATGGTATTTGTGCAGATTGCGCTGAAGCAGTAAAATAAATTTATTTAAATGTAAAAAAAATACTAAATAGCGTCGGAGCCATTTGGCTCCGACGCTATTTAGTATTTTTTTGTCATTCTGAGGGTGAAACCCGAAGAATCTATTAAAAATGATGAGATACTTCGGCAAAAGCTTCAGTACGACAATACTGCTTACTTTAGACTATAACTGGTGGCAAAGTACCCCCTCCGGCGAGGATACTTGCGGAGCTGAATTATATCACAGACTTCAGGTTACAATTGGTGGTAAATCTACGTACGTAGTACAGTCATTCTGAATTGACTAGAAAATTAGTTGAGTTTACGAAACGTAATTTTCTGTTCCTACTCGGTATTTCGGAATCTCATTGTTGGATGATTAGATTGGGATCCTGAACCCAGTTCAGGATGACATTCTGTCAGTTCAGGGCGACATATATTACTTTCAACTCGCAAATTGTCATGCTGAATTTATTTCAGCATCTTTTTTGTTGAATTTAATCTTAAAATCTCTGGCTGCAGTGCACCTGTATATACAGGCTATAGTGCTGTTGCTTTTCTTGATAGTGTAGAACGTAGTTCTTGTTGCGTATTAATAAGTCATTTTCCATCCATCATCAATAATTTTTTTAGAGCAAGATAGTCCATCTTCATTTTTATTACAATCTGATGTATCCGTTGAGTACGGAACTATTGAGCTATAACCTTTTGTTAATGCAAAAACAAAAATGTCCCTTCCTAACATATTAGGTTTTCCAAGGCCATTTATGTCTACAATAAATGCTGCATAGTATCCTTTGTCTATGAAATTCCAGAAAGTTGCTCCGCCTGGTTCATCCGAGAAAATTATAGCTAGTGATGTTCCATTTTTCAAAAGCATTTGATAGCAATAATTTCCTTCATATAATCCTCCTATCCAGTCCTTAATCCTGTTTGTTGCAGGTTTCCCGTTTAGTTTTTTGGGAGCATTGGATATTCCGTAATAATGATAATTGTAATTACCTCTTTTTTTTGTCCAGGCGATAGCTCCAAGTTCTGTAGCATATCTTTCAAGAATACTTAAATTATTGGCGTTTCCTTCATCAGGTCTTGTGTGTGAACTATATGACCAGTCTTCAGGTGGTCCAAATTCATCATTTATAGATTTTTGTGCGTTTGTAAGTCTACTGTATACTGCTTTTAGTTGGTTAGGGTAAACAATTCTTTGATATGCATTTGTAATCAGCTGTATTGTAATTGCTGCTATAATACCAATTATGCCAAGAGTAATTAAAATTTCTGCAAGTGTGTAACCTTTTCTATGCATAATCCTCCTTTATTGAGAAATCTCAATGATTTATTTTCATTTATACTACATAATTGCAGTAAATGCAATATTCAGAATTAGGGAAATTTATAAGGTTAAAAAGAGAAAAGCTTGGATTGTCTTTGAATAAGTTTGCAAATCTTGCAGATGTCGATCCGGCAATTTTATGCAGAGTAGAAAATTTAAAACAAGGTATAAAATTAAGTTTTTTGGAAAATATTGCAAAAGCTACAGGAGTTTCTCCAGCAAAATTTTTAGAAGAGTTTGAAAAATATGATAATTCGTAAAAGTGTTTATATAACTTAATGAAATAGTCAATTTTAAAGTTTTCTTTCCCTTTATATATTATATAAGGGGTTGAAAGTAATGTCTGTAGTTTCGAAAGCTGAAAATTTAATTCCGATGTTTAATAAGTTTACCCATTTTGTTTCGGAAAATGGGCGTAATATTTCGCCAAAACAATTTTCCCAAGAATTTGGTAAAATACAAAAAGATTTTCTTACTGCCAAGCAAAGAGAATTGTTCTGTCAGGAAGCGGACAAGTTTGCAACAGAATTAGTTGCAAAAGAAAATGGAGATTTTGCCGGTATTATTTATAGTGCGTTAACAAAACTTACGGAGTTCTTTCCAAAAGAGCTTGAAATATATGCTAAAAAAGGTTTAGCTGTGGCTGAGAAAAATGGTGATTATGTTCATATGATGGCTCGTTTAAATAATTTGCGAAAAGTTTATATTGATAAGCCAGATAAATTATACCATTATATTCAGACGTTGTATGCTCAGGAAAAATGCTTGAGAAAATTAAGCAGCAAATATACAACTGTGACAGAAACTTATAGAAGTGTTACTCGAAAACCTGCAAATAAAGAAGATTATGAAAAAATGCTTGCGTATGTTCAAACTGAAATTGGAAAATTAACATGGAAAAAGCATCCTAATGATGCAATGAAAAAACTTACAAATGCGTATAACATTTTTCTCAACCGTGGAGATGCTCGAAGTATTGAATATATAGAACTTTTGATGTCTAAAATTAAAAATATGCAGACATTTGAAAAATCAATTTAGGATTATTTGTAAAAATTGTTTAAATATTGTTAATATTCACAGGCCATAGAATCTTTTATGTACTAATATAGTAGTTAGGAGAATAGTTGTATGCCTGCAATATCAAAAGATAATAGAAAAAAAATAGATGAAAGTTTAATTCCACAAAATGTCGAAGCAGAAGAAGCTGTATTAGGGGCAATTCTTGTTAATCCGGAAACTTTAGCAAAGGTTTCTGATTCATTGCTTCCTGCAAGTTTTTATAAACCTGCTCACAGATATATTTATGAAGCAATGCTTCAATTGTTTAATAATAACGATAATATTGATATTGTCTCAGTTTCAGATGTTTTGAGTTATAGCGGCAAGCTTGAAGCTGTCGGCGGTAGGGCATATATTAACGATTTAGTTGAGAATACAATCACGACATCAAATATTGCATATTATGCAAAAATCATTCAAGAAAAAGCTGTAAAAAGGGCTTTAATAAACGCAGGTTCAGAAATTGTAAGTAAAGGATATGATTTAGAGCCAAGTGATCGCTCTTTAGAACAGGCTGAAAAACTTATTTTTGAAATTGGTTCAAGTAAGGCCACAGCTGATTTAAAGCATGTAAAAGATTTGGTTCTTGATACCTGGGACAGTATTGAGTATCGCTATAACCACAAAGATGAGTTATCTGGTTTAAGAACAGATTTTTATGAACTGGATTCTATGATGAGTGGTTTGCACAGATCTGATTTGATTATTCTTGCAGCTCGTCCTGCTATGGGAAAAACCGCGTTTGCACTGAATATTGCACAGAATGTTGCGATAAAAGAACAAGTTCCTGTTTGTATATTTTCTCTTGAAATGTCAGCTTCTCAGTTAGTGCAGAGAATGTTGTGTTCGTATGCAGAAGTCGATGCCCAACGTCTCAAAACCGGTAATATGCTGCAGCAGGATTTGGATAAATTAGCTATGGCTATGAACGATTTCAGTCAGGCACCTATTTATATTGATGATACTTCCGGCTGTACATTGACAGATATTCGTACTAAGTGCAGAAGATTAAAAACACAGCAAAAAGATTTGGGTTTGATTGTAATTGACTACCTTCAATTGATGGAAGGCGGCGGAAAAGATGACCGTTTACAGCAGATTTCTGCAATTTCAAGAGGTTTGAAAATCTTAGCAAAAGAACTTGATGTTCCTATTATTACTTTATCTCAGTTGTCGCGTGCTGTAGAATCACGTAATGACAAGCGTCCGATGCTGTCAGACCTGCGTGAATCAGGTTCTATCGAGCAGGACGCGGATATTGTAATGTTTATTTATCGTGAAGATTATTATAACAAAGGTGAATCAGAAGAAGAAGAAAATATAAAAGCGTCTTCAAAAGGATTATCTGAAATTATTATTGCTAAACACAGAAACGGCCCTGTCGGTACCGTTAAACTGTTATTTCAAGGCAATATTACCAAGTTTAAAAACCCTATTAAAGATGATTCTTTTGATGCTTTTTAATCTGTTTTTAAAAGATTATTAATCTGACAGGTTGAAGTATCTTGAACCAGTTTAGTCATTTCTTCCTGCAGTTCTTTTTTATCATCTGCTTTGCCGCTTTTTTGTGCTGTTTCCATCTTTTTTACAATAGATTCAAGTTGTTTTTCTGAAAATGCGCATTTTGTTGATAGGATATCTTGATTCATATCAACACTGAAAACTTTACTTTCAGTTATGCATTTTCCATCTCTCCAGCCAAGAATAGTTTCGGTGGATTTGAGATGTATTACAGGTGTATTAGGGTCTTCTGTCGGAATTTCTGCATTGTACTTTTCTGTATGTACAGAACAGTTTTTGAGGTGTGTTATATATTCAGGGGTGTACGTTCCGCTGTTTGCGGCTGTAAATCCTGCTGTGCAAATCACAACAGCTGTCGTTAGCAATAGTTTTTTCATATTATAACCTTTCTTTATTATAAATGTTATTGTACACTTTTTTATATTATTTTCAATAGCTGAAATGGTTATAGCCGGCTTTACAAACTTTGTAATTTTAAACTTATTTTAGTCCTTCGAGGTAGTTTTGGAATTGTGAGATGTAAACTCAACTAGTTTTCTAGTCAGTCCAGGATGATAATATATTAATTCTGAGAGTAGTTTCTGATACTATCATCATATGTCATGCTGAATTTATTTCAGCATCTTTGTTTTTAGATTATGAAGCTTAGAGTAGAACATTATCTTGACTGTTTGATTTTTATTCCATTATTGATATAATTACTCATGTTATGAATTTAGATTGTCAAAAAAAATTTGCAGCAGGGTTATCAATTTTTTCTAATTCGGTAATAATAATTTTAAAACTGGTCGTCGGATTGTATTCGGGAAGTATTAGTATTATATCTGAGGCAATTCATTCAATGAGTGATTTTTTTGCATCAATACTGACATTTTTCTCTGTAATAAAATCCGCGGAACCTGCAGATAAAAAACATCCGTTCGGGCATGGTAAATATGAAGACATGTCAGGTTTTATTGAGGGCGGTTTAATTATTTTTGCTGCAGTATTTATTATTTATGAAGCTTTGAAAAAAATATTTTTTAGTCAGGGTTCTGGAGTTGAAACCACACTTGGACTTTATGTAATGGGCTTTTCTGTTGTTTCAAATATTTTTGTTAGTTTTATTCTTTTTAAGGTCGCTAAAAAAGCTGATTCGGTATCTTTATTTGCTGATGCTGAACATTTAAGAACGGATGTGTTATCTTCATTAGGTGTTTTTGCAGGTTTATTGATTATAAAATTTACCGGAATAAGTATTTTGGACCCTATTATAGCTATTATTGTAGCTCTTATTATTTTTAAGGCAGGTTTTTCTATTTCAAAAAGAACTATGGATAATTTGTTGGACTGTTCTTTGCCTGAAGAAGAAATGAATAATATTTGTGAAATCTTAAATAATTGTAAGTCTAATGGAATAATTGGTTTTAAGGATTTGAAGGCTCGCAGATTGGGACCTCAAAAAAGTATTGAGGTCACCTTGATATTTCCTAAAGATATGACTATTTATTGCTGTCACGCAATTTGTGATGCTATAGAGCATAAACTTATTCAAAATTTAGGAGATGTAACATCGAGTATTCACCTTGAGCCAGAAGTTGAAGAAAAAGTTATTAAGTAATTGAAGTGAGATATTTTATCATTTTTTTCATGTCTTTATTCCAAGAACCATTCCATCTTTTTAGAATTACATCGGCAGGACATAGACCTTTCATTGTATATTCTTTAATTGATTCAAGAAATAAATCTTCGCCGGTTTGAGCTTGTTTAAGATATTTTTCGGCAACCTGGATAATATTTTTTGCGTAATCTAGTACTTTTGCTTTTTTTATTTTAGCTTGTAGAGCCTGTTTGGGAACATTATATCTTAGTTCTGAAAAATCTTTGTATTGAAGGTGTTTTAATAATTCTTCGCATTCGTCCATTGCAGAATTGTCATAAAAAATGCCCTTATATATTGCAAGGATTGCGTATTTTAAATCCCCGCCTACACAGTCATGATTACGAATTTCTATAAAATTACGCATTCTGACTTCCGGAAAATATAGATTTGCCTGTAATTCATAATCCTCAATAGTGGCCTGGCAGCCTGAGTAGCCGTTTTTCATAAATTCTTCAAATGTTATATCTCCGTTAATTTCTACAGGATTATTGTCTCTTTGAATGAAAATCATAGGTGTTTTTAATACACAGTCTATATAATCGTCAAAGGAGAATTCTTCGCTGATTTTTCCACAGAAGCCGCAGCGGTCATTATCTGTATTTATCCAGCTTAAACCTCTAAATGTTTTATAACCTGTGTCTACTCCGCCGCGTATTGGAGAATTTGCAAACATTGCAGTCATAAATGGAGTTAATTTGTTTGCCAGTTTGAATTTTCTCATAGCATCTTCTTGAGATTTGAAATCTATACAGCATTGGATTCCTGCAGTCTCTCTCATCATTACATCAGAAAGTATTCCCCAGAGATATTTTGCCATTACTTTATATCTTTTTTTAGGGATAAGATTTATTGATTTGTGCGTTGAATATGGGGACACTCCGTAATTTAAGAGTGTGATGTTTGAATCTTCAAGCAGAGGTGTCATTTTTGAATTTAGGTTATCAATTTTGCTTTTTAGCTGGAATATTGTTTTTTCTGGTTTTGCACTGATTTCAATTTGAGCACCCGGTTCCAGTGTTATAGTATCATGTGAGTTTTTTAGCCCGATTAGGTTTTTTCCGTCAAGAATATAATCCCAGGTTTCTTCTTTTGCAAATTTTTCTAAAAAATTTTTGATACCGTTATCGCTCCAGTAGTCTATGGCTTTGAAAGAGGTTGCCGAGATGGGTAATCTTTCAAATTCAATTCCAATTCTGTAATCTTCAGGTTTTTTGTAACCTTTTGTATATATTTTTAGAATTTCTTTTCTGTCTAACTGAGTTTTTTGTTCAAGTTTAATCATGCTAACCTCTTTGTTTTCATATTATTATAACATTATTTAAAATATCAAATAAAACTTTGTAAACATTTGCCTGTGTGTGTTATTATAATTAGTAAGATGAATTACTTCGAACGGGCAAGATACTTTAGAACTAAAAAACGTCTTGGACAAAACTTCCTTGTTGATGGGGAAGTTATTCAGGACATTATCAAATTTGCAAATATTACACCGGAAGATACAATTGTGGAAATCGGTCCGGGGGTTGGTTTTGTAACAGAACAACTTGTTAAATATGCGAAAAAAGTTATTGTTATTGAGCTGGATGAAGAAGCTATTGTAGAATTAAAAAAACTGGACGCTCCGAACTTGGAAATTATTCATAATGATGTTTTAAAAACGGATTTATCTGCTCTTTGTGATGAACAATTCAAGGTTGTTGCTAATATTCCATATTACATCACAAGCCCGATTATTGCTCATTTGCTTGGCGAAGTCGATGATTTAAATAACAAAAATCGAAATAAAATTAAAGATATCATTTTGATGGTTCAGGAAGAAGTTGCAAGAAGAATGGTTGCGAATGAAAATTCTCAAGGCAAGCAGTACGGATTGCTTACTATATTGTCACAGTTCTGGGCAGATGTTAAAATTTTAAGATTAGTGGGGAGGAAATGTTTTTATCCTGCCCCAAAAGTAAATTCTGCTCTTGTAAAACTTGATGTTAGAACTGAACCTAAATTAAAGCTTTCAGATTATTCACATTTTAGAAAAACTGTTAAATCAGCTTTTTCTCAACGTAGAAAGAATATTAAAAACTGTTTGTTAAATGGCGGGTTTTTAAAAGATAATGTTGTGAAATCCCTTGCGAATATGGGGTTGGACGAAAATATCAGAGGAGAAAAACTTTCTATTGAAATGTTTGGAAATTTGTCTGAGGAATTAATAAAGAATGCAAACTAAATCAATAAAAATTCAATGTCCTGCTAAAATTAATTTAAATTTAAAAGTTATAAATAAAAGAGAAGACGGGTTCCACAATATAGAAAGTGTTATGCAGGCTATAAGTTTGTTTGATTATCTCACAATTACAGCAGAAGAGTCAGTTGATTTTGGAATAATTTTGCAAGGTAACAGTAATGAAATTCCGTACAATGAAAAAAATCTTGTCTATAAGGCTGTAAAATTGTTTTGTGAAACTTGCAAGATTACGGATAAGAAAATTGTGGTATATATAGATAAAAATATTCCTGTATCGGCAGGTTTGGCAGGTGGAAGTACCGATGCTGCCGGAACTCTTTACGGATTAAATAAATTATTCGAAAATATTTTCTCAGAGTCAGAACTTCATAAACTGTGTGCAAATCTCGGATCAGATTTGAATTTTTGTCTTGTTGGAGGTTGCATGCTTACACGTGGACGCGGAGAAATTCTGGAGCCTTGTGAATTCAAAAATACTAAGGTGAATCTGATTAAACCTGTGAATCTCGGGATATCAGCTAAAGAAGCTTATACAAAGTTTTCTCAGAAAATTGCTTTGAGTTTGACAGGACGAGATAATTATAGAAATGATTTAGAGTGGGCAGTAATTGAAGATTACAAAGAGCTGCTGTTTATAAAAGAAATGTATCCGGATGCTATTATGACAGGATCAGGTTCTACGTATTTTTCGTTAAAGAATGAATTTTTTGAGCAAAGTGGTTACTGGGTAAAAAATGGTCTGGAAGCAATAAATTATGGAGTGAAGGAAGTTTAATTGCGTTTTTATTATTTTATAAAGTAGCAGCCGGACTTTTTATAAAGTCCGGCTGCATTTGTTATTTGTGACTTTCAGCTCTTTTGCGTTCCCATTCTGCAAATTCTTCAGGTGTCATTCTTGGAGAAATTGGTTTGCCTGTATCACAGTCTGTAGCCCACATTAGTTTACCATCACTTGCTGTGTTGTATTTTCTATCAGATTTACCACCAGGTTTGCCCTGTAAGTTGTTTGCTCTATCAACGGCATCATCTGCTAATTTTACAGTTTTACCGTTTGGTAATTGGAATTCTTTCTTCAGTGCTCGACCTGTCAATTTGTTATTTTCGTCTCTTGAGTTTTGAATTGCATTATCTCCAGATGATAATTGCTTTTGTACAGCGCGTCTGTCCGCTTCTGATAGTTCAGTACCGTCACCATTTACATATAATTTAGAATAATGCCATGGACCACCGTATTTGATAACAGGGATTTCAGAACGAATATTTTCTTCATTTACATTATAACAATCTTCTTCTTCCGGCGGTGGTGTTACTGGCGTAGTTACTGTTGGTGTACTTACTGCTGGTGTAGATACTGGTTCTTCAGCTTTTTCCGGTTCTACTAAGTGCGGATTATTTTTTACAAAGTTTGCGGCTTCGTAAGCAGCTACAAGCTCTCTAGTATTAACACTCTTGCCGGTTCTTTCACCAATGGAAGTTTGTAGAATTGCGGCTTTGATTTCTTTATCTCTATTTTTATCGCCTGTTATTTCCATATTAAGGATTTTATCCATAACTGCTTGATTAGCTTTTCCTGAAACTTTTGCTTTTTGAGATAATACTTCATCTACGCTGGCACCTTTAAAGATGTCTTTTTCGCCACGGTCTTTAACTGTGATTGCTGCTATAACTGCTGGTAATACAGCTCCGGCTAAGCCTCTTAATGCCATTTCGCCTTTTGATATTTTATTAGTAGCTTCTGCAACTTTTGTAGCTGTAGATGTTACTGTTGTTGTTTGAGTGTCTGTAGCTTCAACTGAATCAAAGAATTCTTCTCCGTTTGAAGCCGTCCAGTGGTTAGTTGCTGTAGCAGATGCGTTTGCTGTAGCTGTTGCTGTAGCTGTTGCCGCTGCAGAGGCTACTGCTTGTGCTACCACACCTCCGCCAAGCAATCCGGTCAAAGCTCCTGTACCTAATGCTAGTGTTGCGGCTCCGGCTTTCATTACACCTGTGTAATTCTTTCTTACATCCAGATTGGCTACTTCAAACATATCTTTTGTTGTTTTATTTTTAACTTCAGCACTGCCTTTTAGAACTTTTCTTTCATCAAGTCCAGCTTTAAAGTCAGAACCGGTGTATTGCAACATTGTTTTTTGGTATGCTTCGGTGTTTACTGAACCATCTTCGTTAAACATTTGAGATGCATTATAGTCTCTTTGTATGTACTCAGCAGCTTTTACCATTACTTGGAATGCTTTATTTTTATCTGCAGGTGTTGCACCATTTTCGTAAATATCTTTATATTTATGATATGACTTTAAAGCTTCTTCAACACTTGTTTTTGATTTTTCATGAAGTCGTTTGGCTCCTTCTAAAGCTTTTCCATCTAATAATGTGTATTTAGGATTGTCTTTATCCCAGGTTCCATCTTCTTTTGCTTGTTTTACTGCAGCTTTATATTCTTCTTCATTTGTGTATATTTTTTCAAGTGCATCATAGCGGTTCATGGCTTCTAAGTTTTTAGTAGCTGCTTTTGCAATTTTTTTAGCTTTTCTGCCAGTTACATCAAATTCAACTGCAGCTTCATCTTTTGTATCATATCTTTCTTGACCTCTTAAAGCTTTTGTATCGGTTGCTGCTATGTTGTCTCTTTTGGATTGGAATTCATCCAGTACATTTTGTGCTTCTGTTTTTGGTGTCGTTGTTTTTTGTGCAGCAGCTTTCATTTCTGCAATTTCAGCATTGGCTTTCTGTTGTGCTTCAGCTTTTTTTGCTTGCTCTTCAGGAGTTAGAGGAGCTGTTTCTGCATGTTCTACTTTTGTTTCGGCTTTTTTTGAATTCTCATCAAATTTTAAAATTGCAGTACTAAGTTCTTGTACTTTTGCAAAGTCTCCTTTTGCGGAGGCGGCATTTAGTTGAGCCACCAGTTGTGCTCTCTGAGCTTGGTTTGCACCATTCACACCATTTGTACCCATCATTTGTCCTTTCTTTCTCTTATAGAATTTTGTACATTAATTTCACTATGTTTTTATAAACGTTTTATTGTCTCAAAAATTTACTTTTTTTATCTACTTTTTATATACTAAATAGCTCAAATGCAAATATAGTGTATTTATTAGTATGTTAAGAAATATTAATAAAACGTTTAGTTTGATGTTATTTATTTAATTTGGTTTATTTCTTATACGCATTTCTAACCTTTCTACAATTTTTACACAGTATCCTTTTATGTGAATAATCGGTTTTTTGGAAATTTATCTTTAATAATTTCGGGTAAAATAATTCGTTTTCTGCTTGAAAGCCTTTCTATGCGTGGTTTTAGGTTGGTTTACAAAAATTCATAAAAGGCTGTTTATAATCTTAATATCTTTATGATTTTAACTTGCGTACAGGAGGTTAATTTGTTAAAATTTGAGAAATGGATGATATTATAGAAAAATTAAAAGAGTTTGGATTTAATTCTTATGAAGCAAAGGTTTACCTTGCGTTATTGAAAAAATATCCGGCAACAGGGTATGAAGTTGCGCAAATTGCAGATATTCCACAGTCAAGGGCTTATGATTCTTTAAAATCTTTAGTTGTATCGAAAGTTGTTTTTTCTTCAGATGAAAAGCCTCAAAAGTATACACCGGTAGCTCCAAAAGAATTGACACAAAGGTTTAAACGTAAACTTAATTCGGCAATTGATTATCTTGAAAAAAAACTTCCGGATGTTAGAGATGATTATAATGAACCTATCCATACTATCACCGGATATAATAATATCTTGACGAAAGTTAGTGAGGTTATTAATAATACTTCTCGTTCAATCTATTTGGAGTTATGGGCTGTTGATTATCAACAGCTGGCTGGGGTTATTGAACAGGCATATGATCGCGGTATTGATATAAGACTTGTAGGTTATGATGATTTATCATCTCCTTATGGTATTGTTTATCAGCATGATGGAGCTAAAGAGGTTGAATATTTAACAGGCAGCAGATTAGTTTATTTATTATCTGATGAAACTGAATGTGTATTTGGCAGGATAGAATCTCAGGTTACCTGGACCAAAAATCCTGATGTGGCATATCTTTTAAAAGAGTTTATAGTTCACGATATGTATTTATTAGATGTAAATAAACAATTTCCTGAACAGTTGAAATACTTCTATGGTAATAGCTTTAGAAAGCTTAAAGACAAAATTGTTACAAAATCTTCCAGTTACAATTTGTAGCATGCCGTTTTTTTAATAAATATTTACTTTTATATGTTTATTTAAGGTTTATAATTATAGAATAAATGTGAATAGAACATGTATTTTGGGAGAATAAAAGGGACATGGACGGATATAGCTTTGAGATAATTACCGGTCCAATGAGCTGCGGTAAAACAGAAGAGCTTTTGAGACGTATCAGACGTTGTATTATTGCCAAGAAAAAAGTAAAAGTTATTTCACCTGATGTGGATACAAGAGCTAAAGGTGATTATATTGAATCAAGAAATGGTTTGTGGCTTGATGCTATTAAGGTAAAGCATTCAGTTCAAATTTTGAGTTTGGTAAGAGATGCAGAAGTCGTTGCAATTGATGAATTACAGTTTTTTGATTCTAATATTGTTAAAGTTATAACTCAATTGATGAACGAGGGGAAAAAAGTTATCGGTACAGGACTTGAGCTTGATTTTAAAGCTGAGCCGTTCGGGCCAATGCCTGAATTGATGTGTATTGCAACAAAAGTTGATAAACTGCATGCTGTTTGTATGAAGTGTGGATGTGAACATGCTACAAGAACTCAAAGATTAATTGATGGTCAGCCTGCAGATAAGAATTCTCCATTGATTATGATTGGCGGTGATGAAACTTATGAAGCAAGATGTGTCAGATGTTATGAATTGCCTGACTCAGGTGCTAAGAAAAAATCGGCAGGTTTTAAGTTATTACAATTTGATCACAGATAAGATATATACATTATAGTAATGAATGTGGAATTTAAAATTTCACATTTTTTTTTATATGTGATAATATAAGCACAGTGATAATTCTTTATCTCGGAAACTTTTTGAGATTGTTTTCGTCTAAGTTTAGCAGAGGGAATTATTGGAGGTTTAGGTAAGAATGAGAAAACTAATGAAGAAAAGTATTATATTTCTAGGTTTATTTATTGTAATGTTTAGCTGGGTGATAAGATCAAATGTTCATGCCGCAACTCCTGCAGAATTGTATGATAATGTCTGGAGATTGATTAATTCAAAATATGTTGATCAAACAAACAATGAACAGGATTGGCTAAAATGGCGTCATAAGTATGATAATGTTTTAAGGACTGAAGATGATGCTTATGTAGCTATTGATACAATGATTGCCAGTTTGAATGACCCGTATACAAAATTTTTAGACCCTAAAGAATTTGCGGATGAAACAGGTTCAATTAAAGGTTCTCTAAAGGGTATCGGTATTCAAATAGGTGTCAAAGACGGCAAATTAATGGTTATAGCACCTATCGAAGATACTCCTGCAGAAAAAGCAGGTTTGCTGGCTGATGACGAAATTTTATCTATTGATGGTAAAAGTACAAAAGGTATAACTGTTGATAAAGCTGCAGATTTGATTCGGGGTGAAGAAGGTACTCAAGTTACTTTGGTTGTTAAACGTAAGGATTTAGCTCCAAAAACATATACAATTACACGTGCAGAAATTGAGATTAAATCTGTTTCTCAAAAGATTCCTGATAATATCAGTATGCCAAATGACATCGGATATATTAGACTGAGTTCATTTATCAGCAGAAATGCAGCAAAAGAATTTTCTGATATTTTGACAAATTCACCGGATAAAAAAGCTTTTATCGTTGATTTACGTTCAAATCCGGGCGGTCTATTAAGCAATGCTATTTATATTTCGGATATGTTTCTTGATGGAGGTGCTATTGTTAGTACTGTTGACAGAGACGGCTATAAAGAAACTCAGAGAGCTTCAAAGGGTGTACTTACAACCAAACCGCTTGTTGTTATTTTGAATAAGGGTTCAGCTTCTGCAAGTGAGATTTTCTCAGGAGCTATGAAAGATAACAAAAGAGCTGTTTTAATTGGTACACAATCATTTGGAAAAGGATTGGTTCAAGAAATCAACAAGCTTCCGGATAATGCGGGTATAAATATTACAATTCAAAAATATTTAACGCCAAATGGTACTGATATTCACAAAAAAGGTATTACTCCTGATATAGTTGTTGATTTAACTGATGAAGACATAAAAAACAAAGATGATGTACAGTTAAAAAAAGCAATTGATGTAGCTAAAAGTTTAACTAATGGAACTTTTGTTGTAGCTAAATAGAAAATTATAGTATGAGAAAGCGGCTTTGGTTTAAACCAAAGCCGCTTTTTTATTATTTGAAATTTAAATTTATAAGCTCATTTGTTTTTGCTCTAATTTCTTTATCAATTTCAAAAATTTCATCTATTGTTGGGTTTTTGATAATATTGTGTTTAGTCATCATTGTTTCTGTAATTTGATAAATATCATAGAGTCTTATTTTATCTTGTAAGAAAGCAAATACAGCTTCTTCATTTGCCGCATTAAGGCATACTGTAGCTGAGCCTCCTTGTTCTCCAGCCTGGTATGCCAGTTTTACGCTAGGAAATTTTTCAAGGTCGGGTTTTTCAAAATCAAGTCTTGCAATTTCTGAAAAACTGAAACTTTTTGACTTAATTCCCTCAAAGCGTTGCGGATATGTTATTGCGTACTGAATAGGAATATGCATACTAGGTAAGCCTATTTGAGCGATTACACTGCCGTCAACGTATTCTATTGCTGAGTGAACTATACTTTGAGGATGAACTACTACATCAATTTTGTTATACGGCATATTGAAAAGATGATGAGCTTCAATTATTTCTAAGCCTTTATTCATTAGTGTTGCACTGTCTACAGTGATTTTTCTGCCCATATTCCATCGTGGGTGTGCCAGAGCTTGAGCTACAGTAGAGGTTTTCATATCTTCAATTGTTTTTTTTAGGAAGGGGCCTCCGCTTGCTGTGATAATAAGTTTTTCAACCTGTGAAATATCTTTTATGCACTGGTGAATTGCACAATGTTCGCTGTCTACAGGAATAATTTTTACACCTGCATTTTTGGCTTTTTGCATTACGATATCTCCTGCCATAACAAGAGTTTCTTTGTTTGCAAGTGCAATATCAATCCCGTGTTCTATAGCCTTTAATGTAGGTTTTAATCCTATTTTTCCGGAGACAGCAACCAGAATAATATCATTTTCTGTATTTGAACAAATTTCATTTAAACCTTCAGAGCCGTATAGAACTTTTGTATCTTTAATATCAATCTTTTCTTTTGTTTCTTTGCCTATACAAATATATTTCGGTTTGAATTTTTGAGTCTGCTGTTTTAACAGCTCAATATTTCCGCCTCCTGAGAGGGCAATTATTTCAAATTTATCTTGAAGTTTTTCTATTACTTCAAGAGCTTGAGTTCCGATTGAACCGGTGGAACCAAGGATACTTATTTTTCTCTTCCGTGTATTCATAAGATAATTATATTACAAAAGTTCTTTTTGTATTGTTTTTCCCTCTATCTTTTCAACACTTACAGGAAGTGCAAAATGGAAGCTGGAACCTTTTTCTTCTTCACTATCACACCAGATTGTACCTCTGTGAGCTTTAATCAGCTGTTTTGCAATCGGCAGCCCAAGACCTGTTCCGCCAACTTTGCGGGAAAGGCTGTTTTCTATTTGTGTAAATTTATCAAATGCTTTTAATAAATTTTCTTCTTTTATTCCAATTCCCTCGTCAATTACGCTTACAATAATGTAGTTTCCCTGTAAAGATTTTATATCTTTTTCAAAGTGTTGATTTGTACAAATATCCCGGGCATTCTTTAACTCTGATTTTATTGTTATATTTTTTCCTTTAGGGGTAAATTTTATAGCATTAGAAACAAGATTTGTTAAAACCTGTCCCAGTCGCTGTGAATCTGCATAGATATCCGGAAGTTCACTTTGTTCTTCTGTTGTTAAGATGATTTCATGTTCTTTGGCTACGCATTCGAAGTTTGTTTTAACATTTTCGATAACAGAATGAATATTCATGATTTTGTAGTTGAAGTCCATTTTACCTGCTTCAATTTTATTAATGTCAAGAATATCATTGATAATGCTTGTTAGATTTTCGACATTCCTTTTTGCCATATCAATAAATTTTACGGCAGTTTCTCCTAAGTTCCCGCAACGGCCGCTGGATAAAATAGTTAATGCATTTTTTATTGGTGTTAGTGGGGTTCTTAATTCGTGAGAAACAATTGAAATAAATTCAGATTTAACACGTTCTAATTTTTCTAATTCTTCATTTTTTTCAATAATTTCTCTGTATAATCCTGCACTTTTTAGTGGCAGTGAAACTTGTTGAACAATTGTTTGAAAATATGTTGCATCATCTGTGGTAAATGGTTTTTCTTTAAATATTTCTATGCATCCAAAGAAGTTGTCCCCTAAATCTATAGGTGCAAACATATTATCATATTGAAAAATTGTGAATGTAAATTTGTTATTTTGGTTTTTTATGTTTTTAATTATTTTTAAATTCTTATCATCAATTTCAAACGGAACATTGTTTTGTTTGAAAAGTGATTTATAATTTAGAATAGCCCGCAGTTTTAGGGCACTCATGAGTTCTTCCGAGATATCATATAGCGAATTTATTATGAGTACCGGTTCCTGTTCAAAGCCGAACGATATTGTGCAGGTTAAATCAAAGCTCAATGATTTATCAAGTCCTTCTATCATATATTGCAAAAGTTTTTTAGTATCAAGGGTTCCTGCAAATTGCGAACTTGTGTTGTATAAAACATTTAATCTATATAAGCTGTCTGCTAAGTCTTTGTTTTTTCCTGATAAAAAGTCCAGATTTTCTTTTGTTTTTAGATGTGTATTTACTGTAGAAATTATAATATTATCCGGAGTATTGTCGAGTATAAAACCACTGATAAATTTGGTAGAATCTTCATTTGAATTACTTCCGTCAGTGATTAATAAAATTTGAGTGTTTTCTAGTTTTGATTTGAATTTTTTTATCGCAAGTTGTAAATTTAGAATCTCGATATTCTCGTCAATAATAATAATGTCAGGGGGATCGATTTCCAATAAATCAAATATAGACGTCGGAGTACAACAAGCGTTAAATTTGTAGAACTTGTTGTCAAATAATGATTTATATTTTGTGAAAACAGAATCGTTTTCAGTTATCAATAATATATTCCCCATATTTATATTTTAAATTGAGGATTTTATTTGGCAAATTAGTAAAATATTTTAAACAAAAATCTGAGATTATTTGCATTTATTAACTGAAACTATTTATAAATGACTATTTAGCCACTTGTCTATCCGTATTTTTACTTACGTAAAACTGCGGACTTTATTTTTTTATAAAAATCGCTATACTAAGAAATGTAATCGGTTAAGGTTCAAGCCCGGGAACATAAAAGTTCCTAAAGAATTTCCTTTTGATGGTAAAACTGTTTGCCGACATTCACGGTATAGGAAGAGTGTATTTATGGGATATATTCATTGCTGTGGTGGGCTGCGTAAAACCAGAAGTTTTGTGCTGTCACCAACAGAAAAGTTTGTTGTGTGTGAATTAGATTACTTATCTAAATGTCCGGTTTGCGGGCATTTAGTTATTCAGTTAACAAGAATTGATAAATCAGATGTAATATCTACTCTTAGATATGTTAATAAAAAAGCTTTAAATTTTTGGGAAAAAATTAAACCTAAAATTATCTATGAGCGCAGAATTTTTGATTATTCAAAACGACATGGAGGTACTTTTTATTTAAGTTATAACGAATACGGTGTTAAAAAGAGGTGTTATTCAAATTTTTCAAATTTGAAAATAGGTTTAAATTCTATTTTATAAATCCAATCCTTCAATCATTTACTCTAATTGTTAAAGAGGGGATTTTTACTTATCTATCTACCCTGTGTCCCCTCTTATTTTATTAAAGCGGAAATATTATTAAACAATGAAAAGAGGGGTTAATGTAATATGAGGTTAATTAAATCGGAGACAGAAGGAAGTTTGATGAAGTTATCGCCAAAGGAACATGACGTGTTAACTCTAATAGCTTGCGGTTTTACAGATAAGGAAGTTGCTTTAAAATTAAAGATTTCGATTCGAACTGTCCAATCACATATATCATCAATCCTATTAAAACTTAATGCAAGAAATAGAGTGAATGCTGTTGTTGTTTATATGCACCTCAATCCAAAGTGGAAGATAGAAGAGAGGTTTGTTGTATGATTAAAAGAATTATTTTACACTGGACTGCCGGAAGATATTATCCGACTCAGTTTGAAAAACAGTATTATCATTATTTGATAGATAAAGACGGGCGTATATATAACGGAATTCATCAGCCGGAGGATAATTTTAACTGTAAAGATGGAAATTATGCTGCCCATACAGGAGGTGGAAATACCGGTTCTGTTGGTGTTGCAATGTGTTCAATGTACGGGTTTAAATCATCTGAAAGTCCGGGAAATTTTCCAATTACTCCGATTCAATTTGAATCTTGTATGAAGTTTTGTTCAGATTTATGTGAACAGTATTCTTTAGATATAAATCCAGGGACTGTACTGACACACTATGAATTTGGTCAAAATAATCCAAAAACAAGCAGCTTTGGAAAGATAGATATTGTTTATCTTCCGCCATATCCGTGGGTTGCCCGAAAGGATGTCGGAAGTTTTATACGATCAAAAGTTCGATGGTACAAAGAAAAAATGTAAGAGGGTAATTTATGGATATAAATTATTTTGATTTAGCCGGTGGTATAAATCAGGCAACAACAAAGACTGAATTAGGTACGGATACAAAAGTTCTTTACTGGGCAGAGTCTGAGAATGTTGAAATCTATAATAACAAGGGAATTATTAAACAAAAAGGCAATACTCTGTTAACAGCTCTTCCTCAGGAAGAACCAATAACAGGCATGTGCGAAATGGAATCAGATGGATTGTACAAGCTTGTTATAACAACAGAATCGGGAAAAATATATATTTATAATAATTCTTCTGCAACGTTAAAACAGCTGGATAAAACGCTTACCGGTAAAAAAGTTCTGTTTGCAAATTTTTTGCGTGGGATTCTTGTTTCAACAGAGTCTGATGAAATGTTTTATATCAAAGATAATGAAACCTTTGATATTGTTGAGTGCAATTTGCAAGATACTGCCGGAAATCCTTTGTATCCCGAAACTATAGCTGTATATAAAGGACGGGTCTGGTGTGCTAAAGATTCAACAATATATTATTCTGCTCTTGGAACTTATGATGATTTTAAAACTGATAATGATGCAGGATATATTAATGATTTTCATACTGATACTGCCGATATTATAGTTATGCATGCTTATAAGGATTATCTTGCTGTATACAAACGGGAGCGGGTATATCTTTTATCAGGTTCAAATCCTGAGACTTTTGCGATAACATTGTTTGCTGATAAAGGATCTATAGCAAGGAAAGCGGTTGTTAATGTTGATAATAAACAGTATTTTTTAAGTAACGGTATCTTTGCTCTTGAACAGGTCGGGGAATTAAATCAAATTCGGCTTGGTTCAGAGATTTCTTTAAAAATAAAAGATGAATTTAATAATAATTTTGATACTCCGAGGATGAAAAATACTATAGCTCTTCACTATCAAAATAAAAGTCAAACCTGGTTTCTCTTTCCGTATCTGGGAGATAATTTTTATCATACTATATGGATTAATGATTATGTTAATAAGGCATGGTATAAAAGAGTCCTTCCGCAAAATATCACTACTGCCTGTAATTTTAATTCATATATTGTTACTGCAGATGATAAAGGCAGAATTTATTATGAAGATTTTGGAACTACATTTGACGGACAAAGTATTAAATTTTTGTGGAAATCCCCGTTTTTATCTTTAGGTAATGTACATCATAGAAAATTAATTGATGAATTTTATTTTTTATTAGATGATTTGCATGATAATAATTTTAAATTTTCGGTATTTAAAGATTATGACAGCGGATACTCAGAAGATAAAGAATGTATAAGTTTACGTTATTATAATAAGTTAATCTGGGCTGAAGATTCTTCTCCTGACGACTCCTCTTATTGCTGGGCAATGGAAGATTCTGACGGTCCAATTTGGTCTATAAATACAGATGTATTGGAAAAGGCTGAAATTTTTGGCAGCTGTTATTCTGTACAGTTATGTGTGGAAGGTTTTGATAAAGATGATAATTGTGCAATTATCGGTCTGCAATTTAGAGAAATTTATAACGATGAATAATTAGTTTAAAAATTCACCACTCTTATTTGTTTAGCACTATTTGTAAAATGAAAGGAAAAGAAAATGTCAGATTTTACAACATCTTATTCTGCTTTTATTCCGCAGCTCTGGAGTAAAAAGTTAAATCAAATGTTAGAAAAAAACTGTGTTATGATGCAGTGTGTTAACAGAAATTGGGAAGGAGAAATAAAGCAGCAAGGGGATACTGTTAAAATTATTACTCCCGCAGAGGTTACAGTCTCTACCTTAACTTCAGATAATATAGAATATGCATCTTTAACTCCGGTATCTCAAGATTTGCAAATTAATCAAAAGAAATTTTTTGCATTTAAAATTGATGATGTTGCTAAAGTGCAGTCAAACACAGATATTATGGAAGCTCATTTAGCAAACGCTAAAAAGGCAATTGAAGAAGTTCAGGATGCATATCTTTTAGCTCTGCATACTGATGTAAGCGAAGATAATACTGTTGGTTCCGAAGAAGCTCCTGTTACACTTGATAAATCCACAATTTATGAAAATTTTGTACAATTATCTTTAGCTCTTAAAAACTCTGATGCTGTGCACCCTGGAGTTCGCCCTTGGGTTGTGATAAATCCAAATATTGAAGCTTATTTGTTACAAAGTCCGGAATTTATTAATGCCTACAAAGTTGCTGATGAGACATTGAGAGAAGGTGCAATTGGCAGAATTGCAGGGATGGACGTTCTTGTAAGTACAAATTTAGCAGATGTTGATAGTAAGTATTATGTTTTAGCCGGTACAAATGATGCTATTACTTTTGCCTCTCAGCTTGCAAAAATTGAAAGTCTTAGAGATAAAGACAGTTTTTCTGATTTAGTTAGAGGTTTATATTTGTACGGAGCTAAAACTGTTCAACCTAAAGCTTTAGCTAAAATGATTGTTAGTGTTCCTGCAGCAGCTTAGTTTGTCGGGTTGAATTTGAATGTGCTCTCTTTTGTGTTTCTAGAAAGAGAGTACATTTTAAAAATAAGGAGACAGGAATGTTTGTAAAAATTAAAAATAAAATTATAGAGCTTGCAAAAAATGCTGTTTTAGTGGCTGAAGAAGAGCTGGGAACAGGAAAAGGGCAAGAGAAGAAAACTCTTGCGATAAAATATATAGTTAAAAATTTACCCTTTTCAGAATTCGTAAAAACTGTTATCTCATTATTTCTTTCAAGTTTTATTGATGATGCGGTAGAAATTGCAGTTCTATATATGAAGTCTTTACCTAAACAAGAAGGAGAGTAATATGCAAAATCAATCAGATGAACAATTTTTGCGCAATCAAAATAGTATTTCATCGCCTGCCGTGAGTCCACAGGCAAATTCTATGACAAATTATGTCGATATAATTCAACAACTGGAACAGGCAATTAGATTGGATGTTCAAAGAGTGCAGCTACTTTTGCAGCAAGGTGTAATATCACAATCTCAAGGACAGTATTTAATGACGCAATTGGCTAAAAAAGCGGATGAAATTAACAAATGCAGAGATGCTGTATCAACCTTGAATGTTCAACCTCCAATGTCTGATTCAGAAGTTCAGGAAAATCCTTTTGATGTATTTAATCAAGAGAATCCCGGTTTCTTTAATTGTGCTGGAAGAGCTGATGTTTTGAATTATATAAAGAATTACGGGCTGGACAAAGATGAGATATATCAGATAGCTCAGCTTATTGAAAATTTAGAAAATTCTGCAATCGACGGCTATTTGAAAAAGTCTGCTCACGAAAAATCATTGAATGACGAGAATCTAGCTGCCAAAAGCAAATTAACGGCATATGCCCAAAAAGCTCCAAAGGGCAGTATTTATGGTAGGATTTTTACTCGTGAAGACATCGGCAATATGAGTGGTGAAGAGTTTACCAAAAATGAAAAATTAATTATGGATCAGGTTAAGCAGGGTCTAATTAAATAATTTTGGTAAATATAAAATGTTCGGGCAAGGGTTTTTACTAAATCCTTGTCTGAATATTTGGAAAAGGAGAATGAATGAATTTTTTAGAACTTATTAATAAATGTTTGCTGGAATTAAATTATCGACAAATAAATTCTTTTTCTGAGCTTATCAAAAATGACCATAAAAGAATTGTAAGTATTTTAAATGTTATTAATAAAGAAATTTGTAATTCTGAAAGCTGGAGATTTTTAGTTCGAAGAATGACAATAACACTTCCGGCAAAAACAACATCCGTAAAAAATACTGTTCCTGGTAGAATCTGGTATTTAATTGTTGACGGACAAAGATATAAATATACTGAGGATGTAGAGCCTTTTTTAACTTCTAAAGGCTTGGCAAATAAGTATTGTGTATGCGGCGGTAAAATTTTTATGCCTGAATTTGCTCAGGATAAGAATGTTGAAATTATTTATTATTCTAAAAATTGTGCAATTGATGAGAATGATAATGAAAAAGAAAATTTAACAGAGCCGTCAGATTATTCTTTAATGCCAATGCCATTTGCAGAACAAATTCTTGTTTATGGAACCTGTATGAGAATAAAAGCAAATCCGCAGCATCCAAAATTTTCTTACTGGATGAGTATGTATAAAGAAGCTCTTTTGAATCTTAAATCAAAAAGTTCAACCAGTGTTGAGGCAGTGCCCTGCGTGAAAATGCATAGATATTAAGCAAAAAAAACAGGAAGTCGTTTTCATTCCCCCCTGTTAAGATTTACACTAGCCGAAATATAAATAGCATGTCTATTATACAAATTATTTAGTAAAAATACAAACTATGATAAGAAATGTAAAGAGATGAAACAATTAACAATACAGCAAAAAAAATTTGTATCCGAGTATATTAAAACGCTTGATGGTGAAAAATCTTTGATTGCAGCCGGCTACAAAGCTAAGAATTTAAAGGCTTTTGCTTCAGAGCTGCTTGCCAAAGATTCAATAATAAATGAGATTAAGACCATGTTAAAGCTTCAAATTGAAGCCCTAAATGTTCAAAAAGGATATGTAATACAAAAACTTTTACAAATAGCAGAATTTTCTCTGGAAGAAGAAGATATCCTAGATAAAGAGGGTTACCCTACTGGAAAAAAGAAATTGCGAGATTCTTCTTCCGGTTTGAAAGCTCTGGAAAGTTTGTGTAAATATCTTGGCTTTTCTGTCTCAAAATCTGAGGATGAGTATCATGAGGCGAAAATTATTACTATTTCAAATTTAGATGATGAAAAAATTTAATTCAATGAAAGGTTTTTTAAATGAAAGATAATAAAAATATTGAGCAGCTTCTTCTTGATGATGTTTCAGGTGAAGATTTTCTTAATTCTAAGATAGAACGCGAATTTACTTCTCAGCTTGAGGATAAAGGCTGTAGAGAAAAGAAGTTTGTGACCGATTTAAAACTGGCTCCTAAGGAAAAACTTTTTTCTAAAGATGCTGTATATCTTGTGATAAATAAAAACAGCAAGACAAAATCTTATATTAATGGTGTTCAGGCTGAAGGTTTTCTTGGTTCGCAGAATGCGCTTAGAGAAAAATTTTTGTCAGGTAAAACTGATTATTTTGTAAGTGATGGTAATTATATAAAATTTTTCAAGGTGAAAGTATAATTAAATGTGTAAATTTATTGAAGTAGATTTGAATACTCCACATAATCTTTTCTCCATTTTGCACCATATCCCGAATATTCAAAACTGTTATCGTAAGTATTATAAATATTTACAAGACGATTTTGCTGAATATGAGGAAGATATTTTATCCTATATAAGTCATTGTAGTCCATATTTTTGGATTGTTTTGGATTATGACGATACATTTATGGGATTCATAGCTATGGATAATTTTGTTGGTAGCCGGCAAAATTTGTATAGCGGAGAGATATCTGTATGTTTAGAAAAAAGAGCCTGGGGCAGTTTTTGCAGATGTGGTGCAAAAATTTTTTTAAAGAAGTGTTTTGATGAACTTGGTTTATATAAAATCAAAGCTCAAATTTTTCCGGATAATTTTAGAGTGAAATCTATTTTAAAAACTTCCGGCTTTAAATATGAATCAACCTTAAAAGAAGATACACTGAGAAACGGTGTGCCGCAAGATATAGAGGTTTATTCTTTATACAGAAATTATTATTATACGAGGTAAATTATGGAAAAATTATCAAAAGTCCAATCAACAGGTATGGATTCTGTTGAAGAACAAAATATTATGAGCAGTATTATTGAAAAGTACGATGATTATAACGAAACTCGTCGTCTGCAATTATCAGATAATCGCTTGATTCGTCATGCTATATATAATTCGGACATTCCCAGAGTTAATGGCTGGGATTGCCAAATACAGCTTCCTGAAATTTATGAACTTGCTCAAACTTTAAAATCTCATATCGTGCAGAATTTATATTCTCATCCGGACAGTATGTTTGATGTTTCCGGAATAGATATGAAAACTCAAAAGTATGCAAACAAACAAAAGGCAATGCTTGTTAATACTTTTGAGTTAATGAAAATCGAGGATGAAATGGAAAAGATTATTGATTCTGTTGTAGAAACAGGTGAAGTAACTCTTTTTGTTGGCTGGGAAACTAAAACTAAAAAAGTCAGAAGAGCATTGTCAGTGGAAGAACAGCTTTCTCAAAGAACAGACGCTTCTTTTATTGTGGAAGATAAGATTGTTTATGATAATGCAAAGGTTAAATTTATAAATTATGAGGATTTCGTTTTTGACAAAAGCGATACTGATAATTGGGATTCTTGTTCAAAAATCTATAGAACATACCAGTCATTTGATGAAATTAAGTCGAATAATGCAAATAATATGTTGAATTTAGAAAAACTGGAAGTGTTGAAAGGGGTGGTGGCAAATAAAAAAACTAAGAAAGATAGTAATATTTCCGGCAAGAAAATTGAAGTACTTGAATACTGGGGTGATATAGAACTTTCGGATGGCAAGGTTTTGAAGAATAAACTTATCGTAGTTGCAGGACGCAGTGTGATTATCAGGTTTGAGGATAATCCGTTTGTAATAAATCCTTTTATTCATGCAAATATTATAGAATGTCCGGCAACCGGGCGCGGAATTTCTCCATTGAGAGTGGCTCTTATTCTTAATAATATTTCTTCAACAATTTTGAACAAACAGTTAGACGCGCTTGCATTGATGATGAATCCTCCATATCTGGCGCCAAAGGGGTGTTTTATGGGACAGCAGGATGTTAGTCCTGGTAAAATTATTGAATACGATGCTTCATTGATGACTTCAACTCCAACTCCTTTATCTTTTGATAAAGCTATGACAGGCTGGGATTTCTTAAATTATTTTAAAGCAACAATTGAAAGTGCTACAGGAATATTTAAAAACATGGCAGGTAATATTCAAACCCTTGACAGAACTGCAACTGAAATTAATTATTCTGTTAATGGGCAGGAAGCTCGTTTAAATATGATTTTGGAAGCAATTAATAGAAAAGTTATTGTTCCAATGGTAGAGAAAACTGCAGAATTAATATCTAATTTTAAACTGGGCGAAGAAAATATTCTAATAAACGACAGGGGGCAATGTTCATATATTCAAATCGATGATGATGTTCGTAATTCTTCATATGTTTATCGTTATGGAGATAGAAAAGCTACATTTGAGCGTAAGTCTAAGTTAAAAGAATTGTTTGAAATTGTTCAATCTTTTGCAAATGTTGGGGTTGTAGCTGAACGTATTGATTGGCTTGAATGTTTTAAATTCGCGCTAGAGCAGTATGGTATTGAAAATTCCAACAATTTTTTAATAGAGGATACTAGTGTTCAAAAATCTGATTTAGCGTCAACTGGAGCTCTGGCTAAAAAATAACAGTTTGGATTATTAATAATGAAATATAAATTATTAGATGCACAAAGAAAATTTTTGGAAATCCCTCATACTTATTCATTGGATGTTGCGGTGTATCAAGGTGGTTATGGCTCCGGCAAAACTTTTGCCGGAGCCTTGCTCGGAATATTATTGGCATTAAAATTCCCCGGGATTCGAGGTCTTGTTGGAGCTCAAACTTATACCCTGGTAAGAGATACAACTTTGCAGACTTATTTTGAACATTTAGAACAGATGAAGTTTTTAGAGGGTGTTGACTATAAGTGGTCAAGTTCAGAACAAAAACTTGTTTTTCATAATGGCTCAGAAATTTTATTCCGGCATTTTGATGAACCGAATAAATTAAAATCATTGAACTTAGGGTTTGTAGAAATTGAAGAAATGTCTGATGTCCCGTATGATACATTTAAAATGCTTGTTGCAAGAATGCGTCAGAAAATTTTGCCAAAATGGAAAAATTTTACATATAGGATTTTTGGACATACAAATCCTGAAATTCAAAAAGGCTGGATTTATAAAACTTTTTTTGATAATCCGCCTCCAAATTATAGATTAATTTGCGCACCTACTACTCAAAATATTTATTTACCTCAAGGTTTTTGTGATGAGTTAAAAAAGCTTTATGATAATAGTTATTATGAAACTTTTGTTCTTGGCAAGACCGGCAATTATAATCAAAATTTGGTAGTAAAAGATTTTACAGATGAAAATGTTAGAGAGATTAAATACCAGCAGGATTTAGATGTTCATATCAGTTGTGATTTTAATGTCGATCCTATGGCATGGGTACTGGCTCACAAAACCGATGATAAGGTTTTTTATTTTGACGAACTTGTTATCGAAAATACAACTACGGCTAAAACTTGTGAGGAATTTTGCAAAAGGTATCCGGAGCATAAAGGTAAAATTATTATAAACGGGGATGCTTCGGGCGATAATCGAAGTTGTACCAGTGAATACACAAACTATGTAATTATTAAAAAGAAAATGCAAGCTTACGGGTACGACGCGCAGATAAAGATTAAGGCATTCAATCCACCTATAAAGAATAGAGTTGCAGCCTTTAATGCAAAAGTAAGAAATGCAGATGGAGAGATTGGTTTGTATGTTTCTCCAAAATGTGAAAAGTTGTTATACAACATTTATAATCTGCGTTATATGGAGGGTTCTTCAAAGATAAATATTCCTACCTATTCTCAGATTAAGCAGTCTAAGGAATTGAAATTTTTGTCGCATCCGTTTGATGCCGCTTCGTATCTGGTTGATTTTTATTGGCCTATAGTTTTATAAAATATAAAAGGAAGATTTTTATGGAAACATTATTATATTATTCTCCGGTAATTATTGTTATTTTGGTATTTCTTATCCAGCAAAGAATTGTAGTTACACCGGAACAGCTGGAAAAGAAACACAGAGAAATTTTGAATGATGTTGAGAATCGTTTTGTAACTATCAATAGTCATGAAGATTTAAAATGTCAATTTTTTGAAATGAAAGAAAAAATTGATAAAATTTATGATTGTTTAATAATAACCAAATGAATTATGAGTATTAGTTTTGTAACAAAATATTACATTCTGTCTTTTTTATCTAAAGATTTGGATTCAAAATACCGTATACAAAGACAAGTACAGTAATAAAATTGAAAGGTTTTGGATTTCAATGGGAATAGCAACATGTCAAGCCAGATTTTTAGGCATAACAGCAAGAAAAGCAGATTGTGAATATAAATCTACAGAGTTGGCGCAGCAAAAACTTGAGATAACCAATCAGTTATCAAGTGTTTCTGCAGAATATTCCAATGCATTGAATTCTACAAAATTAATTTGGTCTAATGAGGCTGTTGCACAGGATTATGGATTAACCTACAGTTTGTTAATGATGCCATCTGCAATAAATGATTATAACCCGTATATGATAACAACAACTTCTGGTGCAATTGTATTAAATTCAGAATATGCAGCAGCCGCTAAAGCTGCCGGAATTTCAATGGCAGGGGGAGTTGGTTCTAGTGATTCCAGAGATAAATTTATTGCGGCTCTGGTTCCTGGCGGTATTATTACTCAGGAAACTGCGAATCAACTTACCGTAAAAGATTATGCGTATGAAGCTGATGTTAACAAGCCTGGTTCTGTTATATTGTCACAAAATCAACCAACCGGAACTACCAGTTCTGTTGCCTGGAATCCTACAGCAGGTATGGGTGCAAAACCTATGGATAAAACATCTGTTTCTGCAATGCAGCTGGAAGATTTGATTTTCAGTGAAGCTATCGGTCAGCAAAAACTTGACTGGGGACAGCTGACAGTTGATAAAAATAATAATCAAATTACTCAGGCAGAATTTGATAAGAAAAAACAAGACTATGACGACTTGATTAATGATGCCAGAAAAGCTGGTAATACGGCTGAAGTTGAAAGATTAACTACAGAAAAAGAAAGATATATTGCAGATAATCAGGGTAAAGTCCAAAATTTTGTACCATCAGATAATTTGCAAACAAGCGAGAATTCAATTAAAGATTCAGGTTTTACAATTGTTGAAAATGGAATAATTAACCATTACGAAGACGAACTTAAAAATATGACAATTGGAGATTTGTTGTCTCACAATATTGTATTAATGATGCAAGGAAATAAAGCAGATGACATGTCAAAAAGCGTTGAGAAACTTTTAGAATCAATAGCAAAAGTTTTTGGGTACGGACAATCTGGTGTTGGTCTTAACGTTGATGATGCGTCTAACGAAGCATTAAAATATGCTATGGAAATGACTAAAAGAGTCTTTTTAAATCCGGGTAATGCTATTACTGAGGGTTCAAGAGACAGTGATAATGCTATGACTGACAACAGTGCATATTTGAATGCTACAGAGTATAACAGAATTTCTCAAGCTAAAGATTACACAGCAGTTAGTCTTTCAAATATGTTATCTACATTCTTGACATTTTTTGATAACTCTTTAAATGGTGCAACTTCAGATTATGTTGTTGGAAAGACAGTTGAAACTTCACAGTTTGTTACTGATAATAAAAGTTATTATTATATAGGACAAACAGATGAAGATGCTCCTACACTAAATGAAAAATTAGCAGATTTTTATGACGAGATTTATAACAATATCTGTGAACATGGCTGGAGAGAAGATGCAAGTCTGGATGATGATGAGTATCTTGAAAGTATGATAAAAGACGGCAGATATTCAATGAGTTCTTTGAATAATGACGGGTATTATTATCAGACCAGATACAACGAAACGGGCTATATGGTAGAAGTTTCTGATACCGATGCAATATCAAGAGCTGAGGCTGAGTATACACGCAAAAAAGCAGAATTAACTTATAAAGAAGATTCTATAGACTTGAAAGCTAAAAAACTTGATGCTGAAATTTCTGCACTATCGACTGAGTATGATACGGTAAAAAGTTTGCTTTCAAAAAATATCGAAAAAACATTTTCAATGTATTCAGGTTAAAAAAGCGGCATATTTGCCGCTTTTTTATTTGGTATATTTTTTACCAAGTAATTCATCAGGTAGGAATTGCTGTTCAATATCAGGTGCATCATGTGAATAAACATATCCAATGCCGAATCCGTATTTTTTAGCATCTTTATAATGCGCGTCCCGCAGATGCATTGGCGGCGGATAGTCTTTTCCTTGCGCGATATCAGAAAGTGCAGCATCAATTGCGCAAACCGTTTCATTTGATTTTGGTGCTCTGGCTACATAAATTACAGCTTGAGCAAGAGGTATTCTTCCTTCCGGTAATCCTAGTAATTCAACTGCTTTATATGCGTTCAGTGCCACGTTTAAAGCGTTTGTATCTGCATTTCCTACATCTTCTGCCGCACAGGTGATAAGTCTTCGTGCGATAAATCTCGGGTCTTCCCCTGCTGTTATCATTTTTGCAAGGTAATAAATAGCTGCATCAGGGTCGCTTCCTCTCAAGCTTTTTTGAAACGCTGATGCACAATCATAATGCTCTTGTTGGGAGTATCTTGTATTTCTTTGCTGACAAATTTCTTCAATAATTTTAACCGTCAACATTCTCTTACCGTCTTTTAAGTCACTTGCAAAATACGCATTTTCTACTATGTTAAGAGCATATCTTGCATCTCCTCTTGCAAGGTTGATGATGAAATCCAGAACTCCGCTTTCACATTCCATAAGTGTATAGTGCGTTGCAAGGTAACTGAATCCTTTTTTTATAATTGAAGACATACTTTTATCATCGATGGCATTAAGTCTTACAACCTGTACCCTGGATAACAGAGCCGGAACAACTTGAAATGACGGGTTTTCTGTAGTTGAACCTATTAAAAATAATGTTCCGTTTTCAAGATGCGGTAATAGTGCATCCTGCTGTGTTTTTGAATATCTGTGGATTTCATCAATAAATAAAATTGTTTTTTGTCCTGCACGCAATGATTCTTTTGCTTTTTCAACTGCATCTTTAATATCTTTTACGCCGGATGCTACTGCGGAAATTTCAATGAAATTTGCGTTTGTTTTTGTTGCAATAAGTCTTGCAAGTGTAGTTTTTCCGCAGCCCGGTGTTCCCCAAAAAATTAGAGAAAATAATCTGTTTGTTTTGAGTAAATTTAAAATAGGACTATTAGGTGCTACAACATTACTTTGACCTAAAAAATCTTCAATAGTTTTAGGGCGTAGAATCTCTGCTAGCGGAATCTGTTTATTCTGATTTTCAAGTTCTGTAAATAAATTGTTCATAGTATAATTATACTATAATAAATATTACTATATCAAACAAGAGGTATTTTCCCTCGCCCGTGAGCGGGAGAGGGTTAGGGTGAGGGTCAATTTTTGAACAAAAATTTTTGGATTGTTATAATTACAACTTTAATTCTGTTAACAGGGGTATTTTTTGCATTTAGAAATAAACAGGTGAACAACGAGGTTGTATTTTGGACATTGCAAATGAATGATTTTGCTCCATATATAAATGGTGTTATTTCAGAATTTGAAAACGAAAATCCAAGTATAAAAATAAAATGGGTGGATGTTCCATTTTCAGAGGGGGAAAAAAGGACTTTAGCTTCGGTTTTAAGTGATAATCCGCCGGATTTGGTTAATTTGAATCCTGATTTTTCGGCAACTCTTGCTCATAAAGGTGCTCTTTATGAAATTCCTGAATCAGAGACTGCTCAATTTAATCAGGAAATTATGGATGCGCTGAAAGTAGATGGTAAAATATATTCTATTCCGTGGTATGCAACTAGTGCAATAACAATCTATAATAAAAATATTTTAAAAAAATCAGGTATCTATATTCCAAAAACGTACTCCAATTTAGAAAAGTTAGCACCTCTTGTTAGAAAGAGTGCAAATGCCTATATAATGTTACCTAACATTACAGAAAACGATACTATGCTAAAAATTCTTAATAAATATGGAGTTTTTGGCGTTGATAAAATAAATTCGAATAAATCTGCTGAAGTTTTTGAGATGTTTAAAAATTTATATATAAAAGATTTGATTCCAAAAGAATCAATTACAATGACATTACAGGAATCTTTGGAAAAATATATGTCTGGAAATATATTGCTTATAAATGCAGGTCCTAATTTCTTGAACATGATTAAAGAAAATGCTCCAGCAACATATGAAGTAACAGATGTTGCGCCTCAAATAACTGGAGAACTCGGGCAAAATGATTTTTCTTTGATGAATTTTGTTATACCATTAAGGTCTAAACATAGAGATGAGGCACTAAAATTCGCATTATTTTTGACTAATGAGAAAAATCAACTGGAACTGGCTAAATTGGCAAATGTTCTTGCAACTAATGAAAAGGCATTAAAGAGTGATTTTTATACAAAATATGATGATAATAATTTGGAGGCAAAGGCTAGAGTTATAAGTGCGAATCAATTGAATAAAATTCAACCTGCATTCAAAACTCAAAAAGGCCAAAAAGATATAAATAATATTATAAATAATGCTGTGCAGTCAGTCTTGTTGAATAAAAATGAAATAAAAACTATATTGGAAAAAGTGGAAAAAGATTGGCGAATGTTGAATGATTAAAGTAAAAGGAGAAATATATGAAAGCGGTAGTATTTACGAAAGATAATGAATTAAAATTGGTTAATGATTATGAAAAACCTGTTCCTCAAAAAGGCGAAGCTCTTGTAAGAGTTACTATGGCAGGGATTTGTAATACAGATTATGAAATTACAAAAGGCTATATGGGATATGATGGAATTTTGGGACATGAAGCTGTTGGTGTTGTTGAAGAGGTTAATGGTGAAGATAAATCGTTAGTTGGAAAACGCGTTGTACCTGAAATTAGCTATGGCTGTAAAGACGCTGATTGTCCGTGGTGTGCCGAAAAATTATATCGTCATTGCCCGAATCGACATACTCTGGGAATTTGGAGAAAAGATGGTGTTTTTGCTCAATATTTTACAATGCCGACTGAGGTGTTGTTTGAAGTCCCTGAAAATGTGCCGGATACTCAGGCTGTTTTTGTTGAACCTCTTGCAGCGGCCCTTGAAATTACTGAACAACACCATATAAAACCTTTTGAAAAGGTTGTTGTTCTTGGTGATGGAAAGTTAGGGCTTATTACAGCATTGGCTCTTAATGCTCAAAATGTTGATGTCCTTTTAGTTGGTAAACATCAAAATAAACTTGATATTGCAAAAAATCAAGGGGTTTCAACCTGTCTTTTAGAAAATTTAAAAATTGAGAAAATTTACGATGTTGTAGTTGAGGCTACAGGTTCTATTTCCGGGTTTGAAACTGCTCTTGCACTAACAAAACCTCGTGGTGTTTTAGTTCTAAAAAGTACAGTAGCAGCCTCAAAAGAGTTTAATTTAGCGCCGATTGTGATTGATGAAATTACAGTTCTGGGGTCTCGCTGCGGTCAATTCCCTGCGGCATTGAGAATGTTAAAATCTGAGAAAGTAGATTTTTCCCCATTGATATCTGCGGTTTATTCAATTGATGATGCAATTGGTGGATTTGAAAAAAATAAAGAAAAAGAAACTTTAAAAGTGCTATTGAAGTTTTAATGAGGGGTTGCCGGAGTATCTTAAAAATATGTTTCACTGTTATTTGGGATAAATTAAATAAAGCGGGGATAATTTTTCCCCGCTTTATTTCTTATTTGTAATTTATATAATCTTTCCAATAATTATTAGAAAGTGTCATTTTTTTGCCCCGCGCAGATTGTCCATCTCCTGTTATGTTACCTTTATCGTCTTTTGCCATAACTGCAATGTTTTCAATAGGTTCATTGAATGGACACGCATCTAGCACACATCCGTCTCCTTTATTCCCTGGATTTTTACAATCTCTTCCGTACATTTTATTACTAAGTCCTTTGGCACGTATTTTGTCTGCATCACATGGTACAATTTGCCCTGAATAATTGTCATCATGATTCGGGTCATTATAAACCCAGGTGCCAACCTGATGGGCATTCATAGGAATAAAAGCAAACAAATCTATATTATATGTATTTGGGGGAGCTGTACCGTTTATATCAACACAGATAATTCTACTTTCGGAGTTAAATGTCCAGATACGCCCTTTCGAATCACTCCAAATTCCATAGTTATCGCAATATACTCCGCCGTGTTTTTTACCTCCAGCCATGTTAAATTGAAACGGGCCTGCGCCTCCACCAGCTTCTTTGTAAATCTTTTGCATAGCTCCGCTGATATTATTTGTACTACTTACATCTTTGTCATATGGTCCACCACCGGGTAAATAACTTATAAATTCTTCAACCCATTGCGCTAAGCCTGTTTTGTTGGCATATTGCCCAACATCACCTCTGTCAGAATTTATTCTTGAACCAATTTCTTTAATATCGCTATATGTAGTTCTGAATTGTTGTTCCAAAACTTTTCCTCTGTAGTTGTAAGCCAGAGTTGGAATTGTAATTGCGCTTATTGCGCCTATCAATCCCATTGTTACAAGTACTTCTGCTAATGTAAAACCTGATTTTTTATTTATTAAACTCACGATATAAACCAATCCTCATAAACTTTCATTATATTCCTTATTATACCTTATTTTGCAGCTAAAGTCTAGGGGACTTATATATAATTTCATCAACCCATAACTCTAACATCACTCTTAACTTGTGGGGCAGAGTCACTTTTAAAGAGTTCAACAAAGAGATTCCGTACCGAGTTGGGAGTGCCATCAATGTCTGTTTTTAAATTGTCATCCTGAACCTGGTTCAGAATCTGATAAATTCGCAATATTCTATCCTCACTATCAAACAAATCAGTCATACTGAGGCTTTAGCCGAAGTATCTTATGCTCCTAATAGTAATAAGAAGATTCTTTGCATCCGCTCATAATGACAGAAATAAGGTTAACGAATATCCCGGAACAAATCATATTTTCTATAACAAAATCTGAGTAGCCATGATTATTTTATGGCTGTCATCTGTATTTTGGTTCTGGCAGAATACATAGTTTAGTACAACTTTTAATGCTTGTCCTTTTATAAACCAGTTTAAACCAACTGTATATTCTCGTTTTAAGTCATTTGAGACATCTCTATTCGGGTCAAATTGGTCTATTCTTCCAATAAGCTGCAAATGAGGGTTAAATTTCCAGCCTACAGTTGCTGCGTAACCGCAGGCTTTATTATCGCTTACTCCTTTTGAACCATTATATCCGTCTGCTATTGCGGCTTCAAAATTCGTCCATAGTTTTTTATATTTGTATGCGACATAGGCACTTCCAACTCCATAGTTGATTCCGTTATGCCCTCCGTTAAAACCTCCGCCTATTGTAAGTTTTCCATATTTTGTGTCATGACTTCCGAATGGTTTAATGTTTAACCAGCCGTTAAATTCAGCACCGGGAAATCCGCTTGTAAATTGTCTTCCTGAAGATCCAAATGCAGCACTGTAGTCTACATAGTTATAATTCCCTGTGACTTTAACTGACATTGATCTTGAGTTACCAAAATTTCTTGCGATTTGAGAACGGGCAACAAATGGTAGTATAAATGTTGAAGAACCGCCTTCTATACCGGTTTGAACTCTTGAGTATCCTGCAACTATCTGATGATTTGGAATGCTTGAGTTTACAATGTATGCGTCTCCCATAAATCCGTCAATAAAATTGTTTCCGTGTTTATATACAGGGTTAACATTTACTTTAAATTTATAATCAGGATTTCTGAATGAGCCGTATACCCCGACTTCTGTTGTAAGGTTATCGTATTCTGTGGAATAAGATGGTGTAAACAGGGCGTTAATAGAGCCTCTATATCCTCCGTATACTTGAATTTTCTTTAGCGGACCTTTTTTATATTCGAAAGATAAATCATCTTTTAGTAAGAATGATTGCACATCTGTTCTTGTAATTTTGCTGTGAATGATTTTCCCTGGTAGTGTATCTTCATCTACTTTGTTATCATTATCTTTATCAAACATTCTGAAGATTTCAAAATCTACTTCGGTGTTATCCATTACAGAATCATCATTATCATATTCTATATTTGGGGAGGTATTATTATTTGATTTTTTCTCTTTTTCTTTGTTCTTTTTACTTGTTGAAAATTTTTCATCAAATATCGTATCGTCCTCAGTTTTGAGAACTATTTCATTTTCCTGAGGAGTTGCCAGCAGGTCTTCAGCTATATCTTCAGTGTATTGCGCATTTACCGTTGACGGGGTTATTAATATTATTAAAGCTGAAAATATTATCAGTTTTAAAATTGTTTTCATATGTTACGATTATAACACAAAATTTGTAGATTTCATAATTTTTTTATTGTATATTTTTGCTATGCCGAATAAAGTTAAAAATAATAAACAAACAGATGTAAAAGCCCCGATTGTAGAAGCGTTAAAAACAGCTTATGACAATCCAACATATCAGTTCCATATTCCGGGTCATACAAAAGGACTTGGGACTTTACCGTCATTTAGAAATCTTATTGGTCGAAAAGCGTTAATGGTTGATACGACCGATGAGTTTGATAATCTTGGAACTTTAACTCCTGCAACCGGCCCTATAAAAGAAGCAGAATTGCTGGCTGCGCAAGCTTTTGGCGCTAAAAAGACTTTCTTTTTAATAAACGGTTCTACAGTTGGTAACCTTGCAATTGCAATGGGTTTGACTAAAAAAGGTCAAAAAGTTATTGTTAATAGAAATTGTCATCGCTCAGTTTTAACTGGTCTGATTATTTCAGGTGCAGATCCGCTCTGGGTTATACCTGAAAAGTTCAGTGACTGGGGTATTTGGGGTAATATAGATGCCAATTCGGTTGAAGAATTATTATCAGAAAATGACGATGTTTCTCTAGTTTGGCTTACAAATCCTACATATGAGGGTGTCGTTTCTGATATAAAATCTATTGCTGCTGTTTGTAAAAAATATAATGTACCTTTAATTGTTGATGAAGCACATGGTTGTTTGTGGAATTTTAATGAAAAATTACCTGAAACTTCTCTGAAATTAGGTGCAGATATTGTTGTTCATTCGCTTCATAAAACAGGCGGCAGTATGAGTCAGTCTTCTATGTTGCATATCAGCGAGCATTCACAAATTAATGCAGAAGATGTTGAAAGGGCTTTGATGCTTTTACATACAACAAGTCCGTCTTTAATGCTTTTGGGTAGTTTAGATGCAGCAAGAGCCAATTTACAGAGCAAAAGAGGTCAAAAACAGTTATCTAAAGCGATTTCAAATGCAAAATATCTGCGTTCAGAAATTGATAAGATGGAAACAATTCATCAGTTAAAATCTGATTTTGGATATAAAACAGATGTTACTAAAGTTTTCATAAAAGCTGACGGATTGTCCGGTAAAAGATTGGAATCTATACTTGAAATCGACTTTGGTATCGAAGTTGAAAGTGCTTCAGATGCCGGAATATTGATTTTGAGTAATATTGGTAATAAACGTTCTGATTTTGAGTATCTTGTTGAATGTTTAAAGAAAATTGATACTCATGACTATAAAGATATTTATTATCTTGAAAATAAAAAACATATGCCAATGTTAACTCCTATTATTAAAAAGAGTTTGCGAGAAGCATATTTTTCAGAAAAAGAAATTATTCCAAAGGAACAGGCTGTAGGCAGATTGTCAGGAGAAGTTGTTGCAGAATGTCCTCCGGGGATTTCAATATTACTTCCTGGAGAATTAATTACTGAAGCTCACCTGCCATATCTTGCAGATTATGATGTTATAGAAGTTTTGAAATAGTGGTATAAGGGTAATTTGATATTTGTCAATAATTATTGTGTTATTCGAAACTGACTAGAAAATTATTAGCTCTCTTGCAAAAAAATAAAAAATAAATTATACTAAAAGTGTTGCGTAATAAATAAAAAGGAGCAGAGAGTATGTTAAAATTCAATAATATCAAGAAAATCGGGGGGGGGTAACCTTTTAAAGCTCCACTCCAACAGTATTCTAAGGTCTTTAAAATTATTTATTTTAAATTTTAATCCTCCCGGTAGCTCCGGTTATTTAAAACCTTTACTACCCCATCCCGAACATACAACTTGTTATTCTGCCCTCTCAAATTGTCATCCTGAACTAGTTTCAGGATCCCAATCTAAGTGTCCAGCCAAGAGATTCCGAACCAAGTTCGGAATGACGAATCCAAAAGCCGCATTTACCCTTGCCGAAGTCCTTATTACCCTCGGGATAATTGGTGTAGTGGCAGCATTGACTATTCCGAATTTAATTACAAGCTATAAGGCTCATAGACTCAGAAGCCAATTTTTAAAATCTTATTCAACTGTTCAACAGGTGTTCAAGCAAATGGAAGCTGATGATGTATCATTAGAGCCCGCTTCTTATAATAATGTCACTCTATATAAGACGTTTATGAGGTATTTACAGGCTCCTATTGATTGTGGTAGTTCGGTTGGGCCTGTTTCATCTGTAAAACCGTGTTATCCATTTAGAAATCAGGGTATAAAGCATTATAGAACTATGGATGGGAAAATGGAAGTTTCCCGTTATTTATTGGATGATGGTCAAATCGCACTTCAGGATGGAACACTATTCTTGTTTGAAACTGGAGCTTTTACGAAAATGGTTCATATTGATATTAATGGCTATGTGAATCCTCCAAATCGCTGGGGATATGATTTATTTACTTTTGAATTTCTAGATGGTGAATTGAGAACAATGGGTGATTTACAGACAAAATATAACGATATAGAAAAATACTGCAACTTAAAAGGATCAGATTCTTATAACGGAATAGCTTGTGCAAAATTAGCAAAAGAAAATCCGGATTACTTTAAAACTTTATTAAGACAGAAAATTAAATAATATTTGCAAAACTTAAAAAGTATTCTTCAATTACGTTCATTAACATTGGCAGAATCCATACCATAATGGCTGCACCAAGTACCGGTTTGAACAGGAAGCTTAATTGAAAAACATTTACCTGTGGTGCTGTTCTTGAAATTACGCCTAGTATGATATCCTGAGCAAGTGTGGCAAGTAATATCGGCGAAGCGATTTGTAAACCCATGTACAAAGTGTTTGATGACATTTTTATAAGTAAATCCATTTTTATAAGCTGCGGCAGAGGAATATGAGCTGCATACATCGGAAATATTTCAAAACTTCTGACAAGTGCTTTGAATAACCAGTAAACACCACCAAGATGGATAAAAATAAGTATTCCCATAAGCGATATCATTTTTGTCAAAATTGAAACCTGTGCTGATGTTGTAGGGTCAAGTGTTGTAGCAGAAGACAAACCCATCTGCATATTAATCATTTCTGCTCCGCAATCAATTGCTATTGTTATTAGTTGAGCCATATAGCCAATCATTGCACCAACAACAACATTTAGTAAAATGGATAACATAAATGAGTCACATTCTGTTAAACATTTTTCCGGATGTAAAAATGGCACAATAAATATGGTAATTATAAGTGCAAATGGAATTTTGACAAGTGATGGAAAATCTTTTCTGTTAAATATCGGTGCGAATCTAAAAAATCCAATCATTCTTGCAAAAACAAGTGCACCTGCCATAAGGTAGGTGTTTATTGTTGGAAACATTTTAACTATTTCTGCAAGAAGTATATCCATGTTTCTATCTTCCTAACATTCTTTTTGTTTCAACCAAATCCGGTTTTGGCATCGGTGTTTTAGATGCCGGAGTGTATTTTTCTCTCTGGTATTTGTCTATATATGGAACTTTACCAGGGTTTTTCATTATTTCATCTAAAGAATCAATATTTTTAAATTTGTCTTTCATTTCAGAATCAAACGGGGTTGTATATTTGTGATAATTTGCATCCAGTACAAAATTTTCACTGTGCGGAACTGTATTGAACGCAAGAACCATTCCTTCCTGAAAAAGATTTGTTAAAAGTCTTATAAATCCAACGCCGCCGATTACAATTACCAGAAAAACACCTAGAATTTTAGGAGCAGCCGCAATTGTTTGTTCCTGAACCTGCGTTACAGCCTGCAAAATACCTACAACAAGACCGATACCTGCAGCTACAAGTACGCATGGCATAGAAATTGCCAGCATTATCATAAAACCTTTGGCTAAATATTCCAATAAAATTTCCACTGTTTGTATCCTTTTTAATTATAACTTGAAACTAATCCTTGTACGATAAGCGCCCATCCATCAACGGCTATAAATATTAACAATTTGAAAGGCATTGATATAATTGTTGGCGATAGCATGAACATACCCAGTGCCAGCAAAATGTTTGCAACTACAAGGTCTAATATGATGAACGGTACAAATATTATAAAACTTATTTCGAAAGATGTTTTTAATTCACTTATTATATAAGCAGGAGCTACTTCCCATATAGATATGTCATCAGGTGATTTGGGCTTTGTTTTGTGGGCAAGTTCGACAAAGAAAGTTAAATCACTTTCACGGGTTTGTTTCAGCATGAACTCTTTTAGCGGCTTTGATCCCTCCGTAATAGCAGCAACCATATCGTGATTTTTTTGATACGGAACAGACCCCATATCATACATTTTTTGGAACGTACTTCCCATTGTGTAGAAAGTTAATATTATTGATAAACCGATGATTACAATTGCCGGTGGAATTTGTTGTGTACCCATTGCTGTTTTTAGCATTGAAAATACAACAACAAATCTTAAAAAGCTCGTCATACTGCAAAAAATGAATGGTAATAATGAGAACATACTCATTACTATCAGCATTTGAAGTACCGGATTTAAATTTTGTAATTGATCCATAATATTTAGTGTCCTATAGTTCGTTTATTTTTTTTGCCATTTCTCGGATTGTTGCTAATCCTTGATTATTTTGATTTGTATCTATATTTAAATTTGTTTTGCGTTGTAAGTTTTGATTTCTATTTTCTCTTCTATCCATTCCTCTTTTTAAGTGTGAGGCTTGAGGATTTTTTGTTTTAATTGGTTCAAGATGTATCTGATTCTTCTGGTTTTGTATGATGTCCATATCTATAACTCTATTTTGATTAATAAAGTTATCCGGGATTTGAATATTTTCTTCTTGAACAATATTTTTGAATCTATCGAAATCTTTAACAGGATGTTTATTTTCGTCAAGCTTAGATAGTAAAGTTGTTCTATCAACATCAGAAGCTATAAGAAAACGTTCATTTCCTGCTCTTACGACAAGCAAAGATTTTCTTGGATTGATATTCATTGTTTCTTCAATATTTAAAAATTTTGAATTTTTGGTTCCGAGTCCGCCATCCATGAATTTTTTGTATACGAAAATTGCGAAGAATATTAATCCTAGCATTGCCATTGTATAAACTGTAAAATTTGCTATATAACTGCCCATAAGTCTGTTTTATCTCCTTTAGTTATTTAATAAAAAATATTATTAAATATTTTCATCTTCCAGTTCAAAATCACTGTAATCAAACTCTTCGTCTTCTCCCTCATCATTTGATGGTGAGTAATTTTCTTCATTAGTTTCGTCATTGAAAGATTCGTTTTCAAGTGTAGATTGTGAATAATCTTCTTCTTCTTGAATGTTGTTTGCTTGTCTTACCGGGGTCGCAGTTTCGTTGTTTTGGGCGATTATATTGTTTACTTTGACTCCGTATCTGTCATTTATTATGACAAGAGAACCGCTTGCAATTGGTTTACCTTCAACTTTTAAAGTTACATTATTGTCGTAAAGCGATGTTAAATCAACAACAAGCCCTTCTTCTATATTTTTTAGTTCTCCCAGAGAGATTTTAACAGCATCAAACTCTGCATTCATTTCAACTTCAATTGTGTCCCATATATTTTGATGAGTTTCACTCATTTCATCTCCTCCGTTGCTTGTTTCAGGTATAAGTAAATCCATATTCGGGGTAATTTTCACATCCATTTCCTCTCCGAGGATTGAAAGTGTTAAGTGCGATATGTTGCTGTTTTCAAATACAACTAAATCCCCTTCTTCAAGAGTTTTTAAATCATATAAGGAAAATTTAGTTTTTCCTACGATAATTTTTGCCAGAGTTTGGCTATTCGGAAAGTTGTTTTCTGAAAATTTTGGACCTGATGAGTTTATTTCTTCAGGTGTTAGCAGTGCCTGTGGTAATGATATGATAATTTTGCCGGCATCTTTATTGTATTCATCAGTATCTTTTAAAAAGAATGTTAAATGAATAACATCAAAGTTTGTTTTTTTAATAACTGTTGGCTCCGGATTGTTTAATTTTTCTTTTATGGCATCAAACATGAAGCTGTTAAAAGAAGTTATAATTTTTGTTTCTAATTCGGATATTTTATTTATATTGAATTTTGTTTTTGAGGCTCCTAAAGCTTTACTTAGAATTAAATCAATTGCTCTGTCTGTGAGCCTGAAAAACATATCATAATTTTCATCAATGCGAATCTTTGTAACAAAACAAGATTCATTATTTAATAAGCAATTTAGATTTTTGCTCAAGCCTATGAATTTTACAATAAAGTTTTTTTCAAAAAATTCGTCATATGAATCTTGTACAATCTGAGGAAATGTGTTTTGATACCAGTTGTACTCTTTATACAACTCATTTGTTGATATTGAATTTTGAAGCTTATCTTCCATACAACTTATCCCTTAACTATCCCCGGAAATATCGCACATATTCCCCACATATACAATAAAATATAAACAGGTTTATTTCATCAATCTTTTAATGGATATTTTTAAAAAGTCATATGTTTTAGGTGGTTATTTTTTTAGCAATACATTACTTGTATTAGAAATTTTTCTTCAAATTCTATAAAAGGTTGATTTAATTATTTATAAAATTTGAAATAATAAAATTGTAATCACTGTTTTATAGGAATTGAAGAGAATGAATTTACACGAGCAATGCTTATTACGTTATTTAATGTTTCCTGATGAATTGTCATATACTACAGAAATTTTAAAGCTTAATAATAAAATTTTGGAGCAAAAGTTTGTTGTAAAAAATATTCTTGCTAATGTTTCCGGATTAACTTATACTGAAGAGGTCAGATCATAAGGTTTTTTGGTTATGTTTAAAAAATTTTTATATACGCTGTGGATTTCTATATTGCTTTTGCTGATATTTTTCAGTTTAAAGAACGGAAGTTTTACAGCGTTTATCAATTCTATGGAAAACAGGACATTTGATATTCGTCAGAGCGTTCTGGTAAAATCAAAAGTAAAGACTCATAATAAAAATATCGTTATTGTAGCTATAGATGACGGCAGTTACGAGTATATTCTTGATCAATATGGAGAATGGCCATTATCAAGAAATGTCTATGCAAAAATGGTGGATTATATAGAGGCTCAAAATCCCAAAAGTATAGCTTTTGACCTGATGTTTGTAAAATCAATGAAAAGTGCTGCAAATGAAGATTCTGCACTGGTTAAGGCTTTTCAAAAATATTATAACTTATACACTGCGATGAATTTAGATAACCAGCCGGAAGATTTAAGAATTCCTGCTAAATTACCGGAATCTCTATCTGTAAATATTGAAAATGATTCAAATAAGGTTGATTTTGGCTATTTGGAATATTCAAACTGCAGAACTGTTCTTGATGGAATTTTAAACAGTACTTCTAACATTGGAATGATAAATGTTTTGAGAGCAGATGACGGGGTATTGAGAAAAATGCCTTTGTTTTTGAAATATCAGGGAAAATATTATCCGCAATTAGGTTTTAAGGTTGCACTGGATGCTCTTGGAATTAAGAATAAAAAAGATTTTACGGTGGATAAAAAAGGAAGACTGGTACTTTCTGACGGTACAAAAATTGATGTGGATAAAGATGGCGGTGCTATATTAAACTGGTACGGGCCTGCTGGAACTTATGAAAATATTCCTATGTATAAATTGTTAAAAACAATTGAAGGTAAAGAAAAAGGCAGCTTTGATTTTCGTGATAAAATTGTATATTTCGGGGCTACTGCAGCCAGTTTGTTTGATATAAAAACTGTACCGGTGGATAAAGTTTATCCCGGAGTTGAAGTGCAGGCTACATATGTTAATAATATTCTTGACGGAAATCTAATACATAAAGTCCCATCTTATGTGAATATTCTTGTAGGTTTGGCACTTCTTGCGATTACAGTTATTCTTGTATTGAATATCCCGTCTATGCCTGTAGCTCTAGGGGTATCAATGACTGTTTATATGGCATATGTAATGCTCACTTATTACTTAATGAAATTCTGTAATTTGTGGATTGAAATTGTTTCCCCTCTTACTATCGCAGTATTTTCATTTGTCGCTGCGGTGATTATAAAATATTTAATAAAATCAAGAGATTTTGATCAGCAGTATAAGCTGGCTACAACTGATGGGTTGACAGAATTGTATAATCACAGATATTTTCAGGAACAAATGCAAAGATTTGTCTCTCACTGTGAGCGATATGAAACAGTATTTTCTTTAATCATTATTGATATAGACTTTTTCAAAAAGTTTAATGATAATTTCGGGCACCAATCAGGTGACGCAGTGTTAAGACAAGTTGCTTTTGAATTAAAGAAAAATGTAAGAACGACCGATATAGTATGCAGATACGGCGGAGAAGAAATGAGTATAATTCTTCCAAATACTAAAAATGAAGAAGCCGTAAGTATTGCAAATAAATTGTGTACAATTATTTCGTCTAAAAAACTTAAATTAAGTAATGGACGCGAAAGCAATGTTACAATAAGTTTGGGCGTTTCTACATTCAAAGAAGACGGGGATACTCCGTCAGAAATTATTGAAGCAGCTGACAAACGTTTGTATCATGCTAAGGAAAACGGAAGAAATAGAGTAAATTAAACGCATGAGACAAGATTTTCTGGAAAACCCTATAGTAGTTAAAGATATTCCTAAAGAATGCCCTTTTGATTTATTTTTGCTTGAAAATAATGAAAAGCAGATTAGTGAAATTTGTGACTTTCTGCAAGATGATAATAAAAAATTAATGCTTGTAAACGGTTTTAAGGGTGCCGGTAAATCTCTTGTTGTTGATTTTGTGTCTACCTGTTTTAATTCTGGAGTTTTAACTCTTCGTTATAACTGTCTGGAAACAACAATTCTTGATGATATGCTTTTGAATTTTTTTGAAGCTTTTCGGGTCTTTACTGTACAGGGAAAACTCGTTCCACCAAGAATAAAAACTGAAAATTTTATTCAGAAAATTAATTCTTATTTTAATTCTATTACCCGTCCTGTTGTTATTATTCTTCATTCTTTTGAAGCTGTTCTAAAGTCTAATAAACAGGAAATTTTGAGCTTTATTAAACATTTATCTGCACTTTCTAATGTAAAGATAATAATTACAGCACGAAATTTTCAATTTGAGGATTTTGAAAATGTTGATTTTGCAAGAGTTACAGTACTTGCATTGTCTCAGGCAATTTTTGAAAAATATTTAAAAGCCAATGGTATTAAAAATATCGGACTAATATCAAATGAATTGTATAAACATACTAAAGGGTATTACAATTATGTGAATTTGTCAGCCAGAATAATGAATTTGAGGGGGTATTCTCTTGTCCAGTTTTTAGAAGTATTTTCAAAAAGTCTAATGGCGTTTCCTGATTTTATATTACGAGAAGCTCTGGCTTTAGTTGATCCTGTAAGTGCTCATCTGTTCAGATTGTTGACAGTTATGAGGGTTCCGATTCACGTAAATTTGTTAAAATCTTTGCATTTGTTTGACGAAGAAAGGGTGTTTTTCTTTGTTACAAACTCTGTATTGTCTGTGGATGGTGAATGTTTATATTTGCAGGATTGTTTTAGAGAAATAATTGATCATCAAATTCCTGAAAATGTACAGGTAAAACTTCACAGTGCCTGCATTGATTTATATAATACCCAGCTGCCGCTAAAACCGCTGGAAAGAGATTTGAAGCTTTCTCGCCAGACAATGCGTAATGAAATAGAATATCATTCTTTATTTATTCCTAAAAAGCCTGTTTTAAACCTGAAAAATGTTCAGGTCATAGATGTCAATCCTGCAGTTGAAGTTGTTTCAGAAACGGTTCCTGTTGCCGTGGAGAATAATATACCTGAAAAAGAAGAATCAAAAGAAGAAAAAATTAATAAAATAAGTTTTATTATTGAAGATGAAGCTATACTTGACGGTATCGCAGATTCTATTAAGGATTTTGTGACTGAAAAAATTGAACAAACTCAGATTGTTGAAAAAAGTTCTAATTTAAACCTGACTCAGATTATAAATCTTGCAAAACAGGAAGAACAAAAATACAATTACAAATATGTTATATCTTTGTACCAGAATGCATTGACCAAAAAGGATGATGAACATTTTTATTTCTTCCTGCCGACTATTTATGTAAAACTTGCCGAAGCTTATAAACACCTGTCTCAGTGGTATGAAGCTCTTGAATATTATACTCAGGCACAGGATTTTTATTATAATGCGTCTAATTTAACAAAAGTTTCAGAAATCAAGCTGGAAATTGCGAATATATATTATATTATTTACAAACACGATAATGCTAAATATATTCTGACTGAACTGGATAATAATCCAAATTTGTCTAACGAATTTCATATAAAAGTTAATCTTGCACTGGCAAAGCTTGCAAATAAGCTGGATGATGAATACGATTGTTATAAAAAATCATTGCAGCTTGTAGACAGTGATGTTGAAAAGTCTATTACCGCTCAATTGTATTATAAATTTGCAGGAGTGTGTGATGAAAAAAATGATATCAAATCTGCTGTTTTATATTATAAAAAATGTATAGCGCTTGATACTAATCCGCATAGTAATAAGTATTTGTCGCGTTCATTGGCAAATCTTGCAGAATTGTATGATGAAGCAGGGCAAACAAAATCAGCTGTAAAATATTATAAAGAGAGTATGAAAATTGATACTCTTATGAAAAATTATAACGGACTGTTTAATTCGGCTATGCACATGTCAGAAATAAATTCTTCTATAGATACAAATGTGTCGTTGGAATTTTTGAATAAAGCTTTAGAATATGCAAAAATTCTTAATGAGCCTTTCTATATTGTTAGGGCTAATTTAGAAATTGGTGATTTTTATATGCTTAGAAAAGATTTAGAACAAGCATACAAATATTTTATTTCGGCTTACGATGTTGCAAAACATTCATTTAGCAAGGATAATTTAGATAAGGTCTCTGCGCGTATTGAAAATCTTGAGCGCAGGATGAAAGAAGAAGATTTTAAAATATTGCAGGAAAGATATGGAAAATAAAAATTTTTATGAAAATTATATGCAGATTTTTTTAGAAGAAAATTCTAAAGTAAACCTTATTTCAAAAAATGCGGAAAATTTTTTGTGGGAAAAACACGTATATGATTCTCTGGCTATCAGTAAATTTTTTGATAAATATGGTATCCCGAAGACTTTACTGGATATTGGTACAGGCGGCGGCTTCCCTGCGGTTCCGATTGCAATGACTTACAATGATATTAAAGTAACCGCACTGGACAGTATCGGTAAAAAAATAAATGCGGTTAATTCAATAAAAGAAAAATTAAGTCTGTCAAATTTGTATCCTGTTTGTATGAGGGTGGAAAACCTTGATGAAAAATTCGATGTTGTTACTTCCCGTGCTGTTTCTTCGTTGAAAAATATTTGTGAATATGCATTGCCAAAACTTTATAAAGGCGGTTATTTTGTGGCTTACAAATCAAGAAAAACACCTGATGAAATTGATGAAGCTAAAAATGTTTTGAAAAAATATAATGCTAAGATAATTGAAATCATAGATTATGAACTTCCGGTAGAGGAAGATTTATCCAGAAATTTAATAGTTATTAAACGCATGTAATATAAGTTGATTTGTAATTGCATTTTGTATGTGTCTTATGTAAAATTTTAAAAAAGTATATTAAATTGAGTGTTTTATTATTCTGCTGGATAATCTCTTTCAACAGGAGTAAAATTAAGGGATAAGAGGTTTGATTATGACAATCTTGAATGATGTTTTTACAGTGCATACAAAAGGAAATACTGATATTATAGATATAACACCGCAGATTCGAAATGTTGTGTATAATCACAGATTACAAAATGCTGTAGTTTATGTTTATGCTCAGGGGAGTACAGTTTCTATTACTAATATGGAATTTGAGCCCGGGTTACTTGTTGATTTGCCTGAGGCTTTAGACAGGATTGCTCCGGTAGATGCTCCGTATCATCACGATGAAATGTGGCATGATGGTAATGGATATGCACATGTGAGAGCGTCTATAGTTGGAAATTCTACTCATGTTCCTTTAATAGATGGAGTATTACAGTTGGGACAATGGCAGCAGGTTATACTTATTGATTTTGATAATAAAGCAAGAGCAAGAAAAGTTAATATTCAAATTATTTACTAAATTAATTTAGTTCCATGGATAGTCTGATGGGATTTTCCAGCCATTTTCTCTAATCCAGGCAGCACAGTAGAATCCTCGTCCGGTTTTTGAACAGTCTTTTCTTATTTCTTTGGAAGATTTATCAGCTCCGTATGGATAAATTGAAGCTTCTTCTTTTCTGTATAAAAAGAAAATATCTTTTCCAAATTGATTTGGTCCTCTTGAGTTGTTTATATCAATAATAATAATCTTGTCGTTATCAACCTCGGGGGCTCCTCCGTCATTTATAAATCCAAAAGTATATAAAATTCCGTCCATAGCAATAAATGGTGTTCTTCCTCTGTGATTTGGATTACCATAAATACCAGCAGCTGCACCAGTTAAATTTTTCCATGGGGTTTGAGATTTATATCCGCATTTTGTTATTGGATTGCAGGTTTGCATTATTTTTATATATGGTCTGAAGTATTTATCTATAAAATCTTCATGCTTCATTGTTCTATCCCATGTTTCAAGTTCCCCATTTTCGTTTTCAGATAATTTTATAGTCTGATTAAGGGTTGAAATGGATTTTTCCAGAGTAGTTGCAGTTACATGTTTTCTGTAGTTAGTCATAAGTCCTGGAATTGTTATTGCAGCAACAACACCTATTATCCCTAGTGTTATTAATACTTCGGATAGTGTAAAACCTGTTTTGGTCATATTATTTTGAAAATTCATATATCCTCCTGCTGTAGTGTTATTCTAAATATTATATATCATATTTACGTATTGACAGTACGTATAATTTACAAAAATTTACGTATAAACTGTACGTATATGAAAGAGCTTTTCTATAAAAATTTAGGGAAAAATATAAAAAAGAGAAGAAAAGAGCTTGGTTTGACGCAGCAGGAATTAGCTGACAAGCTTGGTATTTCTTTGAATTTTATGGGAAAGATAGAAGTGGCTTTTTCAAAACCTTCATTGGATACTCTCATCGATATTGCGGAGAAAATGGAGACAACAGTTGCAGAATTGTCTAAACTTAATTAAATATCCAATCCTGTGAACATCTCAAGTGACGTTACATTTTTAAGTACAGGAAAATCTTCTATATTGTAGTTTTTTACAAAATCAATTGCTTCATTTCTTGCTATTTCTAAGATTTTAGCATCACGTACAATATCGGAAATTATTAAATCAGGAAGTCCGGATTGTCTGGTTCCTAAAAATTCGCCCGGACCGCGGAGCTGTAAATCTTTTTCTGCAATAACAAAACCATCATTTGTTTCAGTCATTATTCCAAGGCGTTCTCGCGTTTCTTGTGAACGTGAAGATGTTATTAAAATGCAATATGATTGAAGACTATTTCTCCCTACACGGCCTCTTAACTGGTGAAGTTGGGACAGACCGAATCTTTCAGCATTTTCAATTACCATAACGGTTGCGTTTGGAACATCCACTCCGACTTCCACGACGGTTGTTGAGACAAGAATGTCATATTTACCTGCTTTAAAGTCTTTCATAACTTCATCTTTTTCATCATTTTTGAGTTTTCCGTGCAAAAGTCCGATTTTAAATTGTGGAAAGACTTCTGCTTGTAGTTTTTCTGCTTCAATTGTTGCGGCTTTAGCCGACAGTGTTTCGCTTTCATCAATTAAAGGATAAACAACATAAGCTTGTCTTCCTGATTCTACTTCTTTTTTTATTAAATCCCAAACTTGTTTGTGCGAACCGGTTAATATTGTTTTTATTGGTTTTCGTCCTTTTGGAAGTTCATTAATTACCGTTAAATCAAGGTCTCCATGGACTGTCAAAGCCAGAGTTCTTGGAATTGGTGTTGCTGTCATTGTTAGTATTTGTGGATTTTGTGATTTCTTTTTTAGAATATTTCTTTGCTTAACTCCAAATCTATGTTGCTCATCAACAACAATTGCTCCAAGATTGTTAAATTCTACATTCTCCTGAATAAGAGCGTGGGTTCCGACAGCAATATGGGTTTGTCCGTTTTTCAAATCTGTTTCAAATTTTTGACGAATTCTTTTGCCGTGGCTTCCTAAAAATAGTCCAACGCTAAGCCCCATTGGGGTCAACCATTGAACGAGATTGTTGTAGTGCTGTTGAGCAAGGATTTCTGTAGGTGCCATTAGAGCTCCCTGATAGCCGTTTTCAATAGCAGCAAGAAGCATTATTGTTGCCACAACTGTTTTCCCGCTGCCAACGTCTCCTTGTAATAATCTTTGCATCGGAGCATCAGAATTCATATCCTGTAAAATTTCATTTATTGCTTGTTTTTGTCCTGAAGTTAATTCAAAGGGCAGTGCGTTAATAAATTTTTGCACTAAACCGTCTTTATGCACTTGTAAGGCATAAGAGGTGGTATTTTTTGCTGTTGTTTCTCGTAATCTTATAAGTTTTAATTGAATTAGGAATAACTCTTCAAAAATAAGTGAAAATCTGGCATGTTCCAGAGTATCCATGGTTTCCGGGAAATGGATTTGTTTTACTGCTTCTTTTTTATCCATAATTCCGAGGCGTTCTCTTATAAAATCCGGAATGATATTTTTTATGTCGTTTTTATAAAGGTCAATCGCATTAAAAATGGCTTTTCGCAGAGTTTTTATACTTAAATCTTCGCAAACGGTATAAATCGGAACAATTCTTGCAATGTTCAAATTAGAATCAGGATTATCTAAAAATTCTCCTGTCATAATTGAATATGTAGGTTTATCCATTGTTAAAAGTCCTGTGTAATTATTCCTTTTAACTACTCCGGATACCATAATCCCCGCATTAACAGGAAATTGGGCTTTCATTCTTTCTAAAAGATATCTGTTTCCTTTTGCGTTGAAAAAGCTGAGTTCAAATCTTCCGCTTTCATCTGCTATCACAACTTTTGTAACCGATAAGTTGTTTTTTGTGTTGAAAGATGAAACTGATTTTATGTAACCGAAAACAGTTGTTGTTTGTCCTTCTTGCAATTTTTTTATAAGGGTGCGGGAAGAATAATCAATGTGTTTTTTAGGAAAATACATCATCAAATCCTGAGCTGTAAAAATTCCTAGTTTGTTTAATTTATATGCAACTTTGGGACCTACTCCTTTTATGTACATAACATCAACTTCTGATGGATGTTTTTGTCTTTGAAGCTGCATTGTTTCTTCTTCTTTTTTCTCTGCTGCTTCCTGTTGAATATCTGTTTTTATAACTTTTATCAAATGTTCAATGGACTTTCGGCGCTCAGGAACCGAAGCATAAGGATATACCTCAAATGCTTCTATCACAACTGCCCAGCGAGGATTTTTTTTAGATTTTTTATAATTTTTTTGAGCCTCTTTTTTTATAAAGCTTGAGAACTTTTGCGTTTTACCATGAATATCGATGTAGCGATATTTTATTTCTATATCTATGGCCGCTTTAATTTTGTCTAAGTTCTCAATCATACACTTTATATTACATTAAGATTAAATTGAAAACAAATAGTAATATTTTGGCAATTTTTTAATGGTTAAATCATCTTGTAATTTATTAGATTCCGAACCGAGTTCGGAATGACTGATTTTTTGCTCTGTAGCTGTTGTCAAATAGTCATCCTGACCCGACTGTCTGTCATCCTGAACTTGGTTCAGGATCCCGGTCGAAGTTCCATAACCAATATATTCCGAAATTCCTGGTAGGAACAGAAAATTGTGTTTCTTTATCCTGTATATAGAAATATTATTTTAAATTTTCATCCAGATATTTCTGTAGTCCTTTTACTAATTCTTGATACTGTTTTTGTTCTATTTTATCTATAGTTGTGTATATTCCAAAAGAATTTGGTCTTTTTAAATGTCCTTTTTTATCAACTTCAAAATCAAATCGAGTACTGTAGATATCAGTTCCTGGAGAGTTGTAAACTACATTGTCGAATTTGCCGTTCTTATCAGCCCTTACCATAAGCATAGCTTCAGTTTTACCATATCTTTTGTTATTATCTTTTTTTGTAAGAATAATGCCTGTTGGTTTACTTCCTATTGTGTAAGATTTTTCAATAATTAGTTGACTATTTGGATTGTTTAATAATTTTGTCCAATACTGAGCGCCGTATTTACCAAAATCGGAGTATAATTTATTATCAATATCATTTGCGTGTTTTAATTTGTACATTTGTTTTTCTGAATATGTTGCGTATTGATTTGGCGGGGTAATTATTGCTTTTACTTTTTGTGGAGACTCTTGAATATCTTTTACTGAATTGTCAGTTTTTACAGAATTTGCTGCACTATTATTAGGTGTTTTACTGATTTTTTTATTTGAGTTTGATTTTTCTGTGTAAACAGGTATGTATATTACATCATTTATTTTAATGTCGTTTGCAGCTTCAATAGTTTCTTTCTTGTTTAATTTTGCAATAGAATACATCATGTCTGAAATTTCAGCATTTGAAGCGTTTTTATTTTTGATTTGTTGTTTTGCAATGTTCCAGAGATTATCCCCTTTTTTTACAGTGTATGCAACTTTGTTGTTTGAATTTGGATTTGATGCAGAATATTGTTTTGTATAATATGCCCGAGTTTCAGGTGTAGAATTCACAAATATTTCCATAATATCCTCCTATATTTTTTTTGAAAAATTCCCCCGTATTTATATAAAAACATTTTGAATGCAAAAATTGCCTTAATTATTAATCAAGGCAATTTAATCAGCGTGAAATCTTTAATATTTTGTATTTATTTGGAAATAACAACTTTTTTATACATCTTATTATGAGGTGCATTATTTCCAAGTTTTATAATTTTATCAAGTGCGAATTTAAGCGGGTTTATTTTATTTTCGCTTGTAAATTCTGTTGTTTTTACAATTTCATAATCATCTAATGAATAAGCAATATTAATGTTTTTTTTCGGGCTGTATTTTCTAAAACTTACAATTGGTTTACCTGTTTCGGTCTCTGTGATGTCCATTTTTAATCTGGTTTGCAGGTAAGATGCATCTATGTTTTTTCTAGCCTGATTAAGTTTGTCAAATTTGTTATGTTCAACCGCATAATCAGCAACCATTTTTAGACTTTCACTGTGTAAAAATTTTGCTTGAAAACTCGTATGATATGCAGGGTGATGTATATTATTTTGTATTTTCATTTTATTCCTTTATTTTTCTGTTCTGTTTTATATAAAATTTATGATAAAATTTTTTGCTGTTTTTTAAAATAAACTTTGCTGATTCGAAGCAGCAGACGTTTTGTAACCGAGATGTCTGTATGTGGCAGGGGAAACTTTTCTGCCACGCGGGGTTCTTTGGAGTAATCCTGCTTGCAGTAAAAATGGTTCACAAACATCTTCAATAGTTCTTACATCTTCGCCTATAGCCGCAGCTATTGTTTCAATTCCTACAGGGCCGCCGTCGTATTTTTCTATAATAAGTTTTAAAAGATTACGGTCTGTGGAGTCAAGTCCGAATTCATCAATTTTTAAAATATCAAGTGATTTATTGGCAACATCTTGTGTAATTCTTCCATCATGTTTAACCAGAGCATAATCGCTTACTCTTTTTATAAGTCTGTTTGCAATACGAGGAGTTCCTCTTGAACGGCGGGCAATTGCAAGTGCACCATCATCATCTATTTCTATATTTAAAATTCCTGCTGTTCTTTTGATAACCTGAGATAATTCTTCGTCGGTGTAGAATTCAAGACGGTGAATAATTCCGAATCTGTCCCTTAACGGTCCTGAAAGTTCTCCGGCTTTTGTTGTTGCACCTATCAGGGTGAATTTTGGCAATGGAACTCTTAGAGTTTTTACAGTCTGACTTTTGCCTGTTGTCATGTCAAGGTAAAAGTCTTCCATGGCCGGATAAAGGATTTCTTCTGCCACTTTATTCAGTCTGTGGATTTCATCAATAAATAGAATTTCTCCGCCCTGTAGTGACATTAAAATACCTATAATATCTCTGGGTCTTTCAAGTGCAGGTGCTGATGTTATTTTTATTTCGACGCCCATTTCTTGAGCGATAACTCCTGCAAGGGTTGTTTTCCCTAAGCCCGGCGGACCGTAAAAAAGTAAGTGGTCAAGGGGTTTTTCTCTTCGTTTGGCAGCTTCAATAGTAATTTTTAGTGTATCTTTTAGTGCACTTTGCCCTATGTATGTATCAAAGGATTTCGGACGGATACAGTTTTCAAAGTTTCTGTCGCACTCTACAGCTTCAGGTTTTACAACCGGATTTTTTGTGTGAACTCTTTGCTGTTCAAAATCATTATTGTCTGAAATAATACTCATTCCACCCTCTTTATAATTTTATCATATCATAAATTTATTGTATTTAGAAATTGCAGATTGAAAATATGAGTTTTTACTCTAATATCGTCTGTTTGAATTAGTTTAAAAAGGTTGTGGTGTGTTATAATTCCATTATGGAATGTCCAAAGTGCGGAGCTGAAATTGATAAAAATGCGATGGTATGCCCTAATTGTAAAAAGGTGCTTAAAATCATCTGCCCTGTTTGTCGTACCGTAAACACAAAAAATACCTGTCGTAAATGTGGCGAAATTTTAGTAACCAAATGTGCTAAATGTGGAAAAATAAATCTTACTAAAAATTCTAAATGTGTAAAATGTGGTTATCCAACAGAAATTAGCGCGCTTCAAGGTGAATCTAATACAGAATCTTTTGCAGTATTAAAAATTGAATTTCCTAATAGTGATGTAGTTAAGGCAAAATTAGGCTCAAATCAGTTATTTACAAAGTTTAAAGCAAATTTGGATAATCTTATTGCCGGGTATTTACAATCCTTGGATGTAAGACGTCAAATTCTTAAGGGCGGGATTTATGTTATACGTTTTAATAAGGTTTATACAATGTCTGCTTCTGCTAATTCCGCAATAATGTCAACTATTGAAATTTTGAATTTGATTACAAAATTGAATGTAAAACTTTTGAAAAGAAAAGATGTTGCTTTAAAATGTAATTTTACGATTATGAAAAGGGATGCTGATAAGAATCCTTATGATATTGACACCGGATTTCAGGCGAACATGGTTTATCAAAACACCAATAAAGATATGAAAGCGCTGGATTCTTTTCAGGTAATAACAGATGAAGATTTTTACGAGTTTTATCATGAACGTTACAAGATGGAAGCTTTAAATTCGGCTCTTGTAAACGGGAAAATGAAACAGTTTTATGAAATAAATTTAAAAGAGTTTATCAAAATTAATGAGTTTTTGCAAAGTGAGGCCGAGCACGAACAAATTTCTGATGATAATGAAGTTCCTCATTTTGTACAAACTCTTTTAACGGAGCAGGAACAGATTACCAGAGCTGCATTAGATGAAGAAAATCTTTTAGCTGATGATGATTTGTATGATATTGATATGATTAATTTTGATGAAATTAATTGTGCTTTTTATACAACTGAAAATGTAAAAGTTCTGGATAATGTTATTGAAGTGTTGCAAGAAATACCAAAGGGTATTCTTGCAATAAAGGCTTCAAATATGTATCAGCCTTATACTTTGAAATTGTTGTCTGCTGTAGATGAGCTTGGTGTTTACAGCAACGTTATACCTATAACCTGTCATGATGATATGAAGTATTCTCCATATTCATTTTTTAGGGATTTAGTGTCATCTATATTTGATTATACAGTGTCTCAAAAATTATTTGATACAAATGATTTTTCGATGTTTAAGAATATTGATTCATCAGACCTGGTAAAAGATTTGGTTACTCTAACGCAGCGAAATATGAATAATCTTGATGATACCAGAGATAATTATTTTCAGGTGTTCCTATCTTTGCTGCAGGCAATTCCTGATTCCCTGATTTATATTGAGAATTTTGAAAAAATAGATTCCAGTTCTATGTATGTTTTAGAGCAGTTATTTGAACATTTCGAAGAACTGAATATAAGTTATTTGATTTCTTATGATAAAGAGTTTTCACTTCACAAACAGGCTCATTTTCTTCTTTCAAGACCATATTATACAGAAATCACATTAAAACCTACTCCGTTTAATGATATTATAGAGTCTGATAAAGAATTTTATAAAAATATTATGACAGATTTTTACTTCCAGCGTATAGCAAAATATGCCTGCGGAAGTACTTTGTTTTTAGATTTTGCGATTCAATATCTTTTAGAATCCGGTGTTTATTCGTACACAGAATACTCAATAGTTATGGTTAATCCAAAAACTATTATTATACCATCTAATTTGAGTAAATTGATGAAGCGTAGATTGAATCTGTTAAAAGATGATAAGAGAGCTGTAAAATTTTTGGCAATGGCTGTTTTGCTCGGTACAAGAGTAGATACTAAAACTCTTAATAGTTTCGGGTTTGCCAATTGGAAAGCAATTGCTGATAAACTGTCCGAGATGGGTTATTTGTATTTTTATAATGATTGTATGTATTTCCCTAATTATAATCTTTTGAGACAGAATATTCTGGAAGTTATTCGTCCGGAGGATATGAAAGTTATTGCTCAAGAGTTGTTTAATATTGCATTTGTAGATAATATGCCGAGTCCGGTTAAAGCATTTTTGTATGAATTGCTGGGAGAGCAGGAACAGGTTATTTTTGAATGGGAAAAACTTGCAAATATAAATCTTTCTATGGGGGATTTTTCTTCTTACCTGAATTGTTCCGGCGAAATATTAAAATGTCTGGATAAGTATTCTGATAAATGGTCGCCTGATGAATTAGTAAAATACAAATTTTCTATATATGAAAATATTTCAAATAATATGTTTGAATATGATCCTGAAAAAACTAGAGAAATTGCAGAAGAGACTTTATTGAGTTTGCAAAAATCATCTAATACTGCAAATTTTGTATCGTTATGTACAAAAATGATTCAAGGGTCAATGCAGCACGGGGATTATATGTATGCTTTAGGATTAACGCATAAAGTTTTATCTGTGATGGACAAAGTTTCAATTGATCCGTCTGCTCCAAATTTTGATTTAAATTTCCTATTGATGTCAATGATTCATGTCAAAATTTTATTTAATATCGGAGCTTATGATGATTGTCTTGATATCGGCTATAATGTTTTAAATGCATTAGATTCACAAAAAATCGGCAATATTAGATATACAATTATTTCTAAAGAAGAATTTAAGGCTTTGTTGATTGAATGTATTGCATATATTGCGATTGTTGATGTTATATCTTTAAAAGAAGATGTTAAAGAATTTTTAGATATATCAAATAAGCTGTTTAACTTTGTACCTAAAGAATATTCAATATTTGTGCAGCTGCAAAATCTTATAAAGGGAGAAAAAGTTACTGTTTCTACGAATATGGGCGGAAATAATATATTTTCTGCAATGCTATATCATTTTATGAGAGCGTTTATAAATTTCAAAGAGGATCCTGTAGCTTTTGCTCAAGATGTTTATAAAACAAAACTTATAGCAAAAGAAGCTTATATGTATAAATTTGAATTATTTGCAGATATGTTTATTGCATATTCCTATATTCGTTTGAATTCGGACAAAAAAGCTTCTGCAATTCTTTATCAGGTAATTAAGACAGCTAAAGAAAAAGGGATGAATTCAGTAATGCATGTTGCCTGGTATTTGATGAGTATTTTGAATATTCAAGAGGGTAAGTTTGATATTGCATACGGAATTCTGAATAACTCTAATATTCAGATGGAAAAATCCGGCGGTATTAGTGAATATCTTACAATGTTAAATAAAGTTAATATGTACAAAGTTTTGATGTGCACAGGCGCAAAAGAGCAGGCTCAAATTTGTATGAATCAGGCATCATATATTGTTCAAAAATACGGGTTAAATTTTAACTTGAATATTGACATAAAGAAACTTATGTTAGAAAATCAAAATAACAAAGGTTCTGAAGTTCAACAAATGCCTCAGGTGAACGTTGAAACTCCTATACCTCCGCAACAAAGTGTATCAGAAAAGGAAATTAGTCAGAGTCAATCATCAGAATCAGGTTTTGATGAAAGCGACGGAGATGTTGTAAATCCGGAAGACTTTTTCTCCTAATTAATCCGTTTAAGTTTCAGAAAGAGAGGAAAAATGAAGATTTTATTTGCGTCTGCTGAAGTTGCACCGTTTTCTAAGGCAGGAGGGCTTGCTGATGTTGTTGGCAGTTTGCCGAAAGAACTGGAAAAAGATGCTGAAATTGCAATTTTTACACCTCTTCATGGCTCTATTGATAAAGAAAAGTATGGCATAAAAGAGCTTGAAAATTCTGAGATGTGGCTGACTTTCGGTAATCAGCCTCATAAGTTTAATCTTTTTATGACAAAGCTTCCAGGAACTGATATAAATGTGTTTTTTGTGAAAAATGACTGGTATTTTTCTTGTTTTAAGGAAGTTTATCCAAAATACTTAGATCCTCGTTATGAACATGAAAGATATATTTCTTTTTCTCTTGCGGTTATGGAATATGCCAAAGCTCTGAATTTTAGAGCTGATGTGATTCATGCAAACGATTGGCATACTGCTATGATTCCAATGTATTTGCATTCAAATTATAAATTTGATGATTTCTGGAAAAATACAAAGTGTGTTTTTGAAATTCATAATTTGGCATATCAAGGTATTTGGTTTGAAGATGTTATTGATTTTGCCAATATGAGAAAAGATATTGTATATAATCAGTGGGGATGTGAACATTATAACCGTGTAAACTGGATGAAAGGTGCTATTCAATATTCTGACAGAGTCGTTGCAGTTTCTCCGACATATTCAAGAGAAATTCTAGGTTCTGAGTATGGCGAAAATATGGATTATACTCTGCGGGGAATTCAATATAAACTGCGCGGAATATTAAATGGCATTGATTATACAGTTTTTAACCCTAAAACAGACAAGGCTCTTGTGAAAAATTATGATGTAAAATCTATGGCAAATAAAGAAGAAAATAAGAAAGCTGTATGTGAATACTTTGGATTAAAATATAATCCTGAAAGACCAATAATTGCATTAATCTCTCGTCTTGTCGGACAAAAAGGTATAGATTTGATTCGAGATATGCAGTACGAGTTGCAAAATTTGAATGCTGATTTTATTTTTATGGGCAGTGGAGATAATGCGTATGAAAATTTATTTATCTGGTTGTCCAATAATACTTCTAATATAAGAGCTTATGTTGGTTATGATGCAAAACTTGCAAATTTAGTTTATGCAGGAAGTGACTTTTTCTTGATGCCGTCAAAATTTGAACCTTGTGGTTTGAGTCAGTTAATTGCAATGCGATATGGTTCTTTACCTATTGTAAGAGCAACGGGTGGTTTGGAAGATACGATAACCGGATATCCTCTTGATAATTCGAATGGTTTTAAATTCTGGCAGTATAATGGCTGGGATATGTTGAATGCTATCAAATGTGCTTTGTATGTCTATAGTGATAAATATGTTTTCAATGCAATGAGAAAATCTGCGATGGAAGCTGATTTTTCGTGGAAGCGCAGTGCCGTTCAGTATATGGATATGTATAAGGAAATAACAGGAAAAGAATAGGTTCTGTTTTTCTAATTTGTTGGCGAAAATATTAGTAGTCATTCGGAACTAGTTTCAGAATCTCTAATATCACAGATTCGTGTTAAAGATTTTTCAATAGTTTATCTGTTTCTTATCCGGTGAGAACTACTTGCGAAATTTTTATTTATATTATATTATAGACATATAATTATAGAAAAGTGAGGTTATTCAATGGATCAAATAATTAAAGTAGCGTGGGATTTAAACGAAAATACAGATAACAGATACAAGCTTGTATATGAAATTGCTGAACTTGCTAAAAAAATTGTTGATGAAAATCAAGCAAGAAAAGCTCGCGAAGACTTTGGTTTTGATGAAACTCATGAAACCAGCTATTCAAAAGAAAATCCTGTTGAACATGCTTTGATGGTAAAAGCATCTGAAGCAGATGATAATAGATTGGTTGGTTAATAAAGTTTGCAAAATACACAAGAACATAAGGTTTTTGTGTATTTTTGTGTTTTGAATATTCTAAAGAGAGAACAAGTTTAGGGTGCGGGGTTTATTATGATAAATGAAACATTAGATTATATTAATGAGTATACTGATAATTTTAAACCTGAGATAGGGTTGATTTTGGGTTCAGGTCTCGGAGATTTGGCCGATGAATATTGTGAAATAGCTATTCCTTACTCAAAAATACCAAATTTTGCTCCGTCAACTGTTCAAGGGCATAAAGGACAGTTGGTTTTTGCAAATATTGCCGGTCGTAAGGTTGTTATGATGCAGGGTAGAAATCATTACTATGAAGGGCATTCAATGCAGGAAATAACTTTTCCTATAAAAGTAATGAAAGAACTTGGTGTAAAAACTGTTATTTTAACAAACGCCGCTGGTGCTATCAATAAAAGCTTTAGACCTGGTGACTTGATGGTAATTACTGATCATATCAATTTTATGGGTGCTAATCCGCTGGTTGGTCCTAATGATGAACGGTTTGGTCCAAGGTTTCCTGATATGTCTGAAATTTATAACAAAAATCTTATTAAAATTGTGGATGCAGCAGGTAGATTGTTAAAAATAGATTTGAAGCACGGTGTTTATATTGCCTCATCAGGACCAAGTTATGAAACTCCGGCAGAAATTAAAATGGCAAGATATATGGGTGCTGATGCTGCTGGCATGTCTACAGTTCCGGAAGCTATCATGGCTAATTATTGCGGGTTGAATGTAATTGGAATCAGTTGTATTTCAAATTTTGCAAGCGGAGTTTCCACTAAAAAACTTAGCCATCAAGAGGTTATAGAAACTACAAATACAGTAAAATCTAAATTTAAAGAGTTAATATTGATGATTTTGAAAAATATATAAGAACAAAAAAGGCGGATTTTTTATTCCGCCTTTTTTAATTACAATTTATTTATCTTTATTTAAGTTATCAAGTTCAGCATTGAGTGATTTTATTTGAACTTCAAGTTTTTGTCTTTCATCAATTACCGCACTGAAAGCTTTTTCCAGTGTTTTAATTTTTGCTTCAAGAACTTCTACTCTGGAAGCATTATTGGAGCCAGATATAGATGTTTTTTCCAGTTCTCTTTGATAAGCTTTTACTTTATCTTTAGTTGCATCATAGAACATGTATACTGTTCCTGCTCCCGTAAAAATACCGCCTAATAATATAAGTACTGTATAAGTAGAGAGTCTTATTGCTTTCCCCAGATATAATCCGTTTTGTACCCATCCATGTAGAGCTTTAGGTTCTACCATATTTGCAGTTAAAATATTTAAGATTGCATAATTATTAAAATTGATAATTACTAAATATACGATTGCTAATAATATTATAATACTTAGAATTAAAAATATTTTTTTCATATTATAGGCTCCTATTTCTAAAGTATTTTAAAACTTTTTCCAACTTTTCATCCGGTTGGATTTCAAGTTCAATTATCTCTGCTGAAAAAGGTTTTGCAAATTTTAGGTAGAAAGATTGAAGAACCTGTTCTTCAGTTTTTACTTTTCCCTGCCCTGCACCGTATAAAGTGTCATTGTATACGGGGTGCTTTTTAAAGCTTGTGTGAACTCGTATCTGGTGGGTTCTGCCTGTTACAAGGTTTAATTCTACATAAGAGGCTTCATTACCAAACCTTTCAATAACTTTTAGTTTGGTTACACTTGGACGTCCATCAGGTCGAACTGCCATTTTTTTAGGATTTACGTTATTTCTTCCTATAGGATCAGATATAACATCATTGTCTCTTGGATAATTCCCCACTAAAACAGCATGGTATTTTTTGGTGAGTTCTCGATTTTTTATAAGAGTTGCCAAATATTCATGTGTTTTGTTGTTTTTTGCTATCATTAGCAAGCCGGAGGTGTTTCTGTCCAGACGGTGGACTATTCCTCTTCTGAATTCTCCGTTAACATCTGATAGATTTTGACCATATTTAAATAAAAGTGCGTTGACAAGTGTGCCGGAATTTTCAAGTGTTGTAGGATGTGTAAGCATTCCTGACGGTTTGTTTACAACAGCCATATTTTCATCTTCCCAGATTATTTCCAGAGGAATATCTTCCGGCTCAACCTGTAAAACGCTTTCATCTACAAGATTTTCGAATTCTACCCTGTCGTTTTCTCTCAAAATATAAGACGGCTTTTTAGCGGTTCCGTTTATTAATACTTTTCCTGATTTTATGGCAGACTGGATTTTAGACCGTGAAATTCCCTCATATAATTCAGCTAAATATATGTCTAATCTTGTTTCGTCTGTGTTTTCATCAATTATTAAAATCATAAAATTATCTTCCTTTGTAGAAGAGCAGAATTACTACAAGAGCCATAACTCCTATTGTTATAAATATATCTGCGACATTGAAAATCGGGAAATTAACAAAATTGAGCTGGATATAATCTCTGACAAAACCCAGAACTATTCTTTCATGACAATTTGCTGCAATTCCGGCGGAAAGAAGTGAAATAAATGATATAGATATCAGATGAATATTTTTTATATTGTCATGTACATACATAAATAACATTGTTATTGCAACGATTGACACAATAATTAAAAATTCTCTGGCATTTTGGAGTAAGCTGAATGCAGCTCCTGTGTTTTTTAGATAATGCAGCTGAAATACTGCGTTTGAATAATGGTGACCTGAAGTTAAATTATCAACAATCAACTTAGATGAAAATAAGGCTAAAAATAGCCAGAATATGAAACAAACTATTAGAAAGAAGTATTTACCTATTGATGTTTTCATTTTAATCCTCAAGTTTTATAAAATTATTTTTGGGAATGACATTTACTCTTCTCATAACGCAAGCAAGTCCGGCAACATATATTTGAAAATTCCCTTCACTTGCTTTTTTTGCTTTTGAGATTGCAAGAGAGGCAATAGTATATTCATTTAAGTTGTCATTGTTTGCTTTTAGTACTCGTTCGAGAATT
>CATXCB010000002.1 GCA_958366705.1 uncultured bacterium
AATAGTATATTCATTTAAGTTGTCATTGTTTGCTTTTAGTACTCGTTCGAGAATTTGAGATTGAGGCATGGCTCTTAGTTCATTTTTTGGCGAACCTGCAGGATATGTAATCGGATCGTGGTCAATTGAGCCCATAATAAAAGTATTTTCATCGGTATCAACTTTTACAGTAGATGTGTATGTTTCGCCGGAGCTGACCTGCGCAGGAGCAAGAATTTCAATATTCATAAATCTTGCATCTCCATATAATAAAGAGGACTCATCAGATAAGGCTGTTTCTCCGGATATAAACCAGTTGTCATTTATCTTTACAAGATGGTAAATTCCTGTTGATATAGAATGAATTTCACCGGTTACAGGCATTGATTCTATTGTGTCAGTTACTGTACCAATTGCGGTTTCTATTACGTTTACGTTTGCATAGTCTCCGGTTATTTCAATATCAATAATGTCTGTAGTGTATGTTAAATCCTTACAAGCTTGCCATGTAGCTTCAATACTTTTAAAATATACTTTTTTATTGAAACCATCATTATTTACATAAGTATCAGCGTAAAGGGTTGATAAATTTTTCAAGTCATGTTGGTTTGCAAAGTTGTTATGTATTTCTAACAATTTTTTTATTTGTTTAACATCTTGTCGCTGTTCTCTTCTCTGTTCCAGTCTGTATCTTCTGTCAGAAATAAGAGAGGCTTCTGTGTAAAGAGTTGTTAGCGGCATTATTAATGCACTGATAATCAATAAATATACTATTTTCTTCATGTCATACAGTATAGTTGAAAAACTAAAAAAGTTTAATAGTATGAATAATGTAGATTCTTGTTTTTGTTAATAAATCTTAAAAAAGTGTAATTTTTACTATAAATAAGGGTATATAGTTTATAAGAGAATATAAAATATTATTGGAGGATATAATTTTTATGGATATGGCGTTGAAACCTGCTGCAGCTTTTGATTTTGATGCTAAACTAAGGTCAACTGTTGATATGTTTAGATTATCAAAAATAGAAAGAATGCTTTCAGATTGTTTGGAAAATATGCCGGATAAAAGCCCTGTTGATTATATCGGAGATTTGAATAAATCTGATATTATGCACTAATAGTGTAAATTAATGTTTAAAATGTATAACATATATGTTTTTCGTGCTATCATAGTACTGTTATAGAAAAAGGAAAAGAACATGAGTTTAACAGTATATTTAGGGATAGACGTTGGTTCTGTTACAACTAAATTAGCTTTAGTTGATGAAACAGGAAAATATGTTGACAGTATTATGTTAAAAACTGCAGGGAAGCCGGTTTTGGCTGTACAAAGCGGTTTAAATCAGTTATATTCAAAGAGATTAACAGAATATAATGTTATGGGTGTTGGTACAACTGGTTCAGGGCGTGCATTAGCAGGTTCACTGGTTGGAGCTGATGTTGTGAAAAACGAAATTACAGCTCACGCAGTAGCAGCAAGTACTAATATCCCTGGCGTTCAGACAATTCTTGAAATTGGCGGACAGGATAGTAAAATTATTATTTTGCGTGATGGTATTGTTACAGACTTTGCAATGAATACTGTTTGTGCTGCAGGGACAGGCAGTTTCTTAGACCATCAGGCTCAAAGATTGAATGTTCCTATTGAAGAATTTGGTCCAACAGCATTAAAATCCACAAATCCAGCAAGAATTGCAGGTCGATGCGGTGTTTTTGCTGAATCTGATTTGATTCACAAACAGCAGTTGGGATATCCGGTTGAAGATTTGTTATATGGACTTTGTCAGGCTCTTGTTAGAAATTACTTGAGTAACCTTGCTCTAGGTAAAGAACTTCTTCCAACTGTATCATTCCAGGGTGGTGTTGCTACTAATACCGGTATGGTTAAGGCTTTTGAAGAAGCTTTAAATACAAAAATTGTTGTTCCAGAAAATCACCAGACTATGGGTGCAATTGGTGCGGCTTTATTGGCTATGGAAAATCATCAATATACAGAAGCTCAAACTAAGTTTAAAGGCTGGAATGTTGCTGATATGAAGTTCTCATCTATTACATGTACATGTACAGGATGTTCAAATAATTGTGAAGTTATTACAATTGTTGAAGGTGTTGATGAAGTTCAGCATGTTGAAAAAATTAAAGATGTTAAAGGTAATATCATAGCTCGCTGGGGTGGAACCTGCGGTCGCTGGGATATAAGCTAGGATAAATTTATATGCAAAATTTCGGGCAAAACTCTCAGAGTAATTTATCGAGAACTTCAATTCTATCAGAGTTGTCTAATGGTAATGTTGAGCTCGGCGAGGCTTTTGCCCTTATTTTAGCAGATATGGTTACTCAAAGCGGAATTCCTAATCCAGATGCTGAACCTTTTGATGTGGTTCCTGATTCTTGGAGGGTGCTTGCGGCAAAAGCTGATAAAACTCCTGAAGATATAAAAAGGCTGGATGAATCATTTAAAGAAGAAGTTCAAATTTTGGCAGAGTCTTATTTATTATATATTGCGAAGGTTGTTGGAAATAAAACCGGAAAGCTGCAGTATTCGGAATATGAAGCGTACATGTTAAAATATCGTTTCGGGCGTTATGATATTATGAATAAACCTGAGTATCTTAAACAGGTTAAAGTGCAAATACAGAATGCTTTTGCAAAGATTTCTGCTCATGGTGAAACCAGCGGAGATAATTTAATTGATAAAGTTGATATGGCGACATTTATTTTTGCAGTATCAACAAAGTCTCGTAGAGATGAAAATGATCATTTTGTTGGTTTTGAGATTAATGGTATTATCAAGCCTGAAGATTATGCCGTAAATGAGCATAATTTATTTTTGCCGGATGATAATTTGTTTTCTATAAAATTAAGGGTTGCTTATAATAGTTTAAATAATAAAGTATAGGTGGTGTAATGAAAAAATTTGTTTCTTTGCTTGTAATATTTTCTTTAGCTTTGGGGCATAATGTTTTAGCTGTCGAAAATATTGTCAGTCTTGATGAAATCTCCAAAAAGGAACAGACTGTACCAGACAATAAGTTACAAACTCCTTTAGAGGTTTCTGTAACATTTGATTGGCTGGATATTTCACAGGCTCAAAGAGATGAGCAGGTATCTTATTATCAAAATCTTTTATTTGAAAATAATTCAAGTAGAATTTATTTTACAAAAGATGAATTTAAAAAAGAATTTGCACAATATTTTAAAGATAAAAAATATAAACATCATTATATGCTTACAAATAACGGGGTTACAGAAGATGAAGAAGCAAATTATTGTGCTTTTTATTATAAAAAAGATGTTTTGGTAATGTATGCTATACAGTATAAAAGTAATCCTAATAGGGCATTTTATTACACTGCATTTGGCGGGTTGCGATATACTGATATAATGTCAGATGAATATCCTAAATTCCCTTATACCTCAATGCAGTATGATAAAAAAGGAAAATTATCTAGTGCGATATATTTTGTATCAAAAGATATTCAATATATGTACAATAAAGATAAAGAATTTCAAGGTTTGTGGTACAAAGATAAAATGTATGATAAAAAGGGTAATCAGGTTTTGACCCGTACAAATTGGTAAATATGAAAGATAGATTGTAAAAAAGGAGGTATAATATGCTAAAACTCAATAATAACAAGAAAATCGGGGGGGGGTAACCTTTTAAAGCTCCACTCCAACAGTATTCTAAGGCCTTTAGAAATATTTATATTTATTTTAAATTGTTTTCCAATTCCAACCTCGTACTGTCATCCTGAACTTGTTTCAGCATCTCAGTATAATATATTCCGAAATAAGTTCGGAATGACCGTATTCGCAAAGAAAGCTGCATTCACTCTCGCCGAAGTCCTCATTACTCTCGGTATAATAGGCGTGGTCGCTGCTATGACTATTCCAACTTTGATTTCTAATACTAATGGAGCTCGAAACAGGGCGCAATTTAAAAAAGTGATTTCTACTTTGAATCAGGCTGGAAAAATGTCTCAAGCCCAATATGGCTTTGATTTTGGAGGAACAAATGCTTTGTGTAATACTGATGCCCAAAATGGAGCAGGTGAGCATCCTGATAATGTTATGTCAATTTGTGCAATTTTTAATGGTACATTATCAGGAGCGACATATTACGGAGAGCATACAAATATCCCTATAAAAGATGGATATACAGGTGCTTCGGGAAAGAATTATTATCAAATAAATGATGTTGATGCAAAGACTGATTGGTTAACTTGGACAGGAGCTTCTTACTTTTTGGCATATCAATTGTCGGATGGTTCTATTGTTGCTTTTCATAAAAGTTTAAGTGGCTGTGAACTTCCATCAGGGGTAGTATTAACAAATGATTATATAAAGACAAACCTTGCAAAGTGTATTGGCTGGATTGACGTTAATGGCACTTCATTACCTAATAGAGAAGTCAGGTGTTCTTCCGGTAAGAATTCTATAGATTCAGGTTCTAATTGTATAGTAAAAAATGATGCTTTGCATATGAATGATGTTTTTCCTATCGTTTTTCATGATGGAACTGTGGAGCCGGCATCAGGTGCAAGTTTGTATGTATTAAAGACTGCAAAATAGGTTCTTAAAAAAACGCATATTGAAAAATTTTTCAATATGCGTTTTTTTTTGTTTATTTGAAATTTTATTGAGTAACAATTGATAATATGTAATTATCTGTAAAGTATTTATTGGCGACTTCAATAATATCAGAATCAGTTACACTGTTTATCAAATTTTCATATTTATCTTTGAATTCGTATCCTCTTGTTGAGGCTTCATACCAACCAAGATTTGAGGCTTTGTCAAGATTTGTTTCAAGCCCTATGACATAATTGCCTAAAAGTTTTTCTTTTGCATCTTTTAATTCTTTGTCTCCAACATATTCTGTTTTTAGTCGTTTTATTTCATTAAATAAACCGGCTTTTGCTTTATCTAGTGTTGCTGGATTTGTTCCAATATATAACATAAAGCTTCCGCGCAGTACATTTGGAGAATAACCTGTTCCAAGCTGGTATGCAAGTCCCTGCTGTTCTCTTAAATTTTTAAATAGTCTGGAACTCATGCCTGTTCCAAGAATTGCATCTATAACTTGGAGTGTTGCATAATCTTTCTGGTTTAATACTCCATTTGTCTGCCAGCCAAGCATTATCCAGGCTGTTTGGGTAGTTGGCATTTTTTGAATAGTTTGTCTTGGTGACGTTACTGGCTCCATTTTTGAGTTATGTTTTGTATAGTCAAAATTTTCAATATTATTTTTCTTTTTGAATATATTATTTAATTCTTTTATTGTTTTATCTTTGTCAATATTGCCATTTATTGAAATAACCATGTTTTCAGGTCTGAATACATTTTGATAGTATGCAATCATATCTTCTCTTGTAATAAGAGGAATATTTTTTTCTAGAACTTTTGAAGATATTGAATACGGTTCATTTTTATAAATTAAATCTCTGTATTCTTCAATTGCTCTCTGTAGAGGAAGGTCTTTGTTTCTGGTAATTGCACTTAGTTTTTCTGTTTTAATTTTGTCAATTTCATAGCTGTCAAAAGTTGCATTATTTACAATTTCGTTTAGTAGTTCAAGTGTTTTATCATATTCATCTCTGGTAGTTAAGACAGTGATAGCAAATGCATCAGGACTTGAAGATGGCGCAATCTTAATTCCGTTATCTTCAAGTTTTTGAGATAACTCTATCGGTGAATAATTTTTTGTACCTCTAAGCATTGCTGAAGCTACAAGGTTTCCTGTTCCGGATTTTTTTTCTGTTAATTGTCCGCCTTTTACATAAATACTCATTGCAATAATATCGTTTGCAGTATTTGGAGTGTATAATAGAGTTGCTCCGTTTGATAATTTGTATTTTTGAGATTGAGTATTTTCACTTATCAGTTCTGCTGTGCCGGTATTTTGTGATACATTTGCAACAGGAAGATTTTTTGAACTTTCCGGAAGTACTATTGAAATTGCACTTTTATTTATTCCTAAATATTTTTCAGCTGCTTTTTTTACATCGTCTTTTGTTACGCATTTTATATTATCAAGATAGGTATCATAGAATTTTATATCATTGGTCAAAGCCATGGTGTATCCTATTTCTGTTGCAATATTTGTTATTGACTCTCTTGAGTAATACGTATCTCTTTCTATAATATTTTTAGCAAGATTCAATTGTTCTTCTGTCACACCTTGTTTTTGGATTTTTGCAATTTCGTCAAATATTGCATTTTGTACAGTTTTACATTTCTCAGGTGTAAAATTTGCATAAATGTAGAAAATGCTGTCATCTCTGTAAGTTGAATTTCCCGCATCTACCGAATTTACAATTCTTTTATTTTCTTTTAATACTTGATTAAGAATTGAAGAGCGTCCTTCTCCGAGAATTGTGGCAAGAACATCCAGAGCGTAGGAATCTTTATCAACAATAGGAGTTCCTCTAAATCCTATTATCATGTACCCTGATTCTGTTTCTGTGTATGCAACTTTTTTTTGCTGCTGGGTTAATTGAGGTTCTTTTTGATAAATTGTTTTTGTTTGTTTTTTGTATTCTGCGTTGAAAACCTGTTTAATTTTTTCAACAGCGTGCTCAGGGTTTACGTCACCAACAACAATTGTGACCATATTTGACGGAGAATAATGTTCATTATAGAAATTTAAAACTTGATCTCTTGTAATTGTTTCTATTACAGAACTTTTTCCAATAACTTTTCTTTTATACGGATGGTTTGTATACATCATATCATTTAAGTTATCTTGCAGCATTTTTGCTGGAGAATTCAAGTCTTTGCTTATTTCTTCCAGTACGACTTTTCTTTCTTTTTCGAGTTCGTTTCTAGGAATAAGCGGATGTAGCATCATATCAGCATGAAGTTCCATTGCTAAATCAAAATCTTTAGACGGGATTGTCACATAATAATGTGTAAAATCTTTGCTTGTAGCTGCATTCGTAATTGCCCCTTTTGTTTCCAGGATTTTATCAAACTCCCCGGGTTCATGATTTGTTGTTCCCTTAAAGAACAAATGTTCTAAGAAGTGTGCAACTCCATTATTTGAATCATTTTCATCAATTGAACCTGTTTTTATCCAGGTATCAATTGTCACAATTGGATTGTTTTTTACTTCCTGTACTACAACTGTTTGACCGTTATCAAGTTTGTACATTTGAGCATTTGATGCCCATACCATATTTCCACAAACTAGTATTGCTGCTACTAATATAAATTTTTTCATGTGTACCATCCTTTTTGAACTGATTATATAATAAAATATTTTAAATAATATGACCTTGTAGGAGGAAATATTATACTGCAGGAATTTCCTGTAAAATATCAGTTGATTTAAATTTTTTTGGCGATTTTAGTGCAATATATTCTTTGAGCGCTTCAAAAGTTACCGTGCAAACTTTTTCATTTGCTTTTAATTCGTATTCCCCTTTTTCATCAAAATCATTAATTGACATTTGTTTGAAAAAATCTCTCAATTTGTAAGGCATTTGTTTTTTTGAGTAATGAATTTTTTCTGCACAGCAGCTACACACAACCCCTCCAATTTGAGGAACAAAAAACATTGTTTCATTTCCAATTTTATTATGACAGTGCAGGCATGTTTCCAGTTCTATTGAAAACCCCGATTCAATCATCATTTTTAGCTGGAATTTAATAACACAAAGCAGAATTTCAACTTTTGACTGAGATGTTGAAATTGCATTTAATGTTTTGTAGAGCAGATTATAAATTGTTTCAGAACTTGGATCTTCCTCGAGCCCAAAATTATGAACAACTTCTGTTACATACATTGAATACATGATTTTATCGATATCCTGACGTGTTTTGTGAAAAGTATTTAAAACTTCAGCCTGACAAATTGTGTCAAGATTTTTTCCTTTATGCAACATTAAAGTGTTAGCAACAAGCAAATCCATGCGGGCACCTAACTTGCTTTTAGGTTTTTTTACCCCCTTGGCTACCCCCTTTATTAGTCCCTTATCTTTTGAGTACATAACAATTATTTTGTCTGATTCACTCAAGTTATAGGACTTTAAATTGATTGCATCTGTTACAAAATTATTTTGCATTGTCCTAATACTGTTTTCTATATAATCTTTACTAAACTTTGTTCATGCCTGTACCGTGGTATATACCTCTCATCAGCTGTTCAAGTTCAGATTTGTTATCTGAATAAGTCAATGCTACTTCTTTAGATATCTTACCTTCATTGTACAATTTGTAGATAGACATATTCATTGTTGTCATGTTGTTGAACGAACCGTTTTTAACAAGTTCATAAATTTGTTCAAGCTCATCTTTTTGAATAAAGTCTTTAACTGTCGGTGTTACAACAAGAATTTCTGTAGCCGGACATCTTGTACCGCCGTCAATTGTCGGTATAAGTTTTTGAGAAATAGTTCCTCTTAAAGTGTTTGCAATTTGGTTTCTTACAAACGGTCTTTCATTTGGATCAAACAGGTTGATAATTCTGGCAACTGTTTGAACAGAATCGTTTGTGTGAATTGTAGATACTACGAGGTGACCTGTTTCAGCGGCTTTTAATGCAGATTCAACAGTTTCTCTGTCACGGATTTCACCGATAAATATAACATCAGGGTCTTGTCTTAAAGCGTATTTAACGCCGTCAGAGAATGATGGTGTGTCAATAAGAAGTTGACGTTGAGAAACAATAGATTTTTTATTTGAGAAAATAAATTCAACAGGGTCTTCAATTGTAACAATGTGTTTAGCTGTCGAAGCGTTGATATAATCAATCAAAGATGCAATGGTCGTAGATTTACCTGAACCTGTTGGCCCGGTAATAAGTACAAGACCATTGTTAAAGCTTGCAAATTCTTCCAGTGTTGTTGGAAGAAATAATTCTTTGAATGTTTTAATGTAGTATGGAATTGCACGGATAACCATAGCTGTTTTTCCAAGCTGGCGACTCATATTAATACGAAAACGAGAACAGCCCGGAATTTCGTAAGAAAAGTCAATATCAAAGAATCTGGTAATTCTGTCTTTCAAGTGTTGAGGAGCAACTGTACGAATAACAAATTCCATATCTTCAGCTGTCAGAGGAGGTAAATTAATTCTCATAATTTGACCGGAAACTCTGATTGCAGGTCTTTCCCCTTCACATATGTGAGCATCTGATGCTCCAACAGAAACAGCCTGTCTTAGAAAATCTTCAATATAGAAATCGTTATTACTCATAAAGTCCTCTTCTTCACCATACAGTATACCATTATTTTTAGTTTTGCACAACTATAATCTCTGTGGTATCATTCAGATGTTGGAATTATGATTAAAAAAGAGCAAATTAGGGATTTTTTACAAAATAAAAATTTTGTGATGTTTTTCACAGCGTTAGTTTTTATGAGCGGTATTCTTGCTTGTTTTTACGGATTTGGAATTCTATTTGCAAGTTTTTTTACATTAGTGTTAATAGTCTTTTTGGTTTTTGATCTTTTTAGTGTAAAGCGAATCTTATTTTTAATTTTAGTTTTTTATTGCGGGTTTATCTTAACATTTTGTAAAATTAAAAATTATGATGAATTACTTTTAATAGCACCAATGCAGGCAGATTTTACAGGCAGAATAGTTAGTATTCCTAATTCTTCCGATAAAACTAGATTGAAGTTTTTTATGGATATAGAATCTGCAAATAAAGAACCTGTAAATGGTAAAACATTAGTTTTTCTCAGCGGTGAATCAAAGGTTTTAGCGGGTTTAAACATTGGTGAAACTATTTCATTGCATGGTGATTTAAGAAAACCTTTCTATTCTACAAATCCGTCACAATTTGATTATAGCGCCTATTTGAAAAATTTTAATACTTTTACGGTTTTATATTCTGATGGTGAAAATTTTAAAATTCTAAAAAATAAGGATACGGGACTAAAATGGAAAATTTTTCAATATTTAAATAATACAAGGAATAAAATCATAGAGCGGCATGGCAAATATTTAAAAAGTCCTAATCTGGAAATTTTAGGCGGAATTGTATTTGGGGATGATGCAGTTGCTCCTCCTGATTATATTAAGGATTCTTTTATAAATTCAGGGTTGCTGCATATTCTGGCGGCATCAGGAATGAATGTCGCGTTTATTTATACATTCTGGTTTTTTATATTAAAGTTTTTTGGGATTCCGTTCAAACCTCGAGTATTATCAGGAATGCTTGTAATTATTCTGTATACTTTGATGACAGGACTAGGAGCGTCTGTTGTCAGGGCAGCTCTTATGTTACTGTTTGTTCTTGCAGGAAAACTTATTGACAGGGATACTCATAGTGTTTCGCTATTATCACTGGTTGCGGTTTTGATGCTTATTTACAATCCTGCTTATATAAATGATGTAAGTTTTCAATTATCATTTCTTGTTACTTTTGGTTTGTTGACTACGGCTCAGATATTTGCAGAAAAATTATCAGGTGTTCCAAATTGGATTAAGATACCTGTTTTGGTACCGCTGGTGGCTCAAATTTGGATTGCTCCGGTTCAGATGTTTTACTTTAATACATTTAGCCTTTATTCGATTTTTGCAAATATTACAACTGTTAGTTTACTGAGTGTTATAAGTTTTTGTGGGTTTGTAAGTTCTGTTTTTGCAATTATCCCTCCTGTCGCTGATACAGTATGTATGTGCTTCGACTTTTTTATGAATTATTTGCTGAATGTTCTTGTATGGATATCAGATTTCTTTGCAAATTTACCGCACTGTCTTGTGCAGACAAGGCATCCTGATATCTGGCAATTGGTATTATATTACTCAATGCTTTTGGCTGTGACCTGCTTAATTAAATATAATCAGTATAAAAAGACGTTATTTGTCATTTTAGTTTTAGGTTTTGCACTGATCTGTACCGGCATAAAGCCGGTCTCAAATGAGCTTGAAATTATTGCTTTTGATGTAGGAAATGCGGATTCTTTTCTTATTAAAACTCCGCAAAATAAATATTTCTTTGTGGATACCGGAAAGGCTCCATATAAAAGCGGAAATTCACAGGCTAAAATTATTATGCTGAAATATTTGAAAGACAGAGGTATAAAAAATTTAGAGGGGATTATTGTTACTCACTTTGATAATGACCATTCCGGCGGAGTTGTGGATTTTTTACAAAGTGTTAATGTTAAGACTTTATATTTAAATTCTATGGATGAATCGACGCGAACTGCAAAAAATATTTTTAAAGTGGTTAAGGATTCAGGTCAAAATGTTGAATTTGTTAAAAATAACTCGGAGATTTATACCGAACCTGATTTTAAATTGAGTGTTTACAAAGCTTGTATTGATGGGAAAAACAAAGATAATGACTCTTCTACAATTGCACTTTTAAGTTATAAAAAATTTGACATGCTTTTTATGGGGGACGCAGGTGTTAAAACATTTACAAAAATCAGAAATTATATTCCGCATAATGTTGAAGTTTTAAAAGTAGGACATCATGGCGGTGCTAAAGTTGTAGATAAGTCAATGTTGAACCATTTAGGAAATACTGTATCATTGATTTCAACAGGAGTAAATTATTTTGGGCATCCAAATCAGGGGACTCTTGATTTGCTGCGCGAAACAAATATTTTAAGGACTGATTCGTTGAATTCTATAAAAATTTCATCGAATGGAAATTTGTATAAAATTTATTCATATGATATCCATGATAAAAAATATAAAATCAAAGAAAATTTTTATTCAAAATAGGTTTATAAATTTCTCATAAACTTGACATGATTATCGTATTTTTTACACTAAATGTTAAGCTTGTGAAATTAGCTCTATGTAAGGTTTTTGGCTGGTTGTGTTTTTTATAAAAAGGTAGCAGGGGTTGAAATTTTAAATTTTTGTAATATTATAAGTACATAATCATATTCAAAAAGATGAAAATCTTAGAAAAAATAAGAGCAAAAAAGTAGTCTTTGAGAATTTACAATTTACAACTAGAGGATTACATTTTGAAAAAATTATTACTATTCACTATTGCATTAGTGTTCATGTGTTGTACACAAGTGCAGGCAGCCAATGTAAGTACAGTGAAGGCAGCGATAGTAAAACATTCTATCGAAATGGGCGTAGATCCAGCAATCGCATTAAGTATTGCAAAAACAGAATCAGGTTTTAGACACGAAGCAAGAAGTTCACATGGAGCTGTAGGTGTCTTTCAACTTATGCCTTCAACCGCAAGAAGAATGGGCTTAAACCCTTATTCCATGGATGATAATATCAAAGGCGGAATTATGTATTACAAATCCATGTATAAAATGTTTGGTTCAATGGAATTAGCTTTAGCGGCATACAATGCAGGGCCGGGTAATGTTAAAAAATACCGTGCAGTTCCTCCATTTAGCGAAACAAGACGTTTTGTTGCAAAGATAATGACTGATTATAGACATTATAAAGCAAATCCGGACCCTGCAATGATTGCAGCTAGAAAAAATCCGGCTGTTGCGGGGACAAATCCTGCAGGTCTAACAAAGATGGTTGCAAAAGCTCCTGCTAAAAATGCTCCATTGCCGGTTGTTAGAATTGAAGAAGCGAGAAAGTTAAATGCTGAACTTGTTAAAGAACTTCCTATGGAAGTTGAATTAAAATCACAATCAGTTGCGATTTAATTTTTAACTTAAGTTTAAAAAAGAGCCGGTATTTATTCGGCTCTTTTTTTATGTGATTTTTCGGACAATATTTATAATTTGCCGAATTTAATTATATTAAATAATGAATATTGTTTCTTCTTTCCTTTTTGTCTGATTTTGAATATTGATATGCCAAATATTTTGAATCGGTATGTTTTTGGCTCGTGGGAAGATATGTCGATATTGTTTTCTTTAATGAACTCGCAGGCTTTTTTGTGTGCATAAATGCTGTCATTGCTTGCTTTTTTATCTCGCTGCTTAACTGTTGAGTTTCCTCTTCTTCTGTAATAATAGTAAGTGTTTGGAACTGTTACTATTTGTTCTAGAAAATATATTACCTGTGGTGTGTAAATGCAATCTTCAAATATTATCCCCTCTTCAAATTTAATTCCGCTATTTTTTAACGATGTATTTCTATAAATCTTGTTCCAACAATAAGATTTTTCTGGAATGTCGCATAATTCAAATTTAAGATTTTTATCTTTTGTGACTATTTCTTGGTCAAAAGATAGAAAATTTCTTTTGTGATATGTATGACAGCTGTAAATTCCGGCTGCTGCTATATCCGAGTTTGTTCTTCTTGCTGCCTTGTATAATTTTTCATAGAAATCCGGGTCAACCCAATCATCAGAATCTACAAAACCGATATATTCACCTTTTGCAATTTCTACGCCTTTGTTTCTCGCGGCTGATTGACCTGAATTTTTCTGATTTATTAATACAATTCTAGAGTCTTTATTTTTGTACATTTCCAAAATTTTCAAAGAGTTATCTGTGGAGCCGTCATTGATGCATATAATCTCTATCTCTTTCAGTGTTTGATTTATCAGGCTATCCAGACATTTATTTATGTATTTTTCAACATTATAAACCGGTACAATAATTGAAACTTTTATCATATTGGCTCCTTTTTCTTTGTAATAATTGTATTTTTCATCATAAATTACTAGTAGTACATGTACATTATACATGTATAGCTTTGAATATCAATATATTTTTATAAGTGTAGGTTTGTTATTAGTTTGGAATATAGAATATAAAATTGTTAAAAAAGAAAGAATGTTATGAACTTAAAAGAAAATCTTGGCAAAAATATTCAAAAATATAGAAAGCTTAACAAGTTAACTCAAGAAAAGTTGGCAGAAGTGGTTGATGTCGATATAAATAGTATAAGTTCTATTGAGAGAGGGCGCTATTTCCCTACTCCGGATAACCTTGTAAAAATTTCAGAAGCGCTAAAAGTTTCTCTTGCAGATTTGTTCACTTTTCATTCGTTTGAGAGTTGCGAAGATTATGAAAATGAAATAAAAAATAACATAAATTTAATAAAACAAGATATCTCAAAACTCTCTGCTGTAAATGCTTTTATCAAAAATATTTTGTAAAAATTATCTTAAAATTTTGGTATTCTTTTCTGTTAATATTTGTAAAATTATTCACTAGGACTAGTTAAAAAGGATTATTATTTTTATCCTTTTGTGGTATATATAATTTGTACATAAATGAATTATATTTAATATAGTTCAGTAGATTGGAGGAAATAATGTCTGTAGGTCAATTTGTTTTTATGTTGCATAGTCACCTTCCTTACTATAGAAAAGCAGGGATGTGGCCGTTCGGTGAAGAAAATCTTTATGAATGTATGGCAGAAACATATGTTCCGCTTCTTAACGCAATTTCAGAATTGTATGACGAAGGTATTAAAGCTAAATTAACAGTGGGTATTACTCCAATTTTGGCTGAACAATTGAACGATGAACATTTAAAAAATGGTTTTGTTGAATATCTTGATTCAAGAATCAAGAGTGTTTCTAAAGATTTGGATAGATATCCTGACCCAAAAGTTCCTCATTCTCAACATCTTAAATATTTAGCAAAATATTATTTTGACTGGTTCAATAATATTAAAGATTCATTTGTTAATAAGTATGGTATGGATTTGATTGCGGCATTCAAAAAATTCCAAGACTTGGGTTGTATTGAGATAACAACTTCCGGTGCAACACATGGATTTTCTCCTCTACTAGCTACTGACAATAACCTGAATGCTCAATTTAAAGTTGGTTCTGATACTACAAAAAGATTGTTTGGAAAAAAGGCTCGCGGCTGCTGGTTACCGGAATGTGCATATAGACAAGGTTATGAATATGTTGGTAAAGATGGTCAAAAACACTGGAGACCTGCAATTGAAGTAACTTTGCAAAATAATGATATAGAATACTTCTTTACGGAATCTCATGTAATTGAGGGTGGAAATTCTATCGGATGCCGCCGTGTTGTTGGTGTTTATGGCAACATTGAATATATTCCTCTTCCAGAAAGAGAACCTACCGGATATGATACATATTCTGCATACTGGCTTCCTGATGCCCAAGTTGCTGTTATGGGAAGAAATGATAGAGCCGGTTATCAGGTGTGGTCAGCTGCTGATGGTTATCCTGGAGATGGATGTTTTAGAGAATTCCATAAAAAAGATGATAAGTCAGGTATGAATTACTGGAGAATTACTTCCCCAACAACTGATTTAGGAGATAAAATGTTGTATGATCCTGTGTTGGCGTTGAATAAAATTAATGAAAACTCTGATCACTATACTACAATGTTGTACCATTTATTGAATGATTACAAAAATTCTCACAATGGAAAAGAAGGTTTGATTATGGTATCTTTCGATACTGAATTGTTCGGTCACTGGTGGTTTGAAGGGGTTGAATTTATTAAGCAGGTTATTAAAAAATTCAATCAATACTTACCTCAAGTTGAAAGAATGACAGCAGGAGAATACTTACATGCTCATCCTCCAGTTGAAGCTATTCAAATTCCTGAATCTTCCTGGGGACAAGGCGGACACTTCTATGTATGGAATAACCATTTAACTGAATGGATGTGGCCAATTATTCATTCTTGTGAAAAACGAATTACTTCTATTGTTGATAATTATCAAGATATTCCGGAAGATAAATTACTTCATAGAGCATTAAATCAACTTGCAAGAGAAAATCTATTGTTGCAAAGTTCTGATTGGCCGTTCTTGATTACAACATGGCAGGCTAAAGATTATGCTACAGATAGATTTAGAGAACATGTTGATAGATTTGAATTTATTGCGGATATGATTGAAAGCGGAAATATCAATGAAGAGGAATTAAAACAAATCGAAAGTATTGATAACTGCTTCCCTGTAATAGATTACAGAGTTTATCAGTCAATTGAAGAAGGTGTAATTCCACAGCAATCTAAAAAGCTTGCACCTTTGTATAAAGACTAAATTGTTATTCTAAGGGCATTTTATCATGCCTGCGAATCTCAAAATAAATAAGTTTTTTACAATTCATTTCAATAAGCCTTGGCATAAGTCAGGGCTTTTTATTGTGTTAAAGCATAAACTTTTTATTCTTAAATATAAATTGAGGATATTTTTTTGTAATTTGCTAGATGAAAAGATTATTTATACATTTTTACAAAATAAAAAAAAGTGCTTGCATTTTAAAATTTAGCAAATATAATAAAAAGGTAGCCAAAATAAATGGGAGCGTAGCTCAGTTTGGTTAGAGCGCATGCCTGTCACGCATGAGGTCGCGAGTTCGAGCCTCGTCGTTCCCGCCATTTAAAATAAAAAGTCACCTGATGGTGACTTTTTTATTTGCTAATTTGCAAATTCGTTTTTCATTGGAGGTTATTATGGATGAAGTAAGAATTGATGTTAGGAATCAAACGCCTGAAAGAATTGCAGAAGTGAAACGTAGTACTGAATTGTGTTTTAAAATCGGTCAAACAATGCCCACCAGTCCAGAATGTCAGCAACTTATTAATGAACTTTTTAATAATACCTTAGGAGAGGGGACCAGAATAAACCCTCCGATTTATGTGATTTTAGCAGATAAAGTTAAAATTGGTAAAAATGTAGTTATAATGAATGGTTTTCAGTGTATGTCTGCAGGTGGTTTGACCATTGAAGATGATACTATGATTTCTTTAAACTGTACAATAGTAACAAATAATCATGATGTATACGAGAGAAATATTATTACATGTAAGCCTGTTCATATTAAAAGAAATGTATGGATAGGTGTAAATGTAACGATTTTGCCAGGGGTTACTATTGGAGAAAATGCAGTGGTTGGTGCTGGTGCTGTTGTAACAAAAGATGTTCCGGATAATGCTGTTGTTGTTGGTAATCCTGCAAAAGTTATTAAATATCTGGATGCAGAAAAATTTAAAAGCTGATAACTTTTGTTATATATTTTCTAGTTCAATGTCATGATGAGTTTTAATTTGAGTAAAGTGTTTAGGACTCATTTGTTTCATTTTACATATTATTCGTTTAGCTAAGTTGCAGGAATAGTCAAACTCTCTGTCAAAAATAATCAAACCATGTGTCCTTTTATATAGGCATAATTATCGTGCCCGGTCAATGCCATCTTTGTTTTATGCCAATACTTCATACAAGATTTGAAAAGTTTGTATAATACTTCATTCCATATCTGTCTGCTGTTTTGTAGAATTTATGCATTAACTCAGCACCTTGGCCTGCACTTTGTGCTTTTATAAATAATTGTTCAATGTTTTTCCATTCGTTTTCAAATTCTTTTGATAGAGCAGTACAATTGTTGTCTTTACAGAATTCTGTAATTTCTTTTATCCTTTTTTGTATTTCTTCTGGTAATAATTTAGTTACCTCTTTTTCCATATAATTCCCAAATTCATTTTTAAATTTTTTGAATTTAGAAGAAGAATAGTTATCTAAAGCTTCAATACTATTAATTTCACCTTTGCTATTCATTGCAACAATTTTTTTTAAGTGTAATGCATTAAAGGTAGCAATGTCTCCACCTTCAGGAGGGGATAGTGGTGCAGTTTTCCCTTTCCCAAACATATCTGGATGTGAGTGCCAAATTTCGACATCTCGAACAGCTCTATCTGAAAGTCTTTCTGTAACTTCTTTATTCGTAAACGGGAGTTCACAATGGTATTTATTGCCATTGGTTTCTGATAAAATTCTGGTCCCTTTTTTAGTAATGGCGCGTTCAAATTGTTGTTCTTGATTTAAGGATTCAAGTAATCTGTTTTTGATATATTTTATAGCAGCATCTTCTGTTTGAAAATTGATGTTCCCATTAGGAAAACAAACTCCTAGTTCTGCAATATTAATGTTTTTAACTGGTTTTGAATGTAATAAACTCTTCATACCAGTATTCATAAGTATTTTTTTTGTAAGATTTATTCCTACATTAAGATTCCCCATAACAATATCCTTATTTTATCCGATATTTATATAAAGTATTTTTTTTGTTGGAAATTGCCTAATTGGTATGAAAAATTTTGTGATAACTTGTGTAAAAATTTATAAAGTGTCTATCGCTGATGTGATTTTTGGTTCTCCGAACTCTATTATACAAGTTAACTTTTGCTAATTTTTACAGTATATATCTTGATATTTATTTTACTTTTGTTGAAAATTATACTACCGCATAAATGTATCGGAGGTTGTATGAAAAATTTGTTTTTATCTCTAGTTATTATTTCGATGTTGGGTTCGTCTGTTTTTGCAGAAGTTATATTAGCTCCGCAGTGGAGTGAATTCTGTCCGGTATCATATTTGACAGCTAAGGAATCAAAATTAAATAAATCTGCTAATTATTGGTATGTAAGACGTATTCAATTTGAAGAATCTTTGAAAATGTGTGATAAATACCAAGGCGAAGATTTAAAATCTTGTTATTCTCAAATATCTTTAGCTGAATATAAAAAGAATAAATCATGGAATAATATGGTAGAATCACAGGAACGCCTTCATCAAGAACACTTGGAGCGACAAAGACAGCAACAAACTATTAATGCTTTTACTGATATAGTAAAAACATTATCTAAGTAAACATTAAAAGGAGTATATTGTAGTGAAAACAAGTTTGAATTTAAACGTATCAAATCAACCATCTTTTGCGGCAAGAACGTTTATTGCTGCTCCGGTATCTCTTTTGTCAAAAGAGGAATCGGCTTTGTTGAAAGCTATGGGAGAAAAAATTTGAGCAAAAACAGACAGTATTAGTTTTAATTATAAGCAAAATGTTCAAAATCCAAAGGTTTATGGCTGTACATATTCAGCGACGTTTACTAAAAATACGCAAGAGAAAAAGATGCAGGCAAGTATAAATGTTCCGATTTCTAAAATGTCTCCGTTGGATTATGGTAAAAAAATTATGAATAAGCTTGCTGTTTTTTATAAAGAGTCAAAGTGATTTTGAGTGTAAAATTCATCTTTATTTGAAATTGATATTTTTTCAAAACTAGCGTGTAAACTATCAGTAGCGGTTTGGCCTTTTTTTAACAGTTTATCAATGGATGCATTTGTAATAATTATTTCGTCGTTACTGCTTTTATATGCGACATTGGTGGGGTTCTTTCCGTTTTTTATTTCAGTGGTAGGTATGTGCAATTTTGCGAGCATATCAATAAATTTGTTGTAAATGTCCTGGCTTTTTTTTGTGTTTTTTGAACCTATTATTACTGCTTGTAGATTCTTATTTGTCAAATCAATATTGTTTCTAAGAAATGTTAATACTTGTAAAAATGCGTGATTATTACTGATTTCCGGATTTAGGTGAAGCATTAAAGCTTCTTTTCCTGTCGATATTATTGCTGCAGTACAGTCACAAATTCTTTTAGTATATACATCTGAGGCTATTTTACTATCTTTTATCGTCCAAGGGTACTTAACTTCATTTTTAGAAGGAATACTGCTTGTAATTCTTCCAAATTCTGCAAGTGTTACCGGATGGATTCTGGATGTGAAATTTATTTGATTCATTTGCTTTGACCTTTTGTTTTTTAAAGGTTGCAAAATTTAAAATTTGCTAAATTGTTTCTGTTTTTTAAGCAAAAAAAAGACCTTTTAAAAGGTCTTTTAAATATTAATCCTATCCTAATTTTGTTTTTTCCTTAATTTCCTAAATTCCAACGATTATTGTATGTTAAGCTATAAAATTTGTACCAAATCTGTTAGCACCATGGAAGAAAGACTGTTTCATCATTTGAGATAGAGTTTTCTTTACTACTTTTTTATCACTCAAATCGACTTCCTGTATTGCTTTAGATGTATCTTTATAAGCAGAAGTTACTGCATCAGAAAATAATAGCATTGTAGCCATAATTTAATCCTCTCATTTGATTCTTATTTTAAACTAATTTTAAAACTGATTTTCTTTTTCTTTATTTATCTCTTACATATATATAAAAACGTTCCTTAAAAAAATATTGACTTTTTATATTCAGTTTATATAAATTTTGTTACAAAACTTCATAATACTTGGTAAATATTAAAGCTTACAGGTATTGATGCCGATAAGTAGTATGTAAAAGCTACGAAAGGAATGTTAATCAATGGGTTTATCTTCAAATGCAAGATTATTATATATAACAGCAAGATTGACTTCTAATGAGTATGAGTCTCAGCAAATTTCAAATGCCAAAATGAGATTAGCAACTCAGTCACAGGAGGCAAGTAACGATTATATTTCTGCATTGAATACTACTCAATTGATGTTTACGACTTACGATGCTAAAGGTAATTCAACCACAGACAAGTTAACAGCAGGAGTTTTGTATCAATATAGCGATATGAAAAATCAATATGTTCTTTCAAATAGCAGTGGTCAGGCGTTAATTTCACAGACTGATGCGTATAATTTTGAGCAGTCTGCTAATTTGGAAGAATTTTTGGAAGCAAATGGGGTTATAAAACAATGGAAGTCTCCAGCTCTTCAAACTAACTATGAAACTTTAGATTCTCCTGCGTATAGAAAATATAAAAAAGATTGGCAAGACGCTATAGATGCAGCAAAAGCTGATACTTATAATTTATCATTTTCTTATACTGATGAAGATGGTAATGCTCAAACAGATATCTATAATAATCTAACTTCTGATAAAGCGTGGGAAATTGATAAATCTTATGCTTCAAAAGAATATCAAAAAGCGCTGGCTGAATATAAGGATATGCAGCTACAATTGCAGTCAGGAGTTGAAATCCCTGATGCTGATGTTGATGCTATGCTAAATAGGGTAAATAATGCCAAAGCAAAATATTCAGATTGTATTACATATGATAACTGGTTAATGTCAAAAGCTGCTAAAGCTAATCCTACAGCATATGAAGGTATAAATGAGTATTATAAAGTTTTAGAAGAATTTAATGCAGAGCTGGAAGACTATGGAACAACATTAGAAGATGGTTTTTCTTATAATGATGCTACCAAGGCTCAGTGGTATACAAATTTGTGGTATCGTTTGAATGGTCAATCTTCTGAAAAAAGTTTAGCCGGCAGTAAAGGAAATACATATTCTGTAATTGATGAAAAATTGCTGCATAATACAACCTGGCTTCAGGATTCAATTACACAGGGGCTTATTACTATTGAAAAAGCTTCAAATGAAGAAGACGTGACAAATACTATCCCTAATGAGTATGACCCTACAATTGTAAATCTTGAAGGTATCAGCTGGGATTCTGTAATTTATTCATCATGTTCTGATATTACACAAAAGGACAATGAACAGGCTATTGCAAGAGCAGAAGCGGAATATAAGAGAAAAACTGAAGAAATAAATGCTAAAGATGAAAAATATCAGAATAAAATAAAAACTTTAGAAACTGAGCATACAGCACTTCAAACAGAATATGAATCTGTACAATCAGCGTTGAATAAGAATATTGAAAGGTCATTTAAAACATTTTCATAATGTATAAATTATAGATTAGCTAAATTTAGATTTTAAGACTTATTTTTCCCCTACAATTTTTACTTTCCCTCCACTTTATAGTATAATCAATCTATTAAATGGAGGTTTTTATTATGAGAACAATAACATTGATTAACGGTGACGGTATTGGACCGGAAATTTCAGATAGTGTGGTAAAAATTATAAAAGCAAGCGGACTTGATATTAATTGGGATATTCAAACTGCCGGAGCAGATGTTATTGAATCCGAGGGTACTCCATTACCGCAAAGAGTTTTAGATTCTATAAAAAAGAATAAAGTGGCACTGAAAGCCCCTGTAACCACCCCTATTGGTAAAGGTTTCAGATCTGTGAATGTTCAGCTTCGCAAAGAGTTAGATTTGTATGCTAATTTAAGACCTTGTAAGAATCTGCCGGGGGTAGATACCAGATTTCAGAATGTTGATTTAGTTGTTGTTAGGGAAAATACAGAAGATTTATATGCGGGTATTGAGGAACAGGTTGATATCGATACAGCTCACAGTATCAAAATTATTACCAGAAAGGCCTCAGAACGTATTTGTAAATTCGCTTTTGATTATGCTGTAAAAAATAACAGGCATGAAGTTTGTGTTGTGACCAAAGCTAATATTATGAAATTGTCAGATGGGCTATTTTTAGATGTGTTCAGACATGTCGCACAGAGTTATCCGCAGATTAATAGTAGAGAAATTCTTGTTGATAATCTATGTATGCAGTTGGTTCAAGACCCAACAAGATTTGATGTGCTGGTTCTTCCAAACTTATATGGAGATATAGTTTCAGATTTAACAGCAGGTCTTATTGGCGGGCTGGGAGTTGCTCAAGGGGCTAATATCGGGTTAGATTGTGCGGTATTTGAACCTGTTCATGGTTCTGCTCCTGATATAAAAGGGCAAAATAAGGCAAATCCAACAGCACTTTTGATGTCTGCAATTGAAATGCTTAAATATATTGGCGAAAATTCTCATGCTGATAAAATAGAAAAAGCATTGTTTAAAACTCTAGAAGCAGGAGATAAAACACAGGATTTAGGCGGATTGTTATCAACAACAGAATTTACTGATAAGATTATTTCTAATTTGTAAGTTTATCGTTTGAATTCGTTGAAATTTCTTAAAAATTTATATACAAATTCTAAACTGGTATTATCCATAGATTTGATAATATCAATACTTTCTTGTCTTATATCATTAGTGAAGTGTTCATAGTTAAATAATTCGTGAATCGGAACATTTAATCCGGAGGCAATTTTTAGTAAATTTTCATAGCTTGTAAAATAATATCCGGTTTCTATTCTACTTATTGTTTGGTATTCTAAGCCGACTTTTTCGGCCAGTTTTTCCTGGGTATAATTATTTGCTTCTCTTAATTCTTTTATACGTTTTCCGAATAGTTTATTCCCTGAGCTCATTTTTCCCTCTTAACTAGAATAGTCTAATGTAAAACTTTCGTAAATATTATTTGCAGTATAAAATATTAGTGTTATTATACGCATGACGTATATATAAAAGGATGGATTCTTATCTATGAAACTGTTTAATGTAGAATATTCTAAAAAACATAAGATATATAATATTTGTGGAATTAAGTTAAGTAGACGTTTTGAGTATAATAAAGAATTTGAAAGATTTAAAAATTTACCTGTACAAAATAACAAAATAGTGTTTTCTAATTTTTGCGGAAAGTACTTTGGCTGTAATCCAAAATATGTGGTATTAGAACTTTTGAAGAGTCAAAAGGATTATGATTTAGTTTGGCTGGCAGAGAATAATATTTTAGAAGAAGATTTGGATGTTCCTGAGGGTGTTCGAATAGTTAGGAATACTTATCCGGAAGCGATTCAAGAACTTGCAACTGCAAAAATTTGGGTTTCAAATGTTCGGTTGATAAAATATTTTAAACAAGGGCTTCAAAAGAAAGATGAACAAGTTTATATTCAAACCTGGCATGGTTCGTTAGGAATCAAGAAAATTGATGGAGATGCAAACCAAAAATTCTGGGAACGTTCTAGCTGGGATGGTTTTGAAGAGGTTGACTCAAAAGCTGTAGATTATTTAATATCTAACAGTGATTTTGAAAATGGTGTTTATAAAAGTGCATTTTGGAACAGAGGTGAAATTAAACAATTAGGTCATCCGAGAAATGATATATTTTTTACTGACAATGACCCTGTTAAGAAAAAAGTATATGACCGCTTAGGAATTGACCTTTCAAAGAAAATAATTCTATATGTGCCGTCATATAGAGATAATGACAGATTGTATTGCTATTTTATGGATTACGAAAAAGTAGTTCAAACTTGTAATGAAAAATTTGGCGGCGATTGGATTATGTGTGTTAGACTTCACCCGAGAGCTGCAAAGTATTCTGAGAAAATATTGATGCCGTCTGAAAATGTAATTGACTGCTCACATTATCCGGATATTCAAGAATTACTGGTATCTGCAGAATGTGCTATCACTGACTATTCAAGTTGTATATTTGATTATTTGTTGACATATAAACCTGCATTTGTTTATGCAAGAGATTTAGAGGAGTTTGATGAAGAAAGAGGTTTTTATTATCCGTTTTCAGCTACTCCATTATCTGTGGCCAAAAACAATGATGAGTTGATAAATAATATTACAAATTTTGATGAAAAAACTTATAAGCAAAGTGTAAAAAGCTTTTTAGAAGGCAAAGGTTGTATTGATGACGGGTATGCTGCAAAAAGAGTTGTAGAACTTATACAAGGATGCTTGCATAAATAATTTTTTGCTCAGACTGCAAAAAAATGGTGTTTGAAATTATCAAACACCTATTACCTCTTCAATATAATGTATATATCCTTAGATTTCGAACAAACTGTGGAGACGTTCTTGAATATCTTCTTCATCAAGTTCTTCAGTTAGTCTGTTTAAATCGATTGCCATTTGGTAATAATTGGCGGCATCGTTTATGAAGCCCATTTCTTGACTTGCACGTCCTGCATTGAAGTATGCAAGTGTGTAATTCGGATTCAGTGCAATTGCTTCTTCAAAATATTCTAAAGCTTCTTCAGCATCTGCGAGACCATCAAGGTATAAAATACCGAGATTGTTTTGGGCATATTCATTTTCAGGATTAAGTTCTACAGCTTTATGATAAGCAACAAGAGCTTCTTCGAGATAATCTTTTTCCCATAGTGCGATTCCGACTTTTGAATATGCTCGGAATTCATCCGGTTTAAGGGTAATAGCATCGCAGTAGGAACGAATAGCTTTATCAAGGTCATAATCAGCCATGTATATGTCGCCCAATGCAATATACAAGTCGTAATTTTTAGGATCAAGTATTATACCTGCCTGATAGGTTGAAATTGCAGCTTCAGCATTCCCTTTGTTTTCTGCATAAATTGAACCTAGAGCCTGACAAACAATAGATGTCCATTCAGCATCAGGATTTATAGCGATTGCTTTTTGATAATGTTCTATTGCGTCGTCATAAAGCTCGGCTTTAGCATATGCATATCCTAAAGAATTGTTGAAAAACGGATTCTCAGGTTCTTTCTCCACTGCAAGTTTAAAAGCACTCACGGAATTTAGTTTGTCTTCTTTTGACATATATAAATGTCCGAGTTCGTAGTAAATCTGTGCTGTATCAATATCGAATTCTAAAAGTTTTTCATAGCAATCAATAGCTTCTTCGGTGTTATCCGGAAAGTATGTTTGCAAAATTGTTGCTAATTTAACCAGAATTGTTCTATTTAGAGGATTAGCCTCGAGAACTTTTCTGTAGCAGCCTACGGTAGTTTCGATATCTTTATTTCTTAGTGCTAAATCCCCCATTTTACTATAGAAATGTTCACTGTGAGTTGTGTTTTCAATAGCATTTTCGTATATTTTTTTTGCAGAATCATACATTTTGAATTTTTCGAAGAATTTCCCTACGGTGTTGTATGAAAATATTGATACATCGTTTGACATGTTTTTGTAAAACATTTTCATTGTAGGTCTGTCCCAGGCGAGCATGACACTTCCTGTCAGAAAATAGTATAAAAATCCTGCATAATCTTTGAATGTGCCGTTTTGGGAGTTGATTTTTTGTAAAATTGATTGGGATAAAATCATTCTTGGACGACCGGACGTAAGCGGATTCATTGCTATTGCAGACTTAAACTCTTTTTCTGCAGAATTAAAATCCTGCGCTAATTGCATGAAATATCCTGTGTAGAGATGAGCATCTTTATTGCTCGGAGCAAGTGAAATTGCAGTTTTACATTGCTCAATTGCAGTGTTTACACTTATTTGCCCTTGTTCCCACATTAAAGTTGCCAAACGATAGTATGTTTCAGGTATTGTAGGATCGTATTTAACAGCATCAACATAATGTTCTATGGCTTCTTGCAAATCATTATTTCTTTGCCCGATTAAATATTTTTCGTGGGCTAGCCTTGCTTTTTCTAACGAGTCCTGCGCTCTTTCTTTATTTTCTAAGTTGTCTGTGCCTATCATTGGCATTAAAACTTGTTCTGACATTTTGAAGCTCCAATATACTATATAGATTTACATGACATGTCGGGGGTAAATCTTACATCTTTAATAATTGTCAGAAAATCTCATCTGTTTGTATTAGATGAAAAGCTATTATATAGTATAATGAATCTTTTCTAATTTGTGGTTCCGAAGTGCGGGGTATCCACTGTGATGCCGCACAGGTCGAAAGATGTCAGCAAAGTGCCTGATTGTGGTCTGCATTTTTGAAGAAGACCTGAGTTATATGTATTTTTAAATTCGTTATGTTGGTTAAATTTATATAGTTGGGTATTATTTCTTTTTAATACATTTCTAATATAGTCATTGTATGTAAAAGAAAGTGTTTTTATAAATTTATAATCTCCATTATTTTTATACCAGTTCCAGGCAGCATGCTTTGCTTCTCTGTATGAATAGTAAGGTGAGTAGTATATTACTTTATTGTCTTTGTATGATACTCTTGTTGAAAGATATTTTATATTATATTCAGCGATACCCATAGGAATAGCTTCACCTGTCGGAATTACTGCAAAGGCAAAAACGTCAGGGTTTGTTTTGCCGGAGGTATCGTACATAATTGTGTGAGGGCGTTTAGAATTGTCAGTACCGTTCAAGTCCACATATACCATGAAAAATTGAAGTTTGAAATCAGGGTATTCGTCAAATATTGTGGTATTATCCGTAATCAAATCTGATATATAGAATTTCATGCCCGTAAGGGATACCAAATTGGGCTTTAAATTTTTAAAATCAGTATTTTCATTTTTCATGTATGTAACATTTTGATTGAGTGGAGTATTGCAATTTACACTATCAGTATTGATATATTCAGCTAAACCTGTACATAATTTCCTAAAACCGGCAGGAGCTCCGTCGCTTGAAACAAAAGGATTTGTTTCATCTTTGTACAAAATGTCATAAATAGCTATATTTAATGCATCATAGGCTGCTGCGTATTTAAGTTTGACACTTTTATTTGAGACAGCCTGTTTTGGTTTTATTGACACAAATAATATTGACAGTAATATAGATACAACAACAAAAAATATCATTACTTCGCCTAACGTAAACGCGGATTTAAATTTCATAATACTCCTTTATTTTGAAATATTTTTAGTGTTTTGCAGGTAGTTTTTAGCAATTTCTTCAGAAATATACATTTTGCCAGTTTCAGATATTTCTATTTTAAATATATCCGGCGATTTGCAGTCTGGTGAACCAGCTTCACAATTAGGTTGATTTTCGCTTCCATTGACATCAACTTTTATTGTTTCTCTCCCTGAGAATGTTCCTGATGTTGTCTTTGGCGGCAGATACCAGCTAATACCATCCAGTGTTGAGAAACTTTCTCCTGTCCCTTTAGAACAGTCAATGTTGCCTGCTGTGTTTATATAGCTTGCAAAAATTTTGCAAAACTTAGATGTTCCCCGAGGGTATTCTCCCTCCACCTTTTGAGCTGTAGGTGCAGTATTGCTTAATAATCCGCTGTCATAGTATATTGCTGATTGAAGCATATCATAAACCGCATTTGATGTTATATTATATGCTTTTCTGAACATAATCATATTTGAATTTGGTTTAGCTCTTGTTGTAGACAAAAATAATACAGTTAAAACCGCTATAATAGTAATACATACCAACATTTCACTTAGAGTAAAAGCTTTTTTCATTTGTTATAATTCCTTATTTTTTTAATTTTTTGCGTTCTAATTTTTCAATTCTTGCAGCCAGACTTTGCAATTCTTCTTGCTGCTCAGTAATAGTTTTTGCTTGAGCGTCAATAACAGTTTGCTGTTTCTCGGTTAGGGCTTTTAAATCTGTTATATCTTTTGTAATAGTTTGTATATTTTCAGTAATAGCTATTATTTGGGTATTTAGTTCTTTTATTGCATTCAATGCAGAATAGAACATTTCATCCCATCTGATTAATAAAAAACCTTTATCATCTTTTGTTACGGCGTTAGGGAATACTTTTTGTAAGTCTTGAGCAATAACACCAACATGTGGAGTTTTATTTTTGTCATTTTTAAATGTAAAATTGTAGAATTTTAATTTATTTAAGCCATCCAGTCCCAATGTAAATTCTTCACCAATATTTTTAAGACGTAGGTCTGAATATTTATGAGATTTTGGGTCATTTCCTTTAGTCGGGTCTGTAAAGTGTATATGAGTTCTATTATTATCTCTGTAATCTCCACGCCAAGATTCTCTATTTGTACTATATGGACCCACAGAGACGCCAATTTCGCCAGCCCGACCTAGTATTGACTCATCTAAAACCATAGTGATGTTACTGTCTTCGCCTTTCCAGTCTCCGGCATTTAGTACTGCAAAGTGTCTGCCATCTTCTTGTGCATATGGTCTGAAATACAAGTTGTCATTTCTCCGACCGGCTCTGCCAATTAATGCGGCATGATCTACAACCAAGTTCCCCGGTATGTATACTGTATCGTCTTCTGTTCCAAGTACAATTGTGTTTGGATGTTCAGCTTTGGCATTATGTCCTATTGCGACAGCCGAATAAGCTGCATGGGATTTAGCTCCAATGGATATCCCATAACTTACTGCACTCGCGTTATAACCTATTGCAACTGCTGAGCCTTTTTTCTTTTTACTTGTGCTGGGGCTTGTGCTTGTAGAATCTGTTATAGTTCCTGCTTCTGAGTTGTTTCCTATAGCAACAGAATATCTTGCACTTTTTGCATTGTTTCCTATAACAATGGAATCATTTTCAGAAATATTATCAAAACCGATAGCTGTGTAGTTAGTTGCTTTTACAGGCGCGTGATGAGGTCTTGCATCATGAGCTGTGTTATATCCTAAAATTACAGAGTTATCCGGAATCTTTTTACCAGGTTCAACGATACCAACATATCCATTTTTTTTCGCATTCATAAAAATTCTTTGATTACGTCCTTTTATGTATTCTACTGCGTTTGTAGGATCGACATTTAACATATCAAATATTTTATCTGAGCGTTCTCTTGATACTTTTCTTGTTATCATTGGTGCTGTTGCAGCAAGTACAATTGCTATCATCAGCATTACAACCATCATCTCTGCTAATGAAAATCCAAACTGTTTTTTCATATCCAATTCTCCAAATTATATATATGTTCAATATATTGATTATACTATATTATTAATTAAATTTTAATTCCCCATTATAAATTTATAATATTTTTTCAATAAAAAACTGTAGCTATAAGGTATAGCTACAGTTTTTTAATTCTTAATAAATTGTAATAAAATTTAATTGTTTCTGCTTGCAAATTTCATCAGCAGGTTTAGTATTTCTATATACAACCATACAATAGTTACCATTAATGAAAACCCGAAGAACCATTCAAAGTGTTTGTTGGCGATTCCTGCAAATCTTTCAATGTTGTCGAAGTCAACAATAAGATTAAAAGAGGCTATAGCAATAACTATTAAGCTAAATGCGATACCAATAGGGCTGTTTGAAAAAATAGCCGGTATGTTTATATGGAAAAAGCTCAAAATAATTTGCAGAAGATAAATTCCGGCAATAGCCAGTGTAGAGTTAAAAATAACCATTCTAAAAGTGTCTGTACATTTTACTATTTTAGTTGTGTACAATAAAAACATTCCAAATATCGCAAATAATGTTCCTATAGCTGCTTGTGAAGCAACTCCTGGGTAATATTTATTTGCAAGTGCTGAAATATAGCCAAGAAATAATCCCTCGCACATTGCATAAATCGGTGTAGTTATAATAAGAAATTTGTTTTTAGGTGCAAAACAAATAATCAAGCATAAGATAAAACCTGCTATAGCTCCAAATGTAGATAATGCCATTGCCTTATCTGCAAATCCTGTAACAATTAAATACCATGTGTAGGCAAAAGTGGAACTTGTAAATAAACCTAGTATGCATGTTTTTAAAATAGTACCATTTATTGTCATGGCTTTTTCGCCATCGAGAGTATTAAATGATGAAGATTTTATTACGCTTTCTTGTAGTACCGGATTAGACATATATAATCACTCCTTTCAAAATATCCATTAATCACTGACATATTATCATATAAATTAAAAATCTCAATTATTCTGTAATAGCTAATCGTATAAAATAAAAATCTAAATAATAGATAAAACATTATTCTGACAAGTGTTTTAGATGTGCAAAATAATTTTATATAAAAAAATAAAAAAAGTACTTTACAATAAATTTTTTTTGTTATACACTAATTACATAATCCTCAGTAGCTCAATGGCGGAGCATTCGACTGTTAATCGAAGGGTTGCTGGTTCGAGTCCAGCCTGGGGAGTTTTTTATTGATTTAGAGCTTGAATTAACCTCAAGCTCTTTTTTAATGTCTGTTTCCAGAGTTCGATTGTTGTTCGATTTCTGTCTTAAATCAAGCCTTTATTTCCCGAACTTTTCCTGCATTTTTTCTAAGAATAATTTTGCTGCAGGTGAGAATATTTGATATTTTTTCCAAACAAGTGCCCAAGAACAATAAAAAGCTGGTTCTATCGGTCTAAAACACAAATTGCTTGATTGGGATGTATTTGCAAGATTATCTAATGTAAACATATATCCGACACCCTGTTCAACCATCAATGCGGCATTATAAAAAAGAGTGTGGGTTGCTGCAATATCCAATTTTGACTGATTTTTGTTAAACCATCTGTAAAAATCATTATCGGGAGTCGGTTTTCTAAAAGCCTTTCTTGATAATATCAAAGGCACTTTTTCCATATCTTCATAGGTTACAAATTTCTTTTTAGCTAAAGGGGAATCTTTTCTCATAACAACACCCCAAACATCTTCTTCGGGAAGGTTTATTGCATTATATTTTGCTAAATCAACCGGCTGCATAACGATTCCAAAATCAAGAAGCCCGTTGTCAATCCTTTCCAACACATCTTCCATAATTCCGCTGTACATGTGAAAAATTATCTCAGGATAATTAGGGCGGATTTCATTTATAATGTTTCCTATTGATTTTAGGGTTTCTGTTTCGCCCGCACCGATATGAACTTCACCTGAAATATCATTTTTTAGTGAAGTAAATTCGTTTTGAGTTTTTTCAACCATATCAATAATGGCTTCCGCTCTTTTTCTTAAAATCATCCCTTCAGGTGTGAGCGAAATATTAAGTTGTCCTCTTATGAAAAGTTTTTGCCCGAGTTCCTTCTCTAAATCCTGCAACTGTCTTGATAAAGTAGGCTGTGTTAAGTGTAAATAATTTGCAGCACCTGTGATTGAACCTTCTCTTGCTACTGTTAAAAAATATTTTAATACACGAAATTCCATAGTTTAATCTTATCATTAGAGGGTTATGCCTGTCAAGTATAGCTCTGTATGCGATATAAGTATTTGCTATTTTCAAAATATCGTAAATAATGAAAATATGAATGATGACGATATTTTGAAAAATTTAAAAGATGCAGGATGTGATTCTAATATAACAGATAACATTATTGCACTTATTAAAACGGGTGATAGAATGCCTGTTTTAAATTTACTTGCAAAACATAGGAAACAGCTCCTAATTTCATTACACGAGGATCAAAAGAAAATCGATTGTCTTGATTTTTTGGTTTTCAATTTAAAACAAAAAATATAAATTTATAGATATTTATGGATAAAACAGCTTTCAGAAAATTATATATTTATTGCAATATTTCGCTTGTTTTGGCAGCGTTCATATCAGGCTTATCATTTGTCGCACAAAAACTTGGGATGAATTATGTCGAGCCTTTTACATTCAATACATTAAGGTGTTTTATAGGTGCGATTGCACTTTTACCTGCAATGTATTTGTTTTCAACGCATCAAAAATGTTCAATAAAAGGCGGAATTTTAGCAGGGATTGTTTTATTCATCGCATTTTCCATAAACCAATACTGTATGATATACGCAGAGGCGGGAAAAGCAGGTTTTATTACATCTTTGTACATACTTTTTGTACCGGTTATTGCGATATTTTTGAAGCACAAGTTAACTTCAAATGTTATATTAAGCATTTTAATTGCAATTGTCGGTTTGTATTTGTTATGTGCTAAAGGCATCGCTCAATTTGAGATGTGGGATATATTCCTTTTGATTTCTGCATTTTTCTTTGCCTTGCATATTATAATTGTTAGTTATTATTCTAAAAAATCTGATGCAATAAAACTTTCGACTCTTCAATTTTTCACAGCAGGAGTTTTATCATTGCCTTTAATGATATATGAACAACCTACTCTTAATTTGATTTTAGCAGGGTGGAAACCTATTTTATTTATTGGTGTTGTTGTAACAGGGGTCGCTTATACCCTGCAAATATTTGGACATAAGGCAACAAAACCTGTTATTGCAACATTGATTTTAAGCTCGGAAGCTGTATTTGCGGTATTGGGCGGAGTTTTAATATTAAACGAAACATTGAGCATAAAAGAAATAGTCGGATGTCTTATAATGCTTATCGCAATTGTGCTTTCACAAATCCCAAACAAAGGAGGTAAAATTGAAAACACAAATAATTAACAAAAATTTTGATGAAGAACGTTCTTTGTATAATCTTGTTGATACAGAAGTCTTAGAATGTACATTTGCAGGTGAGGCAGACGGGGAGTCTGTTTTAAAAGAATGTAGAGGCGTAGAGGTTAAAAACTGCAAGTTCTCTCTAAGATACCCTCTGTGGCATGCAAAAAAGTTTATCCTTAAAAATTCTTCTATGGATGAACTTACAAGAGCACCCCTGTGGTATTCAGATAACGGAACTATTGAATATTGCAATATTACAGGGATTAAGTGTCTTAGAGAATGTAAAAATATTGTCGTCAATAATTGTAACATTGCTTCTCCTGAATTTGGTTGGAGATGCAAGAGTGTAAATATAGTTAATTCAAAAATCGATTCAATGTACTTTCTTTTTGAATCTAAAAATGTTGAAATTGATTATTTAACTATGACAGGGAAATATTCTTTTCAGTATATGAAAAACCTACATATTACAAATTCCAACCTTGATACAAAAGATGCTTTTTGGCACAGTAAAAATATTGTTGTTGAAAATTCTGTTGTTAAAGGTGAGTATTTAGGTTGGTTTAGTGAAAATTTAACTCTAATTAACTGCAAAATCATTGGAACTCAACCGCTTTGTTATTGCAAGAATTTAAAACTTTTAAACTGTGAAATGGAAGATACGGATTTGTCTTTTGAATATTCAGATGTTGAAGCTTCTATAATTGGGCATATTGTATCCGTTAAAAATCCGAAATCAGGCACAATAACAGCGAATTCTGTCGGTGAAATTATTAGAGAAGATGCAGTTATGAAATGCGATGGAAAAGTAATTATTAAAGAAACTATGGAGGCAAATTAACAAAATGCGAATAATAAGTGTACCAACAAAACGTGGTTTAGTCTTAAGAACGGTTATGTATGAAGCTGAAAAAGCCGATACAATTTTGATTTTAATGAGCGGAATTTGTTCAAATATTTTCAACAATCAATTGCTTCAAACCACAGGCGAAGTTTTATCACAAAACGGAATATCATACATAGCAGGGCAGGCAATGGATGCTTTTTCTGTATTACATTATTCAAATATAGTTACAAAGACACAAGAGTTAAAAGGTGTCGCTTTGGATGATTTCAGTGTAATAAACGAAGATATCCAATCTTATATTGATTATGCGGAATCATTAGGCTATAAAAATATAATTTTGGGCGGACATTCACTAGGCTCAAACAGAGTTATACACTATCTATCTCAAAAACCGAGTGAATCTGTTAAATATTTCATCCTTTCGGGTCCTGTTGATTTGACTGATATGTTGAATGTTATGACAAAACCTGAAGAATTTGAATTGGCAAAAAAACTTGTTAGTCAAAATAGAGGAGACGAGATTCTTCCGTTTCTATTTGGCGGTTTTTCGCCAATGAGTGCCAATACTATGATTGATAATTGGTATGATAATAAAATTTATAAAAATTGCCCGTTTTTGAGTAATGATGGGGAAACAGAATCTCTTTCAAAAATTAATATTCCCGGAATGATTTTAATAGGTGAAAAAGATTCTTGTGCTGGAGTTAGTCCAATTGAATTTGCAAAACAAATAAATAATTGCACTCAAAGTGCATCAAAAAATAAGATTGTTATCTTAGATGGTGCCGGACATATTTTTTATAATAAACATAATGAATATGCACAAACTGTAATGGAATATATTAAAGAAAATAAGGAGGATTAGGCAATGGCAAAAAATATAGTAGTAATATCATCAACTTTAAGAAATAATGGTAATTCTGAACTTTTAGCGAAAGAATTTTTAAAAGGCGCGCAAGAAGTTGGCAATAATGTTGAATTTGTAACTTTGCAAGATAAAGAAATCAAATTCTGCAAAGGCTGTCTTGCTTGTCAAAAAATCGGTCATTGCGTGATAAATGATGACACAATTGAAATCACCGAAAAAATGAAAAATGCTGATGTAATTGCTTTTGCAAGCCCTATTTATTATTACGAAATGTCAGGACAATTAAAAACTATGCTTGATAGGGCAAATGCTTTATTTGCATCCGATTATAAATTCAGAGATATTTATTTCCTATCAACTGCGGCAGATACAGACCCTCACAGTGCGGATATTGCAATTCAAGGAATTAAAGGCTGGATTGCGTGTTTTTCCAAAGCTCAATTTAAAGGTGCTGTTTTAGGAGCAGGTGCGGAAGCTCCGGGGGATGTTATCAATAACCCTGCAATGCAAAAAGCCTATGAAATGGGGAAAGGAGTTTAGATGATTAAAAAGATAGTTGTTTGTTTAATGACATTCATGATAGGAGGTGCATTAATGGTTCAAGCTAAAGACAATAATTGGGATAAAACTTTTCCTAAAAGCGATAAGGTAAATATTCAGAAAGTAAGTTTCAAAAACCGCTACGGTATTGAACTTGTTGGAGATTTATACACTCCTCAAAATACAATAGATAAAATGGCAGCGATTGCAGTTTCCGGGCCGTTTGGGGCTGTAAAAGAACAAGTTTCCGGCAGATATGCCCAAACTCTGGCAGAACGAGGTTTTATTACCCTGGCATTTGATCCGAGTTACACTGGGGAATCCAAAGGTGAGCCTCGAAACATTGCAAGTCCTGAAATTAACACAGAAGATTTTTCAGCGGCGGTTGATTTTTTATCAAATCAAAAAAATGTTGATCCAAACAAAATTGGTATAATTGGAATTTGCGGATTTGGTGGTTTTGGCTTGAATGCTGCTGCAATCGACACAAGAATTAAAGCAACTGCAACAATTACAATGTACGATATGACAAGAGTTACAGCCAAAGGCTATAACGATTCAATGGATGAGCAGGCTCGTTATGAATTAAAACAAGCATTGAACAATCAAAGAACTGAGGACTTTAAAAACGGAAGTTATAAAAAAGGTGAAGGTATGCCGAAAGTTACAACCGATGATATGCCTCAGTTTTTAAAAGATTATATCGGATATTATCAAAACAAAAAAAGAGGTTTTCACCCTCGTTCTATCGGTTCAAACGGAGCTTGGAATATGACTTCATCTCTATCTTTAATCAATATGCCGATTTTAGCGTATAGCAATGAAATAAAAACTCCTGTTTTAATGGTTCACGGTGAAAATGCGCACAGCAGATATTTTAGTGAAGATGCGTTTAAAAAACTTAAAGGCGATAATAAAGAATTGTACATCGTAAAAGGGGCAAATCACGTTGATTTATATGACAACTTGGAAAAAATTCCGTTCGATAAAATTGAAACATTCTTTAAAACAAATCTGGAGGCTGAATAGATGAAAAAATTAATTACATTGTGTCTGATAATGGCATTTGCAAGTTCAAGCATTGTATTTGCAGCAACAACTAATCAAAAAGGAAATAAAACTATGAAAAAAATCACACAAACGGCAGGGAGAAATCAATTGGGCAATTTTGCGCCGGAGTTTGCTCATTTTAATGATGATATTTTATTTGGTGAAAACTGGAATAATCAGGACATTGATACAAAAACTCGCTCAATAATTACAGTTACAGCACTTGTATCACAAGGTATTTGCGATAGTTCTTTAAAACATCACCTTCAAAATGCAAAAAATAACGGAGTTTCAAAATCTGAAATTGCAGCAATTATAACAAATACTGCATTTTATGCAGGGTGGCCGAAGGCTTGGGCAGCTTTTAATCTTGCAAAAGAAGTTTGGGGGGTAAATGAAAAGGTAAATGCAAACTCTACCAAAGAAAGCTACGCAAATTCAATTTTATTTCCAATTGGAACGGAAAACATTGCTTATAATAAATATTTCATAGGCCAAAGCTATGTTTCACCAATTTCAACAAGTCAGGTAAATATGGTAAATGTTACGTTTGAACCTAAATGCAGAAACAATTGGCACATTCACCACGCAAAATCAGGCGGTGGTCAAATTTTAATTGCAATAGGTGGCAGAGGTTATTATCAAGAATGGGGTAAACCCGCACAAGAACTTATGCCGGGCGATGTTGTAAATATTCCCGCAGGTGTTAAACATTGGCACGGTGCAGCACCTGATAGTTGGTTTTCACATATTGCCGTTGAAGTTGACGGAGTTGAAACCTCTAACGAATGGTTAGAACCTGTAAATGATGAGCAGTACGGTAAATTAAAGTAAGGAAATGTGGCTTTTGCCGCATCCTATAAAAAACAAAGAAAGGATAACAATATGTCATTAGGCTTTACAGAAATATTTTTAATCATTATTGTTGTACTTTTGCTTTTCGGTCCAAAGAAAATTCCTGAACTTGCTCGCAGCTTAGGCAGAGCAAAACACGAATTTGAAAAAGCAAAAGATTCAATAAAACAGGAAGCACAAGAACTTACAAAAGATGTTGAAACAATAGCAGAAAACGAATAAAATGAGTAATAATATTGGAAACGAAAACTTCATATCGCATTTAGAGGCGCTTAGGAGAATGCTTTTAAGGTCAATTTTAGCTATTGCTATCCTCTCACCTGTCGGGTTTTATGCTGCTCCAAAGTTTTTAAATTTTCTAATAAAAAATTCGCTTCCTGAAAGTATGGCAAACCTTCACTACTTTTCACCAATGGAAGTTTTTATTATTCAATTAAAAATCGGGGTTCTAATTGCGTTTGTAATTTCGTTTCCATATATTGTTTATGAACTTAAAAAATTTGTTAATCCTGCTCTTTATCAAAATGAGCGCAGATTTTTATCAGGGTTAATTTTATCATCTAGTTTTTTGTTTTTATTAGGCGGGGTATTTTGTATATTTTTCATCTTACCCCTGATAATGAATTTCTCGGCAGGGTTTGCAACAGCTGAACTCACTCCGACATTGGGTTTGAATAATTTTATAACCTTAGCCGGCGGTTTGATTTTAGCATTCGGGTTAATGTTTCAATTTCCACTTGCAACGATTTTTGCAGTAAAGCTCGGACTTGTTGAAATAGAAACATTAAAACATATAAGACCGTATATTTTTGTCGGAATTCTGATTATATCGGCACTTTTAACACCGCCTGATATTGTAAGTCAATTAATGCTTGGTGTTCCAACATATATTTTGTATGAAATAAGTATTTTAATAACAAATAAAATAAATAAGAAAGGGTAAATTATGAAAGAATCATTAAAAGACAAGGTCGTGCTTGTAACAGGTGCAGCACAAGGAATCGGGCTTGCAACGGCACAAGAATTTGCCAAAGTTGGTGCAAAAGTAATTCTATCAGATATTATTGATATGAAAGAACAGATTGAAGAATTGACCTCTCAAGGTTTAAGTGCCGAAAGTTATATTTGCGATGTAAGTGATGAAAATGCAGTTCAAAAAATGGTTGAACATATCATAAATACTTACGGCAGACTTGACTGTGCTTTTAATAATGCCGGAGTTCAAACTCCGCAAAGACCAATGGCGGAAATTACTTATGATGAATTTAATAAAACTGTAGCAGTTGACCTTAAAGGTGTTTGGAACTGCATGAAATTTGAGATTGAACAAATGCTAAAACAAGGTGGCGGCTCAATTGTTAATACTTCATCACAAGGCGGAATTACAGGTTTTCCGGGACAAGCTGCATATATTTCTTGCAAACATGCTGTTATAGGTTTAACAAGAACGGCTGCTATTGATTATGCTTCAAAAAATATAAGAATCAACGCTGTTTTACCGGGTGTAATTTTAACTCCTATGGCAAAAGATTTAATTAAAAGAAACCCTGAAATTGAACAAGAACTTGTAAGAGACATTCCAAAAGGCAGACTCGGTGAACCTTATGAAATCGCTCACGCTGTAATGTGGCTGTGTTCACCTTATGCAAGTTTTGTTGACGGTGCCGCAATTTCTGTCGACGGTGGTTTTACAGCACATTAAAGGAGGTTTTTTATGAGTATAAATGAATCACGTAGAGATTTTTTAAAAACAGCAGGACTTTTAAGTGCTGCATTACTGGTACAGCCTGTTTTAAATAAAGCAGATGCTAAAATTTTTGGAGATGATAAATTGATAACACAGTACAGAACTTTAGGTGCCGGTTCAGCCGCCATGAAAGTTACAGCTTTAGGTTTTGGCTGTATGGGAATGAACTATAATAGAGGCAAGGCAAAAGATGAAAACGAGATGATTAAACTTTTGCACAAATGCGTAGACTACGGTATTAACCTTTATGACACAGGCGAAGTCTATGGTCCTCATATCAATGAAGAACTTGTCGGAAAAGGTTTGCATAAATACAAAAATATTTATGTAACAACAAAATTCGGTCATAAGATAATTGACGGGAAATATTATTATGGCGAACTTGATAGCACTCCAAAACAAATAAGAAAAGTTTGTGAAGGCTCTTTAAAAAGATTAAGGCGTGATGTTATAGATATGTTCTACCAACACCGTTTTGACCCCTCTGTTCCTATTGAAGATGTTGCAGGAACAGTAAAAGAACTTATACAAGAAGGCAAAGTCCGCCACTTTGGACTGTGTGAGGTTAGCCCTGAAATAATAAGAAAGGCTCATAAAGTGCAGCCAATAACTGCAATACAAAGCGAATATCACTTAATGTGGCAGGGTCCTGAAAAAAATATATTTCCGACACTGGAAGAACTAGGAATCGGTTTTGTACCTTATAGTCCTTTAAATCGCGGTTATCTTGCAGGGTTTATGAATGAAAATACAAAATTCTATGAAGCAAATGATAACCGTCATACCTTGCCAAGATTCACGCCTGAGGCGATGAAAAAGAACTATGTAATCATTGAAACAATGAAAGAATTTGGGGCTTCAAAAGGTGCAACACCGGCACAAGTTGCACTAGCATGGCTGTTGCATAAAAAACCATATATCGTTCCAATTCCGGGAACAACAGTTGATGCTCACTTAAAGGAAAATTTAGCCGCCGTTAATTTAAAATGGTCCGATAAAGAATGGTCAGACTTTGAAGAAAAAATTGCAAAAATAGAAATCTTCGGAAACAGATACAACGCAACTCAACAAAAACAAGTTAGCAACTAAATACCAATTGAAAGAAATTGATATTGACAGAAGAAATTTTATTAAAACAGCACTTATTGCAACAGTAGCAGTTGCAGGCGTCGTAACTTACAAATCAGCCTGTAATTTGGGAGCCATTAAATTTAATACCTGACTTAATGAAAAAGGTTTCAATAGAAGTAAACGAAACATTAATTACAGTTACCTTGAATGAAACAACAGCAGCAAAAGATTTTTATTCAAGATTGCCGTTAAAAGTAAACTTTAGCAATTCAGGGCTAGATTATTGTTGCGAAATCAACAAGGCAATATACAATTGATGAAATGCAGCGAGGCCGGCAAAATGGTGACATTGTTTGGAATGGCGGTTTTTTATTAATAATATATTTTGATGCAAAATATTCCTCCGGCTACAATGTTATGGTTTAATTGAATTTAAACCTTTATAAAAATTTAAACATTATGCAAAATTTTCAGAAATATGTTGCCCAAAATAATCAAACCATCTGACCTAAGTAATCAAACCATGTGACTCTTTACAATTATAATGTTGGGGTAGAAACCCCAACCTATGGTTATGTTAATAAAGGTGAAAAAGGTTTATTTCAGAGAAGATTTTTTGAGTATACTATTACATCTGAAAATGAATTAAACAATCAAATTGACTATATTCATTACAACCCTGTCAAACACGGTATCATTGAACAGACATTGCAGGAATTTGATTTTTTTGAACTAATAGGGGTGTGTTTCAAATATATCTTGATTTTTTTAGTCGGAAATCGCTAAAAATGAAATTCCTGAACTGGCAAAAAAGTCCGATTACTGTCCAGTAATTGTCTTAAATTTTTGAATTTAAAGCCAGTATTATAGCCTATTTTGCCCTAATAATCTAAATTGTACGGATAAAACGATTATTTGACATTTTAAGTAAATAAAGTCCGGTTCGTATATTGAATAAAATCATGTTCTAATGATACAAAAGAAAGAAAAAAGGAACACATTTCCGACTTCAGAGTTAATCTGTATGTATGAAGGAATATATCAACATAAGCAAAATTTTTTCTCTTCACTCGAAAAAAACAGATGTATGTACTACATAAATTTGATATAAAGTTAAAAAATTAGGAGTTTTACAAAAAATAAAACAGCTGTTTTTTATTAATTTTTTATAGTTTTTCATAAATTTGAAATTTATTATGATATAATACGCATTAATATTGGATTTATTGTTAAAACAAAATAAGCAAAAACAAATGATTATTATAATTACTGGTGCAACACATACAGGAAAAACATACTTATCTCAAAAAATTTTGGAAGGATATAACTTCCCTTATTTGTCCATAGATTTATTAAAAATGGGATTAATAAGGAGTAAATATATTAATTTGACACCGGAAAATGATATAGAGTTGCAAAATTATCTTTGGCCTATTGTATCTGAAATAATTAAAACCGTAATTGAAAATAATCAAAATCTTATTATTGAAGGTTGTTATATTCCTGATGATTGGCAAAACTCATTTACAGAAAGATATTTAAATCAAATTCATTATTATTGTTTAATAATGAGTGAGAAGTATATTAAGCAGAATTATTCAAAGATAATAAAATATGAATGTGAAATTGAAAAACGCCTGAATGATTCATCTTGTACTAAAGATTTTCTTATTAAAGAAAATGCTCGTTACTTTGAAATGTGTCAAAAATATAATTATAACTATATATTGATTAATGATAATTATAATGTAGATATTAATTCAATAAAAATTTAACAAATAAATTGAAGATGAGTGAAATATTTTTAGAAACTAAACAATTTAATATAGAAAAAATAACTCAAAATGATTTTGAAGAACTTTCATTAATTTTAAAAGACATTGAGGTTATGTATGCTTGGGAATATGCCTTTAATGATAATGAAGTTCAAGATTGGATTAATAAATTTACAGAATGCTACAAAAAATATCAATTAGGATATTTCATCGTTAGAAGTAAAAAAACTAAAGAAGTTATTGGACAAGTTGGTTTAATTCCAACTCAATTAAAAAACAATACTGAATATGAAATTGGTTATATCTTAAAAAAGGAGTATTGGCATAAAGGTTATGCAAGAGAATGCGTTGCTGCTCTGCTTGATTACGCATTTAAAGACTTGTCTTTAGAAAAAGTTATTTTTGAAATCAGACCAGAAAATACGGCATCTCTAAAAGTCGCAAAATTCTTTAATGCTATTAAATTTGACTCTATTTATAAAAGCGTTAAAAACAAAAAAATGCTTCACTTTATCTACGTAATTTATAATCCTAGCAATGTTTATTAATCAAATTGAAATAGAAATAAAAAAATAGTAAGAAATTTTACCACTAAATATCTGTTGTATCACCCACATTTGTATGTCAGGCAAAGCCTGACAAAATATCTATTAATAAGAATCTTCATCTATTTATAGAAGTATAACTTATGAACTGGCGGTTATTTAACAACCCGCCTTGCGAGATTTGGAAAAACAAGTAGAGAATATCTGCTTTTGAGCCCACTCTGTTTACAAAAGTAATTTTCACAGGAGGGAGCTATAATAAAATTTAGATAAATAATTTATATTTACTTATACAAATTATTTTTCAAATTGTTAATGGAAATTTTATATTTAGTTTCACCCAGCACAATTTCGTTAACTTTTTCAGCACCCAGTCGTTTTAATAAATTGTTTATGGATTTATTTTTTGAATTTGTAGTCAATGTTATTTCTTTTACATTATTTAAATTAGCATTTTCATAAATTTTATAACATTAATTTAAGTTTCTGAAATTATCTGTCCCAAAATTCCCGAACTGGTTGTTCTTTTACAAATGTAAAAGACAGGCAATATTCATCTTTTCACAAATTTGTAAAACTAGGTTTATATGAAAACAATTGGGGAAGTGCAGAAGATATTAAAAATATTCAAAACTTGGATTTTGAATAATCAATCCTTTTGTTCTTTATTATCAAATTAGGTGTTAGTTTACATTATTAATTTTCAACCGAAATATCATTAAACACATCCGTCAAGTGGCTATTTTTTTATTATTGGCTTGCATTAGCATATTTATTTTAATATAATGATACCCAAAGGGGTGTATATTTATGAAAAAGATTTTAGTTTTAGTAATGGTGGTTTCTATTCAGTCTTGCGTTTTTGCGTCTTCTTATATTGATCGGCAGTTAAAAGAAGCAAGAAAAACGCCTAAATATAGTACTGTTCAGAAATATAAACGAAATTATGTGCCATTCGAAAATGGTAATGCAAATAAAATTTTTGATTTAAAAGATCCAAAATTGATAAAGCTGTCAAATTACACTCCTGTAAATGAAAAAGAGTATAAAGCCAAGCTTTCTCGTGATGAAACCGTTTACAAAAAACAGATAGTACCGATTTTGAGCAAAAATATGAATTCAATCAATGTTGAACCTGCAGCGGTTGATTTTTATAAAGTTTATAGGATAACTGAAAGATTAATTCGTGCCAATAATTTGGATTATGTAAATTGGCGGGTTGCAATAAGAAAATCCGAAGATATTAATGCGGCAACTTTTAGTGGAAATTATATTATTATTAATACTGCATTGTATGATTCTGTTTATACAAATGATGATGCTTTAGCGTTTGTCATTGCTCATGAAATGTCTCATCAGATTCTTGGGCATACTCAAAGGCAGGCGGAGTTGTATAGAAAGTTAGAAAGATTAGATATAGTGGAAAGAGGGCATAAAAAGGATAATGAGCTTTCTAAGTTTCTCAGCCAATCAATGACTTTAGTTCCGCAAAAGTTTATCTATAATGAACTTCAAAATCAGGAACTTATGGCTGATTCAGAAGCTTTGATTCTGTTGTCAAAAGCCGGATTTTCTTCCTCTCAGGCAATGGAAACGTTGAATTTTCTAGCTGCATTACCTAATATTAAAAGATTTTTGTCGACTCATCCGGTTGCAAAAGAACGAATTGCAAATGCAAAAGAAAGTATTGCTGTATTGAATCCTGAATGGGCTAACGAGGGCAGGAAAAATATTTTTGACAGTGAAGTATTGCCGTGTAAAAAATCTTCAGATAGAGTTTCTATTATTTTAAGTAAGTCTGAAAAAAATAAGAATTTTTATCAGCCGGAAGATGTTGAATTACGTTTAAAAAGAATTGCTTATATGAATTATTTAAACGGAAATATGGAAAATGCGGTCAAGTATTTTGAACAATTGGCGGAGTTAACATCTGATTATGTGCCTTATTTGTATTTGTCATATGCAAATGAATATATGTATAAACAAACAAATAATTCAAAATACTTAAAAAATGCTATTGCAGCTATAGAGATGGCTAATCAGCTTAATTCAGCAGATGCAAATGTGAAAAAACAGTTTGACTGTTTAAATACTTTGTAATTTATGCTGCTGCAGGCTTGATCTCTGGAAAGTTTTTCTATAGGTGAACTTTTACATTATAATTCATCTTGCAAAAGTATATCGTGACCAACATTGTGCATTAGATCCAGATATGCATTATAATAGACTTCCATGGCTCCGATATAATCCCGTAAGGTTTCTTGGTACATCGTTTCTACCTGCATCAGGTTTAAAAAGCTGGATTGACCTTTTTCATATCTTTTTGCATGCATATCTAATATTTTTTTTGCTTCTCTTAGTATTTCCTGATAATGGATTAGGTTTTCTTTGGAGTATTTGAATTTGTTGTAATCCCTTTTTAGAGCATATCGTAAATGATTTTCAAAAGATTCTTTATCAAGCTGCTTTCTTTCCAGTACAATTTTTGCTTCTTTAATTTCAGGCCCGAATGTGTACAATATAGGAAGTTCAGTGTTTACACCGACGAAAGCACCTGGCAGAGCTTCTCCACCAGTTTGTTTTGATGTTTGGTATGCGTATCCTCCGGCAATTGTTACATCAGGTATTCTTTTTCTTTTTGCTTGAGAGATTTCCTGTTCACTCTTTTTAATATTTGAATTAGCTATTGCTAGTCCATAACTGTATTCCAGAGCTATGTTTTCTATTTGTTCGTATGGCAGCAGCTGGAGATGCATTATTGAAAGATTCTTTGTAAATAGTGATGCTTCTGTTGTGTCATACATTATTTTTGAATCTTTTATATTCATTGTTTCATTTAGTTTAAATTGCGCTTCCAGAAGATTAGCTTTTGCTCTATTAAGGAAAACAAGTTGTTTCTTGTATTTTATATCAGATTGCATTAAATCAATATCATAATTTATAGAGTTCTTTGGTTTAGCTTCTGCTACTGTTTTCATGTTGTTAAATAATTTCTCACGATCTTGCAGAATTAATACTACTGATTTTATGTATAAAATGTTGAAATAATTTCTCATGATTTCAATTTTTAAATCATGTTCAGCTGCACGAATTTCATTTTTTACTATTTCAAGGTTAGTTTGTGCAATTTTTTTTCTGATACTTCTCTTGTTTATTTCAATCGGGACAGCAAGTCCAAATTGGCTGGAATTACCTCTTGTTACTTTTCCCATCAGGAAATTTGATTGGAATTGCGGATTTTTTAGGGCATTTGCTATCTTTATTTCTTGTTGTAATTCTTCAGCTTTTTTGCGTTTTGATTTAATATCTAAATTATTTTCTATAGCAATTTCAACAGCTTTTTCCAGTGAAATGTGGACAATATCACTGTATGAGGGTAAACATATAGATAGTAGTAGTGTAAATGTAATTATTATTTTTTTCATAACAAAGTGCTATTCTTTTGTATATATAAATTCTACCATAAAAATTTTAATATTATTAGTTGATGTTTTAATAATAGTTTTGAGATATTTTTTTTATAAAAGGTTGGTAATTTTTTATGTATAAAAAGGTATTTTTAATATTATGCAGTCTGGCTGTTAGTTGTGTTGCCGTGGCTGCGACAGATGATAATACAAATATAGTTAAAGGTTTTAAAAATTTAGAGTCAATTCAAAATCTTTCTGTAATTAATAATTTAAGTGCAATTGCTGATAACGATAATATTGTTTTTAGTAAAATTTGGCCTCGTGAATATTTTAGTAAAGAGAGCAACCCCTCATATATTTATTTTTCAGATAATGAAAATAGAACTATGGATATTATTAGATTTGAATATTCGCCGGCAGAAAATGATTGTTATACTAAATATAACCCTGAATTCTGTCTGCCTAAGATTAATCCAATTAAAGAACATTATGTTTTTAATGAAAGATTAATTGTAGAAAGAATTCCAAATTTTATTGATAAGCCAAAACAAAAAGAAGTGTTTGAAGTTTTGATGAAAGATAATAAATATTTTGATACAATGAGGGTTAAATCTATAAAAAATGACGAGCCGGATGATATTTACAGAAAATGTGATTTTGAGAAAGAGCTTTTAAAATCCTGCCAAACATTTGATAAAAATACTGATGAACTTCTTTTTTCAGAAGAACTTGTTCTAAAAGAAGAGTTAAATGATGATGAAATTAATCCTTTGGATAAGGTGTTAAAGTACATAAAATTTGCTGCCGATGGTCAGAAAATGGAAGAGTATTTTTATTCAAACGGAAAGCATATTTATTATGATGAAAAAGGTAATATTAGTATATTTGAACAATTTAATGATTCAAAGTTTAAATATTATAATACAACTGCGCCGGAATTGTATATAGATGTTGAGTTTACAAAAAATGAAGAAGGACAAATGTTGTCTGAGTCTCATTTTGATTCAAACCATAGATTAATCCGGCAGTATAGTGCTTTGTATAATGGGGGTAAAACTTCCAGAATAAAGGTCAAAGATATTATTCACTCTGCAGAATGGGATATTATTCCGCTTAGTTCAAGTTATATGATAGAGCAGTTATTCGCTATACGTTATTAATACGATATTAATTGTAAATTAACATTTTTTATTGTATTATTTACAATTAATAAGGATTTTAAATATGGCTGTTTCATTAAATAATTTGAATATGTCCCCTATGCATACGATGACGTCATTTCTGGCGAATCGTAAGGATATTACTTATGGCTATATAAATCTGGATAAGCATTTTGATGCTAAAAATCAGCCTAAAGAAGCTTCGAGAAAGGACAAAATTTTGGCAGCAACAGGTTCTATTGCTGCGACCGGTACTGCAATGGCTGTGTTGATGAAACGTCAGCAATTGAAAAATCCGTTTCATATTAAATATGGTGTAAAAGAAATGCTTACACTTGCAGCTTCAGCTAACGTCGGTGGTATTGTTTTGAGTTCTATAGGTGAGACTAAATCTGATCAAAAGAAAAAATGGAAAGAAGGAGCTTTTCAAATGATGCTGACTTCTGCTCCAATGCTTTTAGTTGATGGATCTGTTGCGCTGTGCAAAAGAGTTAAATCTTTAAATAATAATATTGCTAAAATTTTAGTTTCTTGCGTTGGAGTATTTATTGGCTCTAATTCTGCACTTGCAGTTTCTAATTATTTACGTAGCGGTAAAGAAGCTAAAAAGCCAAAACGAGAACTAAAACCAATTGATATGATTGCAAATATTGATGATGCGGTTGCGGTTTTGGTTCTTGCGAAAGTTCCGTTTGCTGATAAAATTCATATTGAAAGAGCATTGCCGTTTATTTATTCATTCTGCGGATATCGTTCAGGTACCGGGGATAAAAAATAGGAAAGTTTATTTTTATTTTGTAAGCCATTCTTGGCATAAGTTTATAAATTCTGCAGGATAATCTGTATATAAATCTTCAGCATGTCTTGCATTTTTCATTAGAATATAATCTTTATTACATATTGCTTTTTCATACAAAGTTTTTGTGTGCCATGGATAAACTGTAGGATCTTTTTCTCCGGCAACGAATAATGTAGGCGCTGTAATTTTGTCAACAATATCTATAGGTTTTTCTTTTTTGTGAAATACGAAACCCGGTCTGATAGTCAGCCATCTTTTGGGTTCAAATTTTTGGAATAATGTTGGAATCCATGCATCCGGAGAATACATGTGGTTTTCTATTTTTAAAAATTCTACCGGTGCAGATACTGCAATAACTTTATCTATAAACGAATTTTTTGCAGCTGAAATTAATACAAGTGCTCCGCCTAAAGAAAATCCAAGTAAATATATTTGTTTGTAGTTGCATTTTTCTTTAGCATAATTTATAACAGCAGATAAATCTTTTTCTTCTCTTGCAGTGAATGTATAAAAGCCGCCGCTTTTTCCGTGTCCTCTAAAATCCATTGTTATAACATCAAAGTTGTCGGTGAATTCTTTTGCTATTTTACAAAATATTTCTGAATCTTTTGTCATAAACCATCCGGGGCAAATGATTATAACTGAATCTTTTTGCCCCTCATAATGGTTAATTGCTATTTTTATATTATCGTTTGTTTTTAAAAATAATTCTCTCATTTATTTTGTTTGTTGCGCTGGCATAATATCAGGAATTTGTTTGATAAGTTCATTTAAATTAGGTATAGAACAAGCAGTTCCGCCAGCCAGCATAGCCACTAATTTTTCTTCTTCCGGAGTTAGTTTATTTTGTAATTTTTCATTATATTTGTCTGTAGGATCCTGCAGCATTCTGGTCATAATATCAGCTTTCTTATTATAATTTGAAATAACCGCATCAACAAGAATGTTCAATTGTTCCTGCGTAAAATCGCATTTTATTATAGGGGTAAATTTTGCAATGTCTTCATCTGAAATTTTTATATCAAAAACTTCTCTAATGTCAGAACCGATACTGCTTATTTTTCCTGTCAGATAATAACCGCATTTGTTTTCTGTCCAGCCGTTTATATCAATGCTGTATCCTATTTTTAATCCGAAAAAGTCAATGTTCTGATTTATATGTAGAGGTTTGCATTCTCTAAAATTATTTATATACTTTTCAGTAAGTATTTCTACTTTGTTGTAAAACTGTGCATCTTCTTTAGCTGCTGTTGCTTTAAGTGTTTTTACTGTTTTTGCGTTGGAATTTTTTTGTTCATCTATATTAACAGCTTTCGCTGCAAATGTTGCTAAGTTTGTGGTTAAGCTCAGAGTAAGAAGAACCAGCAATGTTGTAATCTTTTTCATTTTTCACCTCTTTATTCTTTCTATGCTATTTAAAATTGCATAAGGTTTTGCATTAAATTATTTAAATCGTTTGTGTTTAAAATTGTGCAGGCATTATCACTAAGAATAACTTCGAGTAGCCTTTTATCTGAATCATTGATATTTGTAAATGTTGCCATTGAAATTTCATTCGGATTTTTTAGCATATTATTGGTTGCGCCCTGGTTGCGCTCTTGTTCTTGTAGTATTGAATCTCCAACATATTCAAGTTGTTGCTTGGTAAAGTTACACTGGATTTTTGGTGCAAAGCTTAAAATTGTGGCATCAGAAGCGTCAATTCCATAAATGCTGCTGAATGAAGAGTTTGCGCCTCCAATATTAGCAGTGAAATTTAATCTGCATTTGTTATTTATCCACCCTTCAATGGAAACTTTGTAGTTCATATCCATTCCCATGTAGCTTGCGGATAAATTTTCGCTGTAGGGCTTGCAGGAACTAATACTGGCCTCTAATTTGGATTTTTTAGGTGTTGTGCTTTTATGTTGATAGTAATTTTGTTTTTGAGGAGTTGTAACAGTTTGTGGTTGTCTGTTTATTTTTCTTTGGGTTGTTACAACATCTGCCTGGCTTTTGCAACTTATAAATAAAAGTAATGTAAATAAGCTTATAAACAAAATCTTTTTCATTTTTTTCTCCAAAATTTTTTATTTTATTATATCTGTTTATTAAAAGTTTGTATATAAACTTTTTGAATGGTCTTTTTATAAAATTTATTGTATAATTCAAACAAAGGGGAGCTGATGGATAAAAATACAAATGAATTGTTGATGTTGGGTGTTACAATTTTGATTATGGGATTGCTTTTGTTTTCTTATTCCATTTCGTGTTATAAAGAATCAAGGGAACTGGCTTCAAAAATCGATTTTGAAGAATTGGATTATAATAATCAGATATCAACTTCAGACAAATATTTTAAATATCTTTCTAATGCTGATTATTTAAATCAATATATTAAAAAGAATAAAAATATACTTATAAAAAATTCATCTTGTATTTATTTAGATTATGCGCAGCATAATGCTATTTCTCTTTATAAATTGACATATAGCGGTATACAGACTGATGAATCTAGAAGAAATGTAGCAGCAGGGAATGTAAGGGCTCTATATAATATGCTGGATGATTATAAAACTTGTAAACAGGCTCAAAATTACAAGGCTGAATTAAAAAATATTCTTGATGATATCCAAAAAACAGATGATTTGTATTCGCAGAGAGAAAAGAGAATGGAATCTTTTATGAAAGTGTCTGAAGATAATGCGAATGCTTTATCTGCTCAAGGGCATGAAACTGAAGAAGCGGATAATAGTGTTTCAGAATCCTCAATGCCGAATCCTGAAACAAATAACTATGCACAACCTGTTGATGAGAGTTTAGAATACTAATATTTATATATTTTTATCAATGTTTTGCATAAAAAAAACCACTCACGAGTGAGTGGGTCGTTTTCTGCATCCTAATGGTCTCTTTTTAGTGTTTATTATTTAGGAGTTTATATGTTTTGGGGTTAATGAACTATTTATATTTAGTGTTTCGACTACACTTAAATCTTATGTAATTATTATTGCACAACCAAATTTATATGTCAATAATATGTTTTAATAAATTTTCCTCAATGCTGAAATTGCACTTATAGTGTATATTTTACACTTTACAAAACTTAATAATATGATGTTTTGTATAATTGCTGACGAAATTCTGATATGAATGGAACTAGAGATAAATTTTATTAAGATTTGTTAATGGTATTTTAATCTAAAACGCAATTATTTATTATTTATATTCTTTATATATATAAGAGCAGAGTATAAAAGGATACTGTTATGTCATCAGAAAATAGAGCGATAAGTGCAGTTAATCATGTTGCAGCAATGAATGAAAGTAATTATGTTTCAACAGATTTAGGAATTAAACAAACAAATGAAGAAACCAGAAATGTAATTAGTTCTACTTTTGGCATGATAAAAAATAATTTAGAGGCTTTCTGGTATTCTGTAGGGTTAGACCCTAATGTAAATAATGCTTATGAAAGAACAATGACTGATCCAAATCAATGTATTGAAATTCAGGGTAAAAAATTCTATCAGCATCCTGGGGTCGGGAGCTTGCAGCCATATAATGAAATGGGAAATCCTGCGGGTGGTTGTTTTACTATGCACACGTTAGCTTAAGGAGATTTTTAATAATATGCAGCAAATTGGAGGCATACAATTAAGTTCAAAACCGGGTATAGATTTTAACACTCAATATTCTGTACCGGATACCGGTTTGACTAATAATACAACTTTAGCTAAATCTAATCCTTTATATAATCTTTTGCAAGTTATGTTTCAGGGCAAGCAGACTGACAGGTTAGGCGAATTTGCAAATAGTGATATATTTCAGCAGAATGGGTTAAAGCCAAATGCTCAAAAAGGTGATCATAAATTATTTACTCAAGCATAATTATTAAACAAAACGCGAAACAGTTATTTCTGTTTCGCGTTTCAGTATGTATTTTTTATTACTAAACAGCTGCAGCTGATTTTGATTTTTCAATACATTCAATCAATGTTTTAGCAACGGTATCCTGTTCTTCTTGAGTTAATTCAGGGAACATAGGTAGTGAAATTACTACTTCTGTATTTTTTTCTGTGATAGGAAGTGAGCCGGCACCCATGCCTAACCAGGCATTAACTTTTTGGAAGTGTAGAGGAATTGGATAGTATAGCATAGCTCCAATACCGTTTTCACCAAGCATTTTGTGAACAGCATCTCTATTAGGAATTTTAACAGTGTATTGGTGATATACACAATAAGTATCATCCAATTCTTTTGGAGTTTGGATGTCAGAACAATTTGCAAATAATTTGTTGTAGTATGCAGCGTGTTCTCTACGTTTAGAGTTCCATTCATCAATGTGTCTTGCTTTAACTCTTAAAATTGCAGCCTGAATTTCGTCTAAGCGGCTGTTCACGCCAAGTTCATCATTGTGGTAGCGAACCATTGAACCATGGTTTCTTAAAGCAATTAATCTATCTTTTAATTTTTCGTCGTTAACTGTGCATAATCCGCCGTCACCCATAGTTCCAAGGTTTTTAGTAGGATAGAAGCTATAGCAGCCGATGTCACCGAATGTACCGACTTTTTGACCTTTGTAAGTTGAGCCGATAGCCTGACAGCAGTCTTCAACAACTTTTAAATTGTGTTTTTTTGCAATTGCCATAATGGCATCCATGTCGCAAGGTTGTCCATAAAGGTGAACCGGAATGATGGCTTTTGTTTTTGGAGTAATTGCTTCTTCTATTTTTTTAGGGTCTATATTAAAAGTATCAGGATCAATATCAACGAATACTGGTTTAGCATTAACCATGCCAATAGCTTCTGCTGTTGCCACAAATGTGAATGCTGTTGTAATTACTTCGTCACCTGCACCTATGTCTAAAGCTCTTAATGCAATGTGTAATGCATCTGTACCTGAGTTAAGTGCTACTGTATATTTGCAGCCAATGTAGCTTGCAAGTTCACTTTCTAAAGCTTTTACATTTGGTCCAAGGATGTAGCATCCTGATCTCATAACTTCGCATACAGCTTTTTCAGCTTCTTCGCCAATTTGAGCATACTGGCGTTTTGAATCAAAAATAGGAATCATGTTTATCTCCTTCTCTTACCTATATGGATAACTCATGTATTTATTATATCATAGCTTAGTGCTTATTAATATAAACTTTATATTAATATTAAAGCTTATATGGCTTAAACTAAAGATAGGGTTTTGTTTTTTATATTAATTTGTCTGAGCTTTTCCATTCTCTTCATAACGGCGGTTGCATTATTTGAATCCGGTTGTAATGTTAAAAACTTTCTGTAATATCTTTTTGCCTCTGTAGGTTTGCCAAGTTTATCAAGGCATAATCCTATATTTGAATATGATTCAGAGTGATTGGGATTTATTTTTAAAACTTTTTTGTATAAACCGAGTGCCGGTCTGTATAACTCCATTTTCATAAGCAAGCAGGCTTTTCGCAAATATGCATTCAGATAAGTCGGAGTGTTTTCTATTAATTTCTGGTAAATCATAAGCGCCATATCTTGTTCTTCGCATTGTTCATGCGCAAGACCAAGGTGATATATTGCTTCTGGATTGTCCGGCTCAAGTTGTATTGCTTGAATAAAACATTTTATTGCTCGACATGGCATTTCATCTTTTAAATGGCATAGTCCAAGCTCAAAAAATGTATCAAAATTGTTCATGTCAAGAAGTGCAGATTTTTCTAAATACTCGATTGCTTTTTTAGTTTTTCCAAGATTTTTGTAACATATTCCAACCCCTAAATAGGTTTCTGCATTATTTCTGTCTATTAATATTGAATTAAGGTAATTCGGAATTGCTTCTCTATAGAAATTCTTGGTTCGTAATAAATCTGCTTTGCTCTGTAATTCTTTTTGTTGTTTTTTCCTGTCAGCAGGGATGCTCATATATTGAGACTTTGGATTATTTTTACTCAACTCTTCGTCCTCTTGTATTTTAATTTTAGAGTTTTTTTTGCTTTAGATGAACAATCTGTGGATTTAAAGATTAATCAATCGTTGGATTTATTATATTTATCATGTTATAACTTTGTTATGAGAAAGCTTATAATTTTATTAGGAATAGTGTATCTTTGTTCAGCTCCGGTTTTGGCTGTAGAAGAAAGCGACGAAGTTCGTCTTGGAGATGTTGAGCAAAAAAAGATTGTCTTACCAAAAGTGGATTATAAAGATAAAGAATCTCTGGTTATAAGTGACAAAGAGATTATGGATCAGATTGTCAAAATGCAGAGAGAAAAAGATTTGGAAGATATTGATAATTTGTGGAAAGGTACGGTTGAAAATAATCAGGTTATAGGTTTTGCTATGAAGAAACTTGCTACACCAGAAAGTCAGCGTAGAATCCATTCTTCATTAATGGCAAAAACTCTGTCAGCAATTGTTTCCGGAGCATCTTTAGCACCGGCTTTGCTTGGTGCCGATTATATGGTTCAATCCGGTTCGTATGCCGCCGGCAGAATTGCTCAAAATTTTATCAATAGAAAAAATGTTCCGCAAGAAATTCCTCTTACAGATACAGAATTGATTGAACTGGCGGGATTGGTTGAAAATTTGCAGGATAAAATTATTAATGCCTATTACAACTATAAAGGTGCGCTTTCGCAGTTGAAAGAGACCCGTTCTCGTGAGCTTTTATACAGTAAAAATTATGCTAAAGCTATGGATGAGGAAGATTTTTTGGAAATTTCTATTTCTTCTGCACTTTATGAAGATATGCAAATTGAAGAATTGAAATATGTGCAGATGGCAAAAAAATACCATCTTGAATTGCAGCGTCTTGCCGGAAAAAAAGTAGTTGATAAATTAAATTTATATCAATATGACTATGACTCTGCATTGATTGGAGGTAGTAATAATGTTAAGAAATAAAATAATGTTATTATGTGCTGTTGTTTTTTGTATGAGCGGATATGCTGCTGTAAATGCTGAAACTCTGGCAGAGTTAGAATATCCCAAAGCACCATTCTATAGGGTAGGTATTTCAGAACTTCCGGAAAAACAATACATTCAGGCTGCTCAGAAAAAAGTAAAGGTTGAAAAAACTTACGCAAAAATAGATGACTCTCTGGAGTCAAACGTAATGGATATGACCTATGCGGATTTAAGTATTAAACGTTTATCTAAGGAAATTGCTCAAGAACTGGAGTTTGAAGAGCAGGATATGATAGCTGATTTGTCTTTATTGTGGCAAGGAGCAGCTATGCAGAGCGATACCATAAATTTTGCATTGTATAAGCTTGCAAACCCTGATGCCGACAAACCTGATAGTAAATCAGTTAAAAAAGTTTTAACAACAATTGCAAGTATGTCAACTATTGTTGGTGCCAGTATGGCAAATCCTCTTTTGGCAGGGTCTTCTTTAATCGGTGGAAATATCTTAAATATCATGTCGCAGGATACAAAAGCTCTTAATTATAAATATACAAGAGTGACTGATGCAGATATGATTATTTTAATTCGAAAAATTGAAGATTTGCAGCAGAATGCAGTCAACCTGTATTACGATTATATGAGTGCCAAAAAACAGCTGGAAATGTCTATAAAATTGGTGGAAGAAAGACAGCGTAAATTTGAATTGGCACAGAAAAATAATGCGCAGCGAGAACTTATAGTTATTACAGATGCGTATTACCGAATGTCTATTGATAAACAAAGAACAGCTAAGTCTGAATTTTTTGCAAAAAGGGCAGCTCTTGAACAATTTGTAGGGAACGAAACCTTTGTTCAATTTGAAGCAGAATTGACAGCCAGAGAAAATGGTGAAAAATCAAGAAGTGTTCCTAAAGCTGATCCGGAAACTCCATCAGCTCCAGAACCTGCTTATAGTCAAACAATTGAAAATATTGAGAATTATACAAAAAGTTTGAAAGAAACTGAAAATCAAGCTTCCGGTTCTGAAAATGAAGAACCGGCCGGTGATAATCTTGAGAGTAAAGATAAAACTTCACAAGAAAAAGTTTTGGATGATGAGTCTTCTAATAATGGACAATCAGGTATTAAAACAAAATTTCAAGAAAAATTTTCTAAGAAAGAAAAGAAACCTAAAGACATAGAAAATCCTGCTAAAGATTTAAAAACAAATGATGTGCAGAATGAAAATTCTCTTTCCGGAGAAAAATCAAAAGGAATAAATTTCTTTAAGAAGAAACAAAAAGACACATTGCAGCCTATAGAAGCCGAGATTTTCGGTGAAGATAAAATTGAATCTAAAAAAGAACATTTAAAATTCGAACCTCTTGATGAGATAAAAGCTCCGGATTTAAGTAAAGACGGATATTCAATTTATTCTGAAGGAAACTAAGACATGGCTATGTTTATTCCATACAAAGAAGATTGCGGGTTAAATAATATGGCTGTTGATAATGATTTATTAGAATCTGCAATCGCTCAGAAGCTTGATTATCCTATTTTTCGTTTATATGGCTGGAATCCTCCGTGTGTTTCACTTGGAAGAAATCAAGACGATTCCTTTCTGGATAAAGAATTTTTAAAACAAAATAACATTGATGTTGTGAGACGTTTGACGGGGGGCAGAGCCTTATTGCATGATAATGAAATTACGTACAGTTTTATTTGTCCGGTATCTTATTTGCAAAATGGCGAGCATATTGTTGCTTCTTATAAAGAAATATCTCAAATTCTTATAGATAAATTTAAACATCTGGGTATTGAGTTGGATTTTGGGGAATCAAAACCGGTAAAAACGGGATTTGATTACTGTATGTTGATTTCTACAGGTGCTGATTTATGTTATCAAGGAAAAAAGTTGATAGGTTCTGCACAATGTAGAAAAAAAGGGTATATTTTACAGCATGGTTCTATCTTGTATGATTATAATAAATCTCTTCTTGAACAAGTATTTAGTGAACCAGTTTCAACGGATGAAATAATTTCTGTAAAAGAAATTAATCCAATGTTGACAAAAGAAAAAATAATTGCAATACTAAAAGAAAGTTAACGGGTTGATATATGGTTAGTAATAAAAGAAAAGCTGTAACGCTAATGCAAACTATGTTAATTATGGGAATTGTTTTTCTCTTTTTGTTTGTTGTGGTAGCTGTTCCTTTTTATAATTCTTTTAAACAAAAATATGCTATTACTGCATATCGACGCATATATTCAACTCTAATACAGGCAAACAGAATGTACTCGCTTGTTAATTCTGCCAATATGAATGAATATAATACTGCAATGCCAATAAATAAATTTGCAGAAAAATATTTTACACCGTATCTTTCAATTGATTTGTTTTGTAAGGGTGAACAGACTGATTGCTGGAAAACACCTCAATATAAAGATATATCTAATAAAAAATTGTATAATATGTCTTTGTACAGTATTGTTTTAGAAGATAAAACTGTTATTGGTTTTCATAAAAGTCCTAACGGATTGGTATCGTTGATTGTTGATATTAATGGTAAAGCAGGTGAAAATAAATTAGGAAAAGATATTTTTACATTCTATATCTATAACCGTAATTTATTACCTGAATTGTGCTCCGAAGAAAAATATAATAAAAGAATTGTAGATGGCTTACATTTTGGAGGCTATGATGAATGCGGTATTCCTCATGATTCCTATGATTTTACAGAGCTGGCATCTGCGGAATTGTTTGAATCATGTAACAAAAAAGCAGAATCTAATGTTTATGGTCTTGGTGCAGGTGCAGCATGCGGAGCTTTGATAAATAAAAGCGGCTGGGTAATAGACAAACATTATCCTTGGTAGTATAATTATTTCAATAGTATAAATTTAAAAAGGGATATATGAAAAATAATAACTTAAAAGCAATGATAATGGCTGCAGGTATGGGGTCTCGTTTAGAACCTATTACTTTGATTATGCCAAAACCATTGATTCCGGTTATGAATATTCCGCTAATGGATATAATATTATCTCAGCTTTCAAATATTGGTATCAAAAATGTTATTTCTAATACTTACTATTTGTCCCATCAAATTATTGAAAGATACAAAAAAAATAATCTGGGAGTAAATTTTAATTATATACAGGAAAAAGAATTGTCAGGAACTGCAGGCGGTATGAAAAAATGTCAGTTTTTCTTTGATAAAGGAGAAGATTTTCTTGTAATGTCCGGTGATGTTTTGACGACTGCCGATATCCAAAAGGGAATTGAACAGCACAAACGCACAGGTGCTATTGCAACTATTGGTATTAAACAGGTGCCGCATGAAAAAGTTTCTCATTTTGGAGTGGTTGTTACTGATAACGAAGGCTATATTTCAGAATTTCAAGAAAAGCCATCTATGGATGAAGCTAAAAGTAATTTTATAAATACTGGAATTTATATTTTTAATTATAAAATTTTTGATTATATTCCGGAAAATACATTCTATGATTTTGCAAAAGATGTATTCCCAAAATTGTTGAAAGAAAGGCAGATAAACACATTTGAAGTTCAGGAATACTGGAATGATATTGGTACAATAGAGCAGTATAAACAATCAATTCAGGATGTGTTTGACGGTATTTGTGATATTGAGCATGCCAAAATTCAAGCAACTAACCAGGGAGCTTATATTTGCGGAAATTCTGAAGTTCCGTCAACAGTAAGATTTATTGGTAATTCTGTAGTCGGCAGTAATTGTAAACTTGGAGAATATATAAAGCTTGAGAATTGTGTAGTTTTTGATAATGCAAGAATTGAAACAGGTGCTGAATTGACAAATTGTATAGTACTTCCTCAAATGCAGAATACTAAAACTATATCATCTAGAAGTAATAATAAAGATGCAATAAGAATATAAAAGGGAATTTATATTGCCCTTTCCCTTGAGAATGCCTAAAATTGTCCTTTTATTCTAATAACTTGTTATCCAGAATAAACATTTTGTCATGCTGAATTAGTTTCAGTATCTGAATCAACAGATTTCGAATCAGGTTCGGGATGATAAATATTTTTTAGCTCTTGATTTTTTTGCATTTTGATGATACATTAAATAGAGTAAAAGTCGTCACGGGCCTGTGGCGCAGCGGTAGCGCAGAGGACTCATAATCCTTTGGTCGTGGGTTCGAATCCCTCCGGGCCCAGTTTATTAAAAGCAAATAATAGCAAGAGTTTCAAACTCTTGCTTTTTTGTTTTTTTATTTTTTTATGGATGCAGGTTGTTTTATATCCTACAAATAAATACTTTGCTTATAAATTTTAATGATTTCGTTTTCTTTTTCAATGGCTTCTTTTTCCAGGGGACAATTGTTATAAGCATTGATATCTGCACCATTGTATTCAAATTGTGCTTTCAAATCAGTTTGAGCTTTCTGTCCTTCAATAGAAGTTGATTTTATTTTAGATAATTTATCAAAATTAGGGTAAGTTTGTTTTAATTCTTTGATATTATTTATTGTTGATTTTTGTATTAAATATTGAATTAATTCTTTTTCTTTGTTGTTTCTTTTAGCATTAATCAGTGCATTAATTATATTTTTATTCCGGACTGTTGCTGCTCTGAAATCTGATACAGCATTTGCGTATGCATATTTTTCAATACCGATATTCTCTGTCCGCATCATATTAAATGATTGCTTGCAGTGAGTTAATTCGTGTGCAATAAAAGCCAATTGTTCAGCTTTTGAAACCTTTTTAAATAAATCGGAATATATTACTATAGAATTTTCAAAAACTTTGTAATCTGCTACTATAGGTCTGCCTTCAGTCTTTTCCCAAGTGATTTTAGGTGGAGCAACATCTTCTACTCCAATATATTTAACCAAATAAGGATAAGCTGTTTCGGCTAATTCTTCATCTTTTTTATCTTTAATTGCTTCAAACATTTCCGATAAAATTGGAGGAATTTCCTTCTTTTTTACCAAATCAAAACCATAAAACGCAATATTTTTATTTTCAGAAGTTGTAGGGTGGTTATTATCTTGTACTTCTGTTTCGGATTGCTTTTTTTGTTGCGTTTTGGTGTAATTTAAGTTTAAGATGTTGTAATTTGTATTAATCGAATATGTCATATTTATGCCAAAATTTTCTTATTGTTATTTTTGCAATAATTGTAATATTTTTTGTATTCATTTGTTATTTCTTCTGCAGAAACCTTTTTGTTATCGTAAATGAATGTATCTTTTGGAAGTTCTGTTTTTGTTCCCCAGGCATTTGAAACGCAAGAAGCACTCCCATCTTTATTGAAAGTATAGGTGCATTCTTCATCATGTATATTTGGGTCATCATAATTAATTATTGTTGAACCGTTTTTACCTTGAGAAACTGAGTACATAGGATTGTTAGAGACAATATTCATGAACCCACCACCTTTTTTATTATTTCACACTATTATTTAAAGTAGATAAATCAATATAAATTGCTAGTTTGTAATAAAATATTAAGTGTTTGTTAATTATTAGGTAGTAGATGACAGACTTGATTAGGTTAACAATATTCACTATCACAAAAATAATTAATTTTTCATGTCTTTTGCCTAAATTTTTAGTATTTACATTAGGTGTTTTTATTGTATGCTTAATCAATAAATAAATTGAGTTTTGATGTTATTTTAGAATGGTTGATGGGGGAATTTATGAAAGAGTATAAATCAAAATTTACTACAATGATGTTTGAAATAGGGCTTGGGTTGTGTGCGGCATGGTTTGTTTACAATCTGGTCGGCAAATTTACTCATAGCTTTTTGTTTGCAGCTATAAGCGCCATAGTGGTTCTTGCGTTTTTCTTTATAAAAGTTTTTTATACAGATTTTATTTCAATTACATTAACGGATGATAAAAAAATGTTAGTTAAACGCTTTAATAAAGTGATTAATACTTTTGAAATTGACCAATATTACTGGTCAGAATATCCAAAAGATTCAAAAACTAAAGGTGAAGAGGATCAGGATATTTATTATGTAAGCAAAGAAACAGGTAAAGAAAATTACATTGATGCTTCAAATCTTAAAGGTGAAGATTATAAGCAATTATTGGAAGATTTAGGTGCAAAAATTAAAAATGAACCGGCTATAAAAGTAGCGACGATTAAGAAATAGTTAGGAAAGGAGAATAGGATTATGTTACAGTATATTTTATTAGTAGGTGGTATTTGTTTAGCAGGTTTTTTGTATACTGCATTTGCAATGCAAATTCACAATGGGCATAAGAAAAAATATTTGGAAGAACATCCTGATGCTTCAGTTATGATTATTAAAGATTGTCAGTGGAATCCATTGGGATTTAATCATACAGTATCAGTTTTAACAATTAATGATGAAGCTCCTGTTCAAACAGTTGAAGGCTGGGGGGAAAGAGCATACAATTTACTGCCGGGAAAAAACGTTTTAGAGTTACAATATGAAAAAGTAAGACCTGGTATTATTTATAAATCTGTTAGAACAACATACGATCCTCAAAAAATCGAAGTAAATGTAGAACCTAATAAGAGATATACAATTTCATATGATAAAAATTCAGGTTTTGTGTTTACTGATATTACTCAATAATTCAACCGGGGCAAATGTATGAATCTAACAAGATTGATGAATAATGCTAAAAGGTTAATGAAAAGTTTTCAAAATGTTGCATATGCCTGCAAAGAAAATGCTCCAGCCCTTAGTCCCGAGCAATATGCCGCAATCAATGTTGGAGCTATAAATGCAGAACAAAACCAATATTATTGTAATTGTTTGGAAACTGAACCTGATAAGCTGGATGTATCAAATAGATTAAATGATTATTATGGAATTGTAGATAGAGAATCTGCACTAGATACTTTAGATTGGCTTTTACATAGAGGACATCATGTGTATTTTGAAGCCATAAGACCTGTTATAGCAAATTCATCTTCTGAATTTAATACTGATGTACTTTTTGAAGAAGAAAAAGACCGTTCTTTAATGGAGTATGTTAATAACATAAAAGAGTCTTTAGAAACACTTGTTGATGAACATGTTGTTCGGGGAGCAAGTGAATTTAAAACACTTTCTATTGTTGCTTGGGATTTAGGGCGTTTAGTTCTTGTGACACGATGTTGTTTTGATTCTCAATATATTTCAGAAGCCGAAGCCTGGCAGTATATTATTGCAGCTTACGAAAAATCAAAAGAGCTTTATCCTAACTGGAGCGAATTTGCAAAAGGATATGTTATAGGCAGAGCTATGTGGCGCGGAAGTGATTTATCATTGAGCGGGATTATTAGTATTGTAGAAGGACTGTTGAAAGATGATAATAGTCCGTGGATAAAATATCCCTTATAATGTATGATAAGTATTTTTTTTATGACCAGTAATCTATTGTATTTATTTATTAATTGTGAATAATTAAATACAATAGATTATTTTGATAAATAAAACGGAGCCATAAATGTTATGTTAGATTTTGTAAAACGTATATTAAATGAATTTAAGACTTTTGCGATTCAAGGGAATGTCATTGATATGGCTGTTGGTATCATTATTGGTGCCGCATTTGGAAAGGTTGTTGACTCTTTAGTTAAAGATATAATAATGCCGCCATTAGGTTGGATTTTAGGACGTGTTGATTTTTCTAATCTGTATTTAACCTTACCTGATTATAATGGCAAAGTTATTCATTACCCGTCTTTGCAAGCTGCAAAGGCTGCAGGAGCTGTAACGATTAACTTGGGTTTGTTTATCAATACGTTGATAAGTTTTATAATCGTTGCATTTACGGTATTTTTGCTGGTGAAAATGATAAATAAACTTAGAGCAATCGCTAAAAAGAATGCAGAGGCATTGCAAACAACAAAAAACTGCCCGCATTGTTATTCAATAATTAATGTTAAAGCTACTAAATGTCCATATTGTACTGCGGATATTTAAATTACTTAATCTTTAGATTGAACTAAGAATTTGTCATGCTGAACTGGTTTCAGCATTTGAATCAGTAGATTCCGAAACAAGTTCGGGATGACTGGAATAAATTTTATAGATTTACATAATTTTGAATACGTTGTATAATAATTTTACTAATTAAGGAAAGCATGGGTGAAATTCCCTCACTGGTCCGCAGCCGTTACAGTCGGAATGCTTGGTTAGTTTGTATTACTTGCGAGACTGAGGAGGTTTTTATGCAGCAAAAAGTTATTAAAAGAGACGGAATGATTGTTGATTTTGATTCCGAAAAAATTACTGATGCTATAAAAAAAGCATCAAATGTGACAAAAGAGTTTGATTCTTTTACTGCAAGGAGATTAACTAAAAATGTAATTAAAATAGTTAACGACTTTGTAAAAGAAAAACAATCTAATTTTGAGGCTCCAACCATTGAAGAAATTCAAGATGTTGTTGAGAAAGTTTTGTTATCTTCTGAATATAAGCAGACTGCAAAATCTTATATTCTTTATCGTGAACAGCACAACAAAATGCGGGATTTTGTAAATAATTCATCCGTGGATATGATTGATGATTATTTAAAGCAATTAGATTGGCAGGTTAACGAAAATTCTAACATGGGGTATTCGATTCAGGGTCTGAACAATTATTTAGCGTCAGGCATGAGTAAAAATTACTGGTTGAATAAAATTTATCCGAATGAAATAAAAACAGCTCATGAAAATGGCGACATTCATATCCATGATTTAAATATTATTTCAGTATATTGTGTAGGTTGGGATTTGAAAGATTTGTTAACTGAAGGCTTTAAAGGTGTAAAAGGTAAAGTTGAATCTGCTCCGGCTAAACATTTTAGAACTGCATTGGGACAAATTGTGAATTTTTTGTATACTATGCAGGGTGAAAGTGCAGGAGCACAAGCTTTTTCAAATTTTGATACATTGTTAGCTCCGTTTGTAAGATATGATAAATTGAATTTTTCTCAAGTAAAACAGGCATTGCAAGAATTTGTATTTAATATGAATGTTCCGACTCGTGTAGGTTTTCAGACTCCATTTTCAAATATTACGATGGATTTGACAGTTCCAAGTTATTATAAGGACCAATGTGTTATTGTTGGCGGTGAGATGATGGAAGAAACTTATGGTGATTTTCAGTCTGAAATGGATATGATTAATAAAGCCTTTTTTGAAGTAATGATGCAGGGAGACAATTCAGGACGTGTATTTACATTCCCTATTCCTACATATAATATAACTAAAGATTTTGATTGGGATAATGAAAATCTGGATGGATTATGGGAAATGAGTGCGAAGTATGGTATTCCATATTTTTCTAACTTTATAAATTCAGATATGAATCCAGAAGATGCCCGTTCTATGTGTTGTCGCTTGAGAATTGATAATCGTGAGCTTGAATACAGAGGGGGCGGATTGTTTGGTTCAAATCCTTTAACAGGTTCAATTGGAGTAGTAACGATTAATTTACCTAAAATAGCTTATCAATCAAAATCTAAAGAAGAGTTTTTCAATATTTTGGATTCCAGAATGAATCTTGCAAAGGAATCTTTAGAAATAAAACGTAAATTGTTGGAAAAACTAACAGATGCGAATTTATATCCATATACTAAATTTTATTTAAGAGACATAAAATCAAGATTTGGTGTATATTGGAAAAATCATTTTTCAACAATCGGGCTTGTCGGGATGAATGAAGCCTGTACAAATCTTTTGGGTAAAGATATTGGAACTGAAGATGGGAAACAATTTGCTCTTGATACTATGGATTATATGAGAGCAAAAATTGTTGAATATCAGCAAGAAACAGGTAATAACTATAATCTTGAAGCTACACCGGCTGAAGGTACAAGTTATCGTCTGGCAAAATTGGATAAGAAAAATCTTATTGATATTAAATGCGCGAATGAGGAAGAATATTATAGTGTACATGCAGAACCATATTATTCAAATTCAACTCAATTGCCTGTAAATTATACGGATGATATTTTCGAGCTTTTGGATCATCAAGATGATTTGCAAACAAAATATACTGGAGGAACAGTTGTACATATTTTTGCAGGTGAAAGAATCTCTGATATCTCAACGATGAAGAATCTTGTAAAAAAAGTTTGTGAAAATTATCACCTGCCATATTTTACATTCTCTCCTACATTCTCAATATGTCCAAATCATGGATATGTCAAAGGAGAACATCAAACTTGTCCGGATTGTGGAGAAGAATGTGAAATTTATTCAAGAATAGTAGGGTATATCAGACCTGTTAATCAGTGGAATAAAGGTAAAAAAGCTGAGTTTAAAAATAGAAAAACATTTAATATGTGCGAGGCAAAAGAAAAATGTCTTTCAAAATAGGTGGTTTTCAAAAAACTTCACTTCTGGATTATCCCGGAAAAATTGCATGTATTGTATTTGCAAGCCGATGCAATTTTCGCTGCGGATATTGTCATAATCCTGAATTAATTACAAAATCAGAGCCGGTATTAACCGTACCGGCTTTTTTTGAGTTTTTAAATTTTCGTAAAGGTAAACTTGACGGGGTTGTTGTAACAGGAGGTGAACCAACTTTGCAGGAGGGGCTTTATGATTTTATCAAGCAAATTAAAGCTCTGGATTTTCTGGTAAAACTCGATACTAACGGAACAAATCCTGTATTATTGGAAATGCTCATAAATAATGGATTGCTTGATTATATTGCAATGGATATAAAGGCTCCTTTAGAAAAGTATAAAATTATAACAAATGTAGAATGCAATATATTAAATATTCAAAAAAGTATTGAATTAATTATGAATAGTAAAATTGATTATGAATTCAGAACAACAGTTTTAAAATCCCAATTAACATTTGATGATTTTGATAAAATAGGTCAACTTATAAATGGAGCAAAAAGGTATTATCTGCAAAAATTTGTACCATCAAAAATTTTAGATAATTCTTTAATTATGGAAACATCATATTCAGATGAAGAGTTAAGTGAAATTTTGTTAATCCTGGGTAAATACCTAACCCAAGCATCGGTAAGATAAAGAAAGCCTGAATTTAATATATTAAATTCAGGCTTCTATTTTTTGTTCTTGTAAGATTGATTATTTTAAAAATCTTAAATACAGGTATGCTGTACTTATTAAAAGTGAGATTGAAACAACAGCAACACCATATTTCAAGAATCTCATAAATGAAATAGGGTGCCCTTCTTTTGTTGCATTTTCAGAAACAATAACGTTAGCAGCCGCACCGATAATAGTCATGTTTCCGCCAAGACATGCACCTAGTGATAATGCCCACCATAGCGGATATGTGTAAGCTGTCCCCATAGCTTTTTCTATTTCGACAAGCATAGGTGCCATTGTTGCGGTATATGGAATGTTATCAATAATTCCAGATATAATTCCTGAAGCCCATAGAATTATCATTGATGTTGCAGCTTGGGAACCTTGAGTAATTTTTAGAATCCACTCTGCCATTAATTTAATTCCGCCGGAAGCTTCCAGACCGCCGATTATAATGAATAAACCTATGAAAAAGAAGATTGTGTTCCATTCCACATCTCTTAAAATGTCTGTTGGTTTTTCAAATACAAGCAGGAAGCTTGCGCCAAGCATTGCAACAACGCAGGTTTCTATATGGATTATGTCATGAGTCATAAATCCTAAAATTACAAGTGCAAGTACTATGGTTGAACGCAACATTAGATTCTTATCGGTGATTGTATGGGAATTATCAATTTGAGCAACTTCTTTCATTTTTTCAGGAGTTGCAATAAGTTTTTTCTTGAAGATAAAAGTCAACAGGCACACAACAGCCAAAAATATTATCACAATAGCCGGAGTAAGTTCTTTTATAAAATCCATAAATGATAAGCCTCCGGCACTTCCTATGATTATATTTGGAGGGTCTCCAATCAGGGTTGCTGTTCCTCCGATATTAGAAGCAAAGATTTCTGTTAATAAATACGGTATCGGATCAACATCTAATTGTTTCGCGATTACAAATGTAATTGGCATGATTAGAATTACAGTAGTAACATTATCAAGAAATGCGCTTGTTATTGCTGTAAATATTCCTAATGCACATAATACTTTCACTGGATGACCTTTTGTGAATTTTAAAAGTTCGTTTGCAATCCAGTTAAATACTCCGCTTCTTGTTGTTATTGATACAATTATCATCATAGAAACAAGTAAAAATATTACATTGAAATCTACAAAATTGATAAAATAATGCGGGTTTAGCATACCATTTAGAGTTTTTGCCTGACTAACAAGTCCTAAGACTATGGTAATTGCAGCACCAATTAAGGCAATTGTAACTTTTGGTATTTTTTCAAGTGCAATAAAAATATAGGCAAATAAAAGTAAACCAGCTGATATTATTACACTGTGATCAGAAATAAATTCGCTTAGCATTTTTTACTCCTTTCTGCTATAGCACAAGCTATTGCAAGAGCTATTTCTGCATCATTTTTTTCTGATTTTTTCTTAGGTTGATATTTTTCTTCTTCAACTGCTTCAGGGAAATATTTGTTTAATATTTTTATTAATTTCGTAGCCATTTCTACAATCCATATCATTATTAATAAGAATATGTAAACAAAGCCCATTCCAATTATCATAACAAAGCAGCCGATTTTTAATAATTCGATGTTCATTATAATTCTCCTACTATTAAATCTACTGTTTTCTAATTTATATTTGTAGGAGGTTTATGGTGCTCTGGTACAAATCTCATTTTTTAGATAGGAAGATATTTTATGAGAAATGCTATTGGTAATTTTAGAATATTTATTTATAAAATTTTGACAGATAAGTCTGTTATGGAGAACATTTTTTTCTGTTCCAAAGTTGTAAGAGCCTTCTTTATCTTGGGATGCTGAAATTTCGTAATTTGTAATATTTGAAGATACTATTGAATTTTCATTTTCATTTATTCTGTTTGTTAAAAATTCAGAATTGGAATCAGAGTGTTCTTTGTTGTAAACACTTATAGTGTTGTAAATATTTAAAACATTAAAATTATTCTCACTTATATTTGGTATTGTGAGTGAGATTACAAAACAGAAAATTATTAAAAATATTTTTAATATATTTTGCACACTTGTATTTTAGCATAAATACTAAAATTCAAATATTTTAAATTGTGTAGATTATATATATAATTTGTTAAAATTTTTATTTATATTATAATAAGAGTACATATAAAATAATAATAAATTGACAATTAAATAGAATTATTTGAATAAATATGTCGAAGTGGTACAAGCCGAGCAGAGGCATGAGCATAGCGAAAGACGAACAATTATAAGCAAAAATGTTGGATTTTTGATTTAATTGTGAGCGGTGCCGTTTTATGCGAGGCGTAAGGTACGAACTTAGAGAGTACCTCCGCCGCAGAGAACATAAAAACTAAAAGAAAATGACAATTGAATAAAAAATCATGTAAATAAATATGTCGAAGTGGCGGAATTGGTAGACGCGCACGATTCAGGTTCGTGTGGTTAACGCCTTGAGGGTTCGAGTCCCTTCTTCGACATATTAAAAAGATTCAGGGCGAAAGCCCTAATCTTTTTAAAGTGTCAGAGGGCTCGAACATAAATTTTTCTGTCTAAAGAAAAATTTATAGGTTCAGTCAAAAGACATACGAGGCTGTAGCTTTCGAATTTCATATTCTCAAGCACACCCTCAGTAGAGTCCCTTCTTCGACATATTAAAAAGATTCAGGGCGAAAGCCCTAATCTTTTTAAAGTGTCAGAGGGCTCGAACATAAATTTTTCTGTCTAAAGAAAAATTTATAGGTTCAGTCAAAAGACATACGAGGCTGTAGCTTTCGAATTTCATATTCTCAAGCACACCCTCAGTAGAGTCCCTTCTTCGACATATTAAAAAGATTCAGGGCGGAAGTTTAAATTCCTTTTATAAATAAAATGAGGATGGCATGCTATGTTAATTGATATAAAAAGATTATTTTTGAAAGACTGTCAAATTGGACGTTTTGAGTATGTAAAGATAGTTTGCGGATTGGTATTTATACCGTTAATTATGCTTTTTTTGTTGATTGCAACACCTCCAGAATCCTATATTTATTATTTTGTTTTGGGATTTCTTGTAGTTTCATTTTTATTTTATTTGGTTGTTTCTTATGCGGCAGTTTTTGGTCGGTTAAATAACATATTTAATAAAAAATCTATTGTTATTACTCTTTTGGTCGGGTATATTATTTTTGGAATAATAACTCTATTGCATATAATTTTTGATATAATATTACTCGTTATTCCAGGTAAAAGACAGTCCGATGATATATTTTCAACAAAATTTTTCAGTGCAATACTTATTTTATTTGTTGGATTTGTCATTAGTTTTAATATATCCGGTGTAAACAGATTTGTTGTTTCAGAATCAATGGCAGATACTCTGCAAATCCATGACAGATTCTTTGTTAATATATTTGCAAGAGACTATAAACGCGGTGATATTGTTGTTTATAAACCTGAAAACAACGGCGGAGTTGTTTTTGTAAAACGTGTAGTGGCTTTACCGGGAGAAAAAGTTGATATTATAACAAATAAAGATGGTGCAGCCTATGTTTATATTAATAACAAACGGCTTGATGAACCTTATGTTAAAGATAAGTTCAATTATTCTGAAGTCTCACCTGAAAATACGCATTATTTGCATATGGTAGTTCCTGATAATAGTTATTATGTTCTTGGAGATAATAGAGGAAACTCATTGGATAGCAGGAATCATGGTGCTGTACGTAAAGAAGTTTTAAAAGGTGTTGTTACACATATATATTTTCCGTTAAACAGAATAAAGTCATTTAACTAATATTTGTACGTTTTTATTTTATATTTCTTGTTTTAACTTGTAAAATGTTAATTTTTTGAAATATTTTAATAAATTTTTGAACAAAATTTTTTTCTTACTCGTTTTATATGTAAGACTTAAAATAGGAGAAAGTATGAAAAAGATTTTGTGGCTTATTGTGTGTGCTGTGATTATGTTTTGCCAGGCGCCGTCATGTTATGCGTATATAGAATATTCTGCCAGTTGGTCAAGCCGTCCTGATAGAATTGCTCCGCATTCCTCAATGCATATTGGTATTTCTCATTACAATCATCATCACCATAGACCATATATGAGACCTCCGATTGTTCGACCTCCTATATATAATGGGTGCCCGCATCATTATACCGGTTATATGCATCCTTTACCTATTATTCCACCACCGCCGCCTCTGTATCGTCCATATAGACCTATGAGACCTGTATACAGACCTTTTTATCCTTATTATTAAATTGTTTAAAAATAAGCAAAAAAAAGCCGTTTCAAAAAGAACGGCTACCAGACTTGGGGAGGAGGTATGAAAAACTTTCGTTTTCCATATCTATATTTTTATATACGGAATTTATATTCTTTTCTTAAGTAAAAAGGTTTAAATATCCTCTAAATGTATGAGATAAAAAATAAGACAAGAGGTAAACCCTTGTCTTATCTGTATTTTAAATATTTTGTTTTGCTGTTTTTATGAAACTTGCATTTCTTTTTCAAATCCGAACAACGAACTTACTGATTCATCATCATGGATTCTGGAAATCGCTTGTGCAAGTAACGGAGCCACTGAAACCTGTTTGATATTTGAAGGCATTTTGCTCATGTCTAAAGGAATTGTATTTGTAACAATACATTCTGTAATCGGAGCAGAGCCTAATCTTTCTACAGCTGGCCCTGAAAATACAGGGTGAGTAGCTCCAACATAAATTTCTTTTGCCCCTTTAGATTTTAAAAGTTTAGCAGCTTCGCAAATTGTACCTGCTGTATCAATAATGTCGTCAAACATTAAACAAACTTTTCCTTCAACATCACCGATAACATTTGTAGCAATTGCTTCGTTATGTTTATCTCTTCTTTTATCAATAATTGCAATCGGGCAGTCAAGTTTTTTTGCAAAATGTCTGGTTCTGTTTGCTCCGCCCATATCCGGAGAAACTGCAACCATATTTTCAGGGTCAATACCTAAATCTTTAATATAGTTCACAAGAACATTTGTTGCAAAGATGTGGTCAACAAGAATATTGAAAAATCCCTGAATTTGTCCTGTGTGTAAATCCATTGCAAGAACTCTGTCAGCACCTGCTGTTGTTAATAAATCAGCAACAAGTTTTGCAGTAATAGCTTCACGTCCTGAAGTCTTTCTGTCCTGTCTTGCATATCCGTAATAAGGAATTACTGCAGTGATTGTTTTGGCGCTTGCGCGTTTAAATGCGTCAATAATGATTAATAATTCCATCAGGTTTTCGTTAACAGGATTGCAAACTGGTTGAATGATAAATACATCATCCCCTCTTACACTTTCTTTAACTTGAACGTATAATTCCCCATCTGCAAAGTTTTTAACAATCATCGGTCCAACTGTTGTTCCCAGATAATCAGCAATTTCTTGTGCTAATTTAGGGTTTGAACGACCAGAGAATAATCTGATATCGTGAGTTGGGTTTATAGCTTTTTCAAGTTGAGGGTAAGTCATTTCTTCAATTGCAACCATTATATTTAATCCTTTCTACATCCGCCACTATAATTTATTATAGAACTGTTGAGTCGTAAGCTCAATGATTTTTTAAGTTTTGTATATATGTATGTAAAACTCGTAAATAAATTTTTTGTTACTTTTGAATTTAAACGCAAATATTTTTATTTTGAGTTTTAATACAAATGTGTAATTTAGCAAGGAGACCAGATGAAAATTGATTTTTACATTAATAATCCCGGAATACGTATGGGAAAATGTTGTAAAGCCGGAGATATAGTAGAGGCTATGATTGAAAATGGAAAACAAAAAATGGCAGATTTTAATCCAGTAGTTGATTTAAGAAGAAACTTGGAAAGAAATGCCGAGCAAATCTCTGAATCAGAGTATGTTAATGCAAGACAGTATTTAGATAGTATAAATTATTCGCAAATGATACATGATGCGGAAGATTTAGTATAATATATTAAACATAAAAAAGGGCGGTGCATAAAAATGCACCGCCCTTTTTATTTATGCTGTTATTTCTTTGTAGGAATTCTCATTCCATAGAAAGAACGGACAACAAAAATTAATGCGATTATTAAAAATACTATACCAACATATGGTGCAATATCTCTAAATGATTCGTTAATTGCAATTTCCATTGCAAGTAATCCAAATAGAGTTGTAAATTTAATAATTGGGTTCATTGCAACTGATGATGTATCTTTGAATGGGTCACCAACTGTGTCTCCGACAACTGTAGCTTCATGCAGTTGAGTTCCTTTTTCTTTCAAATCAACTTCAACAATTTTCTTGGCATTATCCCAGCAGCCGCCGGCGTTTGCCATAAATACAGCCTGGAATAGACCAAATACTGCAATTGCAACAAGATAACTTACAAAGAATGATACTGCTAGTTGAGTTTTAGCACCAGGAGCTGACAAACAAGCAAGTGCTAAAGCAAAAGTGAATAATGCTATAAAGATATTAACCATACCTTTTTGAGCATATTGAGTACAAATTTTTACAACTTCTTTTGAATTTGCAACATTTGCACATTTTTCATCAGCATCACCTAATTTGATGTTATCTTTGATGTATTCAACAGCACGGTAAGCACCTGTTGTAACAGCTTGCATAGACGCTCCGCTAAACCAGTAAATAACCGCACCGCCTGTTAATAAGCCTAATAGTGTATAAGGATTTAACAGGTTCAGAATCATTTCAGGCTGAATTCCTAAAGTGTTTCTGATAACAAGAATCAATGAGAAAATCATAGTAGTAGCACCAACAACAGCAGTACCGATAAGTACCGGTTTTGATGTTGCTTTGAATGTGTTACCAGCTCCATCATTTTCTTCTAAGTATTGTTTAGCATTGTCAAAGTCTGCATCAAATCCGTATTGTTCTTTAATTTGACCTTTAACATCAGGAAGTTCTTCAATTAATGATAATTCGTAAACAGATTGAGCATTATCAGTAACCGGACCATATGAATCAACTGCAATTGTTACAGGGCCCATTCCTAAGAAACCGAATGCTACAAGACCGAATGCGAATACTGAAGAGTATCCCATTAATGATTCCGGAATATAAGTACTTGCAAAGTAAGCAAGACCCATAAGAAGTACGATTACCATACCAATCCAGAATCCAGAGAAGTTTCCTGAAACAATACCTGAAAGGATTGTTAAAGATGCTCCGCCTTCACGTGAAGCAGTAACAACTTCTTCTGTATGTTTTGCTTTTGGAGATGTGAATATCTTTGTAAATTCCGGAATTAGTGCTGCACCTAAAGTACCGCAAGAAATAATACAAGATAATACTAACCAGATGTGGTGTCCCATTGAGTTTAATAACCAGTAGCTTACACCAAAAGTCATACCGATTGATAATATTGAAGTTATCCAAACAAGTCTTGTCAATGGTACTTCAAAGTCAAATTTTTCTGTTGATTTTGCGTAGAATTTATCTATAATTCCGTTAAACCAGTATGCAACAACAGAAGTAACAATCATTAAGAATCTCATAACGAAAATCCAAGCTAATAATTGAACTTGATTTTCTTTACCTAAAACTGCAAGTAAAATAAAACTTACAAGAGCTACACCTGTTACGCCGTAAGTTTCAAAACCGTCAGCTGTAGGTCCGATTGAGTCTCCTGCATTATCACCTGTACAGTCCGCAATAACACCAGGGTTTCTAGGGTCATCTTCTTTGATACCGAATTGGATTTTCATCAAGTCTGAACCAATATCCGCAATTTTTGTGAAGATACCGCCTGCAACACGAAGAGCAGAAGCACCTAAAGATTCACCGATAGCAAAACCGATGAAACAAGCACCTGCAATTTCGCCAGGAATGAATAAGAGAATTACAAGCATCATAATTAATTCAACAGATACCAGTAATACACCAATACTCATACCAGCTTTTAAAGGAATATTTAAAATATTTAAAGGGTTTCCTTTAAGAGCTGCAAACGCAGTTCTTGAATTTGCTAAAGTATTCATTCTGATACCGAACCAGGCAACAGCGTATGAGCCTAAAATACCGATAACAGACCAGCCAAGAATTGTTAATACTCCGGCAATACCCATTTTTTGGAGGTACCCGAAGTAGAATGCAATACATAGACCGATTAAAACTTCTAAAACTAACAAGAATTTTCCTTGTTGAACCAGATAAGTTTTACAGGTTTCAAAAATTGTGTTTCCAACTTCGTCCATAGCTTTATGAACGTCTAATTTTTTGATTTTCAAGAATTCAACAAGTCCGAAAATCAATCCGATAACAGAAATTCCAAGTCCAATTAATAATAGTGTATAACTGCTTGGAGAAATACACTTGATACTTGGAACAACTAAATCGGCTTCACTTGCAAATGCAGGTGAAAGACCAAAAATCATTACTGCAAATATTGCTAGTAATGCCATTGGTGAAGTAAACTTTTTAATCATATTCTCTCTCCTTTGTTAAAAGTTTGTTCACGTTTTTATTATAAAGAATAAATAGATATTTAACAATATTTTTACATTTCAACATGAAATATTCAGGACTTGTGTACAATTCTCCGGTAAATATGCTCAAAAATATACTCATACTTTCATTCCGAACTTGTTTCGGAATCTATTGAAATTTGAGATCCTGAAACAAATATTTACTTATTTAAATAGTTTTGTTATTATTATGTTATGACTGGTTTTTTACATAAAATCTGGGTTGTTTTGTTTGCTTTTATGATATTTGGTTTAATGGCTCTTGCTCCGGTTGAAAAATATCAAAAATCTTATATGCAGACCTATCGTCATATTCGGAAAAAACCACAAAAACATCTTGATGCAAATTATAAGTATGCGGATTTTGTTGAAGATGGTGGCGATGTAAAGGTCGCCAACAAATTATTTAAAAAATGGGCAAATGAGCGTGAGGCGGGGGGGGATGAAAATGCAAAGCGGATTAACAAAAATAAATCTGGAGTTAGAAAACCATATTTTGTAAGGGATAAATATAACCCTAATATTTTACATCCATACAGAGATTAGTAAATATAGGCTTCTGTTAAAAGTTTAATTTCAAAATTGCTGCCGGCAGGAATTGAGATATTACCGCCCTTCGAAAATATGGCTAATACCGGAGATGATACTGTTGTTACTGCATACCCTGCAAGTCCAAATATTGTTGGTATTGGAGATATTATCCAGCCAACAGGGTTGTCTGCAAGTTTTTTAGATGTTCGTCTGGTCTTTTTAAAGAAATTTTCACCTTTATCTATTTGTTTGCCAACATTTGCCCAGTATTGTCTTTTCCCTTTCATATTATTCAAAAATATCTTTTTTGTATTCGCTTTGGTAATTTTAGCATTCAGAGGTACTGTTTTTCCATTATAGTTCATGCTGGTAATTCTTAGTACAACAAGTCCTCCGTTCCCTGACATTTGAGGTCTGTGAGAATCTGCAATAACTCCTTTAAACACCGTTCCTGCAGGAATTGTTATATTTTTTTTATAAACAGGAGCGTATGATGTAAAAGAAACTGTGTTACCCTCTCTTAACCAATCTGAGATAACTTGATTTGAACGAACTTGAAATTTCGTTCTTGAAGGAATCCTCAGTGCATTTTTTTTATCGGTTTTTGTAATTACCGGTACTGTTGTCGTATACACAGGGGAAGTTGTTGGAACTTGTGTAGTCGTGGTTTGATTTTGTGTCGCTGCCGGTTGTTTGTCTACTTTAGGCAGCGGCGGTAGTGTATCTTCTTGAATTTTATTTGTATTATATTTCTTTTTTATTTCTTCATCTACTGAAACATCAAAATTTAATGCTAAAACCGGAGAAGTTATTATTAGCGTTATTAAAAATGATAATATAAAATTTTTTATATGGTATTTATTCATAAATTAAGCATCTTCATTACTGTTAACGAGTTCACCAGGCATAAAAATCATTGCAAAATAGAAAAAGAGTATTGCAAGAGGAAATAAAAATATGCATATAGAGGAGATTGCAAATAATCCTACTGTAAACCATAAACCTCTATGAAAACTGCCTGTGATATCCCACATTCTTTTTGCGTAATTAACAAAGTTTAAATATAACATCGGTATTCCAAAAATCAAAAGAAAAATTCCTAAAAGTGCGATGTAGGATTCCGGAGTTTTTGTTATAAAGTATATCAAGCAGTATAATCCTATAATTAATAGGTGAATTATAAAAAGTATTATGGAATTTACAAAAAATTTAAGTTTGCCAACAGGCATGTCTAATTTAAACAGTTTGGAATCAGAATCTTTGTGTAAGATTGGTTCAGCAATTAGTTTACCTTCTTCGTCAAAGCTCATTTTTTATTCTCCTATAAATATACTCTATCATTTTTTTTACTTATTCGCAAGATGTTTTAGTAGATAAATTAAAAGGCGGAATGGCTTGCCATTCCGCCTTTTCTAAATTCTTTATACTGCTAATATTACTTTAGCATATCATTGATAGCTTTTGCAGCTTTTTTTCCTGCACCCATCGCATTAATTGCGTTTGATGCACCAACCGGAGCAACGTCTCCGCCTGCAAATACGCAAGGAATATTTGTTGAACGTTTTTCAGGATCAACTTCAATATAACCTTTTGCATCTGTAATAATTTCCATACCTTCAGCTTCTGCAGAGCGCTGGATAATTGGGTTAGGACCAGTTCCAAGAGCTACTATTACAGTATCAACATCTTCAACTACAAATTCGCCGGTGCCGACAGGTCTTCTTCTTCCTGACGCATCAGGTTCGCCAAGTTCCATTATTTCAAATTTCATACCTGCTACGTAGCCTTCGTTTTCTAAGATTTCAACAGGTGCGTGTAAGAATTTGAATTGAACACCTTCTTCTTTTGCGTGTCTGATTTCTTCAAGTCTTGCAGGTAATTCTTTTTCAGTTCTACGGTATAAAATGGATACTTCTTCAAAACCTACACGAACCGCAGTACGAGCAGCATCCATGGCAACGTTTCCGCCGCCGATTACTGCAACTTTTTTACCTACTTTTAGAGGTGTTGCACAATCGTCTCTCCCTGCTCCCATAAGGTTTACACGGGTTAAGAATTCGTTAGCTGAGAATACTCCGTTTAAATTTTCGCCAGGAATATTCATCATTTTTGGAAGTCCTGCACCTGAACAAATAAAAATTGCATCAAAGCCATCGTCTTTTAATTGTTTAAGTGTTATTGATTTCCCTACAATTACGTTTGTATGGAATTCAACTCCCATTTCTTTAAGGTTTTCGATTTCTCTATCAAGAATTACACGAGGTAATCTGAACGGAGGTATACCGTAGCGAAGCACACCGCCTAATTTGTGTAAAGCTTCGAATACAACAACTTCATGACCGGCTTTTCTTAAGTCAGCTGCTGCAGTGATTCCCGCACAACCAGAACCAACAATTGCAACTTTTTTGCCTGATGGTTTAATTTCTGTTTTTTCTGCTGCTGTGTTATCACCAACATATCTTTCTAAAGCGCCGATTGCAACAGCTTCCCCTTTTATTCCAAGAATACAGTTGCCTTCGCACTGTCTTTCTTGAGGGCAAACTCTTCCGCAAACTGATGGCAGCATGCTGGTTTCTCTGATAATTTTTCCTGCTTCTTCCAAATTATCTTCTTTCAATGCTTTAATGAAATCAGGTATTTGAATATTAACAGGGCAGCCCTGAACGCAGCGAGGATTTTTACAATTTAGACATCTTGAAGCTTCCAGTTTTACCTGTTCCGGTGTCAAATTGCTCTCTACAGGTTCAAAATTTGAACGTCTTTGAATTTTATCTTGTTCTTGTACTCTTTGTCTTTCCACAACCATAATTCTATCCCTTCTTCTAAAAAATGATATTAATAGATTATCAACATTTTAATTAAAAAATATGCATTGTGCAAGTTTTGATATATTTGAAATATGTTTAGCTTCATATATCTTCTAAAATGTTAGTAATATTTGTAAAATATGTTAGAATGAGAAAAAGTTTGTAGGATAGGGTATAAAATGTTTTTTGAAATTGTTGTTTTAATTTTGTGTATAGTGATTGCAGGTCTTGTGACCTGGATTGCGGCTGCAAAATTTTATCAGAATAGAATTTTAACTCTGCAGGCTGAGAACTTGGAATTGAAAACCAGAACAGGACTTAATGAAAATATTTTGAATGAGGTTAAAGTTGCGTTTTCCAAAATTGCTCAAGATTCTTTAAAAAATCAGCAGGAACAAATGCTTTCAGAACATTCTGCGGATTTAAAAAATCGTATTGAATTGTTTAAATCAGAAGAAATAAATCCTATAAATAAACTGCTCAAAGAATTTAAAGATAGTATTGATTCTTATCAAAAAGCTCATGAAATTGAATCTCTTGAAATAAAAAATGCAATTTCAACGGCCGAAAAATATGCAAAGGCACTTACTACAAATCAAAATTTAAAAGGCGAATTTGGCGAAGAGTGGCTTGAGCAGATTTTAAAAATTGCTAATTTGGAAGAAAACGTGCATTATACAAAACAGTTTGTTTCTGATGGAGTAAAACCCGATGTCCTTGTGAAGCTTCCGGATGATAAACATTTGATTATTGATTCCAAGGTGATTTTGAAAAATTTTATTGAATACAGGCAGGCTGATGATGAAAATATAAAAAAAATCTTTATTTCAGATTTGAATACCTGTATTAATAATTTAGCAAAGAAAAATTATGAAGAGATTCCTAATACTCGCCAACCCGGGTTTATTTTGATGTATATTCCGATTGAGACCTGTGTTAACTTGATTTATACTGATTATGACTTTAGAGGTGTTATTGAAAACGCTAACTCTAAAAATATTATTATTGTTGGCACGTCTTCTCTACTTGTAACTCTTAGATTAGTAAACCAGCTATGGGCTTCAAGGATACGTTATGATAATGTACAAAATATAATTAAAGTTGGCGAATCTTTATATAATAATATTGCAGTTCATTCGCAGCGTCTTTTGAACATTCAACAGGCAATTGAAAAAGCTTCTGAATCTATTCAAACGGAAATTAATCGTTTTAAGTTAAAAAATAACGGCAGTATTTTTAAAGACGCTGAAAAGTTAAAAGAATTTGGTATTGAATCAAAAAATATAAAAACAGGGAAAAAACTTTCTGAAAATTCTATACCATTAGAATTTCTAGAAGGGGCAGATATAACAGAATCAATAAATAGAGGAGTTTAAAATATGGAAGACAATTATTTTGCAGAATCAAATAAATTTTTAGGATTAAAAGGTGTTCTGGGGCGTAGAAATTTCATTATTAATGTATTATTTGTGGAATTGTTTGAGAGTCTTGTCTGGGCAACTCCTTTTGTCTATTTTATGATGCTGAATCCTAAATTTATGGCTGATTTCACTATTACGGCTTCAAAAACTGCAGCAATGCCGATGTGGGCAACTATTTGGATTGCGGTTATGGGGCTTGTTTCATCAGGCCTACTTTTCCAGAGTATTGTTCGAAGAGTAAGAGATATTATCGGGGAAGTTGATGATAATAGAGTATATCTTATATCTTCTATTTTAACCGTAATTATTTTTATGGGGTATACTCCTGTCGGTGCCGGATTTTTTGGTAAGTGGATTTCGTTTTTCGTGCTTTTAATTTTAATATTTACAAAGGGGAAAATAACTTCTCAAAAACCTGCAAACCAATTGATAAAATTCAACTGGGGTGCATTTTTAGGTACATGGATTTGGGGCTTATTTAACAGTGCTCCTGTTACCTTGTGGATGCTTCCGCTATGTTTAACTTTCGGCTGGTTTCCGTTTATGCTGATTTGCGGTATGAAAGGTAATGAATGGGCAATGAATGAAAATTTCGATTCTATTGAAGATTTTCATAAAAATCAGGAAAAACAGACCGCTATCTGGGCAGTTCTTGCTCCAATTTTAGTGGTTGTCGGCATTATTGCAGTATCAATTCTTTCCGGTATAATGCTTTATAATTATTCTCAGGCTCATCCTGAATTTATGAATAAAATGAAAACTATGTCTGCAGAATATCAAAATATTGCAGCAGAATCTAACTTTACCAAAATTGAACTTGGTGAAGATGAATACAAGTTTTATATAGAACCTGAGATTTGGTCTAAATTTACAGTTAAATACCAAAAACAAATGTTTGGTATAGCTGCTAATTATGCTGCTGCAACTAAAAAGAATACAGTTGAACTTGCGCAAAATAAAGAATTATCGATTCCAATTGCAACAATGAATAAAACAAAAATTTATAGTTCTTTTAATAATGAAGTTCTTGCGGAATTTTATATTAATCCGGAAGAGTATTCTAAGCAGCTAAAGCAGGTAAAAACTTTGAAAGAAATTTTAGCAATAAATGATAAAGGGTATAAAATAAATATACATCCTACATTACCATAGGTTATTTGTATTACATAATAAAAAACAGGTCTTCTACTAAGGCCTGTTTTTTGTTTATTATTTTATTTATTTGATGTTTGTAGAGCAAAATATTTATCAAGAATTTTACATGCATTTGCCACAAATTCTTCACAAGGTCTGTCATGATAATATTGTGCTGTTCTTTTTGACGGAACCGGATTGTCCTCGCCATCTAAGCCTAATAATTCTCTGCATATAATAGAGCCGTTTTGAGCTTGGAATTCGTGTGCTAAGTTTTGAATTCTAGCGTAATGCTGAGCTTTTATTTCATCGTTATTGTTTTCAGTATAGCCATCTTTCAGTCCGGCTATCATAAACATTGCGCTCACTGCTCCGCAGACTTCTCTTAGTCTGCCCATCCCTCCGCCAAATGAAGAAGATAATTTTAAGGCTGTTTCTTTGTCAAATCCGTATTCCTCGGCATAGGCTAAAAATACAGATTGAGCACAGTTATAACCGTTTGTAAATAATTCGCGTGCTTTTTGTTCGTGATTTGTCATTTTTGTATTCTCCTATACAAATAATTCGTATAAAATTATTGAAGCAGAAGATGCTAAATTCAAAGATTCAACTGTATTTGCCATCTCAATTTTTACGGAATTTGTTGAGAAGTTTATTAAATCTTCTGATAGTCCGTTTGCTTCGCTTCCAAACATTAGCAGGCATGGAAAGCTTGGTTTAAATGTTTTTAGCAAATTTGTTGATCTTGGTAATGTTGCTATTCTTTCAAAATCTTTGAATGTTTCTTCCAGTTCTTTAAAATCTTTTAAGTGTATTACAGGCAGTTTCCAGAGGTTGCCAACAGATGCTCTGACACATTTTGGATTGTATATATCTACGCTGTCGCCGTATAAAATAATTGCATCAGTTCCAAATGCAACAGAACTTCTTATGATGGTTCCAAGGTTGCCCAAATCTTTAATATCTTCTAAAAGAACAACTTTTTTTGTGTTTTTTAGTATGTTTTTATCGTATTTTTTTTGAAAACCTACTGCAACTGCTTCCGGTGCAGATTCAGTCGTGGACAGCTTTTTTAATACAGGTTCGATGGTTTCTATGACTATATTTTGCGCAAAATTATATTCTTGCAGATGATTTTTTTCTACAAAAATATTTTCTAATTCTATTCCTGCATCAAACGCTTCTTTTATTGCTTTGTAGCCTTCCAGAAGAAATTTACCGCTCTGGTTTCTGTATTTTTTTTGCTGAAGTTTTACGATTTCTTTTACGAGATTGTTGTTTACGCTTGTTATTTCCATTATTTTACCTCGAATTCTTCAAGCCATTCTTTTTCTTGTTCTGATAACATATTATAATCTATTAGTTTTTTTTCATAATTCATTTTGACAAAAGAGTGAATATTATTATCTTTAAAATAGCAGGAGTTTTCCAAGCGAATTCCAAAAAATCCCTCTTTATAAAGTCCCGGTTCTATAGAAAAACACATTCCATCCAGTATTGGAGTCTTTGCAATCTCTCCTGTACTTAAATTTGGCGGGTATTCGTGTACATTGATTCCAATGCCGTGCCCAAGTCCGTGATTAAATACAAATCCATCCAAATCTTGACTGTCAAAAAATTCATGAACTGATTTATCAATTTCAAATCCGGTTAGTGGGCTTTGCGGATTTATTTTTACATAGTTATAAGCTTTTAAAAATGCTTTTAAAACTGTTGTGTAGATTTTTATTTGGAGTTCTGTAGGTTGCCCTTTTACAAAAACTCTTGTAATATCGGTAGCAAGTCCGCCTTCAAAATATCCACCGCAATCAATAAGGATTAAAGAACCATCTTTTATTATTTCATTTTTTGCAGATTTTGAATAGTGCGCCAGAGCTGAATTTTTGTCTTTAGCTACAATTGAATTGAAACTTAGACCAACTGCTCCATTCTTTTTAAACTCTTTTGCAAGCTGTACGGCAATATCAAATTCTGAAAGGTTATCATTGCATTCTATGTAATTTCTTATAGCACTTACTGCTTTATCCGTTTGAGCAAATGCGAATTTTAAATGTTCAAGTTCGGCTTCGTTTTTTTGAGCTTTCATCTTTTTTACAGGATTGTTTTTGAGTTCGGCTGTTTTACCGTCTAGGAGTTTGTAATCATATCCATTAATTGATGATTTATCAATATTGACTTTTTTTGTTGTGCTCTTTAAAAAAGTTTCTAGGGCATGCATTTTGTCTTGTGTAAACAAGATTGCATTATCTTTTAAAATGATTGCTTTAGCTTTAATTTTTGCGGAATAATTTTGTGAAAAATTTCTCATGTTAAAAATGTATGAAACCTCGTCTAAATCTGTTAAATAGAGAGCTTCATTTTCTGACAAAATATGTGAAATTTTTGATATTTTTTCTTCACTGGTACTGCCTGTATATTTCGTGTCTAATATAATATCAGATTTTGACTCAGCTTTAATTGGAGTATCAAGCGGATCAAAATCAAGAAGTTTGATGTTTCTTTTGGCAGAAATGTTTTCGGTTTTTTTTTGAGAATTCTTTTTTGAAAAAAGTCCAATGGTGGCATGTTCCGGAATTTTTTTGATTAGTTCATCAAGATAGATTTGACCTTGTTGTAGTTTTACTACGGTAACTATTTCATGGTTGACTTCATTATCTGCTTGTATGTGATATCTTCCATCTACAAAAAGATAAATTGTTTCAGGAGTGACAAGAGCTTCTCCTGTTGAGCCGGAAAAGTTTGTCAATTTGTATCTGGAGTTTTCTTCAAGTGAATTATATTCTACTAAAAATTCGTTAGTAGAATTAACAAGAAGATATTTTAGGTTGTTATCAACCATGAAATTTTTTATTACCGTAATATTATCCATTTTATTTTTTATCGGTTACCTGTATCAAATGCCAGCCAAATTGAGTTTCTACAGGTTGTGAAAGTTCTCCTACTTCAAGATCAAAAGCTGCATCTTCAAATGGTTTAACCATCATGCCCTTGCCAAAGAAACCAAGATCTCCGCCATTTTGACCAGATGGGCATAATGATTTTTCTTCAGCTACCTGAGCAAAAGATTTTCCGTTTTTAATATCATTGAATAATTCTTTTGCTTCCTGTTCTGTTTTTACAAGAATGTGACTTGCTCTAACTTCAGTTGTCATAGTATTTGCTCCTATATATTTTATACAGAGCGATTATAAAATAAAAAGGTTTGTCTTGCAACATTGCTAAAACAAACCGGAAGTTATAAAACATGAAAAATTTTTTTAGTAAGGCGTAAGCTCAAAGCGTTTTAAACCAAACCGCAAAAAGAAAAAATCTTGTCGCAACCCCGAAAAAGTGCTTGGACGTTTCGAACTTACATTTATATCATAAACTGTCATGCCTTACTTTTGCACCATTCTAGAGAATAAATTTTAGTTGTTTTATATGAGTATTTTTGATTACTACTTTAGGATTAATTGGGATTTTAGGCGGTTTTTATTGGATTATTTTAAAAATAAAAAAGCTGCTTGATTTTAAAAGATGGTTATGTTAATATTTTTTTGTAAAACTTCATAAGTTTTGCGGAAGTAGCTCAGTTGGTAGAGTATCTGCCTTCCAAGCAGACTGTCGCGAGTTCGAGTCTCGTCTTCCGCTAATTAAAAAGACCTATCGTTAGATGGGTCTTTTTAATTAGTTAGGAGACGAGACTAATTGTGCGAAAGCACAAATGTCTCGTTGCTATAGCTCAATGCGAAGAATGAGCATATGAGATATAGTACCTACTTGGCTTCCGCTCCATAAAGAGTCAGATGTATGTCTGGCTCTTTATTTTTCTCTGGAATAAATCTTGAATAAACGCTTTATTTATGTTATTTTTATCGGGTAATTTATATTAGGGGTATTATTTTATGAAAGTTTCTGCAATTCCTAAATCTGGGATTTCATTTGGACGTGAGCTAACGAAAGCTGAACTTGTAGAGTTTAATAAAGTTAAAGATGAAGCTAAGAAAATTACAGGGCAAACCGGAAAGTCTGTGTTGATAGTTCATGATGCATGTCTTCCGCAATCTTTAAATTGCAATACAGGTGTTGGGAATTTATCTACTGATGATTCTATTATTTTTTTTAAATACATGAAACCATATTTGGATTTTAATGTTGTTGAAGTTTTGCCGCAAGGGCAAGTTCCGCCTTTTAATAAATTGTACTGTGCGTATACTGCAACTGCTCTTTCTTTGGGAAATCATCAAATTAATCCGTATTTGTTGGCTACTGATGAATTTGAACATATAATGACTATTCCTGAAGTTGATCAAATAGTTTCTGCTAATGATAGAATAAACAAAGACTTCTTTGTTAATTATTCAAATGTTATGGATAATGACGGTGCTCAAAACAAGGCTTTGAAAAAAGCATATGATAGATTTGTTTCTTTAGATGATAATTCAAAGTTAAAGCAAAAGTATAAAGCTTATATAAAAGAGAATTCCGAATGGTTAAATTTTCCAAGAACAGGAGAACCTGATTTGGAGTTTTTTAAATTTAAACAATTTTTGGCAGATGAACATTTAAAAATAGGTAAGAAAAAACTTAATGACATGGGTGTTAAACTTTGTGGTGATTGTTTAATTGGCTTTTCTTCAGATGAAGTTAAAGCTTTTCCTCAAGCTTTTAAAAAGGATTCATTTATCGGATTGCCAGAATGGAGATTGCCTGCATTGGATTATGATAGTATAAAAGATCCAAATAGTGCTGCAGCAAAACTTTTGAAAATGAAAGTTCAATTATTTGCCAAACGTTATGATGCTATTCGTTTTGACGTTGGTTGGGCATATGTTTGTCCTGTTGTTACTCCAAATAACGAGCGTAATATTTTACCTGAAAATAAAAAAGATATGGGAGCTTCGCTTATTGAATTTATTGAAAATTCAGTTAAGGAAGTGAAGGGACAAGATTATGATTTGAATAATTTGATGTATGAGTTTGAAGCTGATCCTTCTACATTTTCTATGTGGAAACCGAATTCTAATGAACTACGCGACGGAGTGCGAGGAAAAGTTAAAATTTTAGGCAGTACGTATATGAATCAGGATAGTTATGAGGGATGGGGGTATAATGAGGCTTATTTGAAACGAGGTTTCTCTCCGGATGAATTTATTCTAGGTCCGGGAAATCATGATCCTCAGCCATTGAGACAAATAGCTCTGAATATGCCGGATAAAAATATTTTACCGGATGGAACGGTTATTGAGCAGTATCATAAAGCCCCAGCTATAAAAGCTCTTGCGAATATATTTCATGTCTCAGAAGAAGCTTTATGGAATCCTGTGACTTTTGCAAAATATAAGTGGGCAGATCCTATGAGTTCTAAGAATCGTCAAATGTTTTATATGGATGTTTTTGGAAGAGAAGAGCGTTTTGATAAACAGGGATTTAATACGACAGTTGTTCCTGAAGAAAATTATGCGTATAAAATATCAAAAAATTATAAACATGATTATCATAAGGCTGTAGAAGAAGGATTTGGCTTTAATATAATGGATGCATTTGAAAAAGTATTCTCTTCAAAAGGTTATGATAAAGTTCATAGTGATTTGTATCAAAAAATATTAAAGTTTAGAGACATTTTACTTGAGCCGCAAATAACGTCATTCGATGAAGCTGATAATACTTCAAAATTTAATGTAGTAGAGTCTTCAAGTCCAAACAATGTTGGTCGAAAAACTATTGTTCAGCAGGGAGAACAGACCGTAAAAAAGTCTTTTGTTAAAAAAGGTCCTTTAGCTCTTGTCGTATCTATACTTGCAACAATTGGAGCTATTGGTGCGTATGCTTTTTATAATAAATCTAAATAGATATTTAGAGTAAATTATATTTTTATATAAATAAAAATGTTTGATTCTTATATATTGAATCAAACATTTTATTTTGAGAATTTTGAAATGAAGTTTTCAAGCCAGGAATTTTTTAATCCCATAGCATCTTCTAAATTCTTTTTAGGGAGTTTTGATGCCATTTCAAATGTATCTATTTCTGTATCAGAATCAAATAGGCTTTTTGACTCTTTGTGTTCTTTCTTTTTGCCTCGAGTCATATAACCTAGATTGCCTCCTGAGCCGCCATCATTGTTCATATTTGCTGTCGGTTTTATTATTGGTTGTGCCCGTCCTATATTTACATCGAAACTCATTTTCCCGTTCCTTATATTTTCCCTTATATATATAAAGTATACTAACCGTTAAATTTTGTTACAAATGTAGTAAAATTGTTACAAATATTAATATTTTATATTCACTGAAACCGCTTCTATTAGTGTGGTTTTGACAATATTACTTAATGTTACAATTTCTTTCTATGATTGAATATATAGTCAGAATGAGCCGTTAATATATAAAGAGATTTGAGGTTAATATGTCGATTGTCATAGAATCAACATTATTATATTTGCAATCAAGACTTGGCATATCAGATGCCAAGATGCAGGTTTATGCTGATAAATCCGTACAAGAAATTCTTCAAGCAGAAGCGGCTCAGGGAAATCAAGCTGCTATACAATTGGCTGCTGATATGTTTACAAACCCGAATCAATTGATTGAATTATTTCAACTTGCTGATCCGCAAAATAAATTAGTAATAATGAATTCAATGACATCTGCTCAATTAGAAAAACTTGTCCCAATGCTGGAAACAAATGATATGGTTCAGGGGCTGCAATTTTTTTCTGAAGATGGTTTGATGAATCTGTTAAAAGATATTCCTATGGAAGAACTTGTAAAAACTGTTTTTGAAATGTTTTCACAGCAGCAGGTAATTGAACTTATGCCGGAAAAACAGTTGGATAAATTGCTTACTGGTATTGATATGGATAAAGATATGCTGCTTCAAAACCTTAAATCTATTCCTGAGATGTATTTACAGCAGATTCTTGAAAGCGTAACAGGTGTTGCGGCAGAAGGTGACGCAGAAGAACTGGTTCGTCAGATTAGTCAGCTCGGAGATTTGAATTATAAAACAGCTATTATGAATCTTCAGCCAACTCAAAAGCAGGAATTGACCTTGTCTTTGACAAGCAGAGAGCCAAAACTTTATGAAAAGTTTGATGCTGATGCGTATACTCATATGATTCAAAGAGAGCGCAATAAAGATGAAATGGTAAAATCAATGGGTGTTATAAAACCTGAATATCTCCAAAAGATGATGAATAAATTGCCTCAAGATTTGTTAGCGGTTGTCGCAACCCAGATAGATACTGAAAAGTTTGCAGATGCATTAATAACTAAATTCCCTGAACTTCTGGCAAGATTTGTTGCAGGTTAAAGAATTAATCAAGCTGTGAGGCTACAATATACAAAAAACGTGTATTTTGTTCACTTAAGTTGTCTATTTTTTTATATAATTTATTTTTTAATGTATTAATATCTGCGTAATAATCATTGTCAAATAGAGATTGTACTGTAACATTCAGGGCATGTGCAATTTTTTCAAGATTTTCTAAAGTGGGCAAAGATTGTCCCAATTCTATACGTATCATTTGTCTTGGGCTAATTTCAGCCATTTCTGAGAGTGTCTCCTGGGAGATATTTTTTGATTTTCTAAGATGTCTGATTTTTTTTCCTAATAAATTTACAGTACTCATATTGTCTCCATAAAAATATTTTAGACTATCTATTACTGAAAATTAATGACACTGTTGACATATAATTATTGATAATATATAATCCATGTCATAAAAGGTGTCATCTTTGGCATATTTTATGATGGTTATTGCAAATTTGAAAGGATGTCAGATGGTTAAGAGAGCTTTAGGTTTTACATTGGCGGAAGTTTTGATTACGTTAGGAATTATCGGTGTGGTTGCAGCAATGACAATTCCAACATTAATTGCAAATATTAACGGACAAAAATATAGAAACCAATTCAAAAAAACACTCTCAACTCTTAGTCAGGCTGCAAGAATGAGCGATGCTCAATATGGATTTGACTTTGGTGGAATATCAACTGTTTGCGGCGCGAATGCGGCAAAAGAGCATCCGGATACTACAATGTCTATATGCGGGATGATGAACGGAACACTTGCAGGAGCAACATATTTTAATAAAGTCACAGATATTAAAATGAGCAAGGGTAATTCTATTCTCGGCTATGATGCCAACATTCCTTACGCTGCAAATATCGTAACATCAATTGCAAATTTAAATAATTTACATGCGTATTTGTTGCCGGATGGTTCAATATTTGCTTTTTCAAAACAATTAGGAGAAAATCCGTGTTCGCTGCCAGTGGGTACTGTAATGGGTGATGTGTATAATAGTGGAAATTTACGATATTGCCTTGGTTTTATTGATGTAAATGGAGCAACGTTGCCCAATAAGGAAGTTGTATGTTCTTCGGGTGAGAATACGCTTACAAAGAATAATTGTGTTGTAAATAAAAAAGAAATGACAGATATTTATCCAATCAGAGTTTATGATGGAGTAGTAGTTCCAGCTACAGCTGCGGGAAGATATGTTTTAAGTACTGCAAAATAAGTATTTAGCAAAGTCTGTTCTCGGTAATTGTTGAAATCGCAAGTTTAAGTGCGTGGTTTGCAAATTGCTCTTTCATTTCTACTCTTGGAATATTTGGTGATAATTTGACTTCTTTAATCACAACAATACCATTATATTTTACTGATATATATATCAGACCGACTGGTTTTTCCGGTGTCCCCCCTGTTGGGCCGGCAATTCCTGTTGTGCAAAGTGCAATGTCGCAGCCGGTTAATTTTTCCAGCCCGTTCGCCATAGCTTCAGCACATTCTTTGCTGACAGCACCATATGTGTTTAATATATCCCAACTTACACCAAGAATATCGTGCTTTGCTTCGTTAGCATAAGTTACAAAATTTAATTTGGTATATGCAGAACTACCTGATATATCTGTAAGTTTTGAACTTAATAGACCTCCCGTGCAGGATTCTGCAGTTGCTATTGTTAGATTATTTTCTATTAAGTATTTTCCCAGTTCATCTTCAGGTTTCATTAGTTCTCCTTTTACTTATATTGTATAATAAAAATCACTTGATTTATAATAACTCAGGTGGATGAAATTTGGGTATTGTTAAATGTAACGAAATGTAAATACGAATTCATAATGGCTGAAATCTTGATATAATGCGCTATATGATATGATATGATATGATATGATATGGCGGGGTGTATCAATTCTCTGTCGTAAAAATCCTTATACATGATATAAGCAAGTGTGCTTAATGAGAGATATTTTGAAAGGAGTATTACGATGGATTTAACTGGTATTAATAGTACCCAGAAACTTTCTTCTTTATCAGAGCTTAGCGGGCAAATTAAGAACGCAAAATCTTTAAAAAATGATTTTATTAGTTTTACACCAAGAGGGCAAAAGCAAGATCCTGCTTTTGAAAAAGCTCTGGAACAAAGTAAACTGGATGATAGGATTCCAAATCGAGCGTCTTTAGCAAAACAAGGTTTTGAAAAAGAGTCGATTATTGATATGAATGGCGGCAACTACTATAAGAATTCAAATGGTGATACTATAAGAGTTTCCAAAGATGGTGTACTTGCTGGAAATAGGGCTCCATTAGTTGAATATAAATCTGCTGACGGGCGTATTAATCATAGTATAGTTTATGATCAGGATGGTAATCCATTTTCTGGAGAAATGAAAGTTAAGCAGAATGATGGTTCTGTTGTTACATACAACTATGAATATGACATTGAGGGTAATAAAAAACTTTTATCAAAGAATGTTGAATACCCAAAAGATACAAGTTCAGGTGAGATAGATTGGACAGATGTAAAACCGACAGATGCAATAATAAATAGACCTGTAAATGTAAAAAAGCTTACTGCTAGTGATTTAGAATTGATAAAAAATGAATCTTCCGGAAGAAAGGTTTTGAATCATGTCTTAAATAACAGTCCGATAGGAAAAACTGCACCTAATGCAGAAACATTGAGAGCTGACGGCTATATGCCTGAATATAGAACTGATGAAAATGGTGCAGGCTATTATGGACCGGTCAGGGTATGTTCAAAAGAAGGCGAAGAAGCGCTCGGACAAAAAGGCGCTACTAGAGCTACATATACTAACGGAAATTTAATTCAAGATATGTATTATGATAAGGATGGCAATATGAAGCAAGGTTCTATAACAGTCCTTGATAAATATGGAAATGTTGATCGTAAGATTTTGTTTACTGTTGATGAAAATGGAAAAATGACTGTTGTTCAATAGATAAAAGGCGCCGGATTTTTTACAAAATCCGGCGCCTTTTAAAATCTATGTATTTGGGCTGATACAGGCTGAAATCGCATCTATCAGCCTTTTAACAGGTACTGTTTGAATTTTTTCGTGTTTAATATTTCTGTTTGCGTATGGAATAATCGCTTTTTTAAAACCTGAGGCAGCGGCTTCATTCAGGCGTTTATCAATGTTGCTTACAGGGTGTATTTCTCCGGATAAACCTATTTCTCCAATGATAACCGTCTGCGGGTCTACAACGACATCTCTGGCGCAGGTTGCTATAGCAAGTGCGATTCCTAAATCTGCGCTTGGTTCATCTACATCTATTCCACCCATAACGTTTACATAAACATCCTGTTTTGAAAGATTTAAACCTACTCTTTTTTCCAGAACGGCAAGAATTTGCAATACACGGCTTGAATCAACTCCGTTTGCAACTCGTCTTGGTGTTGGATATGGTGTTGTACCTACAAGTGCTTGAATTTCAACTAATAGCGGACGGGTTCCTTCGTTTGTGACGATAATTGCACTGCCGGGAATTGCTTCCTGTGAACGTTCATTTAAGAATAATTCATTTGGGTTTTTGACTTCAACAAGTCCTTTTGTTTGCATTTCAAAAATTCCTACTTCGGAAGTGTTACCGAATCTGTTTTTCATAGAACGCAGCATTCTGTATGATTTATATTTATCACCCTCAAAATAAATTACAGTATCTACCATATGTTCAAGTATTTTAGGACCTGCTATATTACCGTCTTTTGTTACGTGTCCTATAATTATTATTGTAATATTTTGAGTTTTTGCTATTTGCATTAAGATATTACAGCACTCTCTTATTTGAGAAACACTGCCGGCTGAGCTTGTTATTGTTTGTGAATAAATTGCCTGAATACTGTCTATAACAATTGTATCAGGTTTAATTTCTTCTATTTGCTGTCTGATACTTTCTAAATTCGTCTGCGGGTAGACATAAAGATTCTCAGAATTTATGTTTAAGCGGTTAGCTCTGAGTTTTAGCTGGCTGGCAGATTCTTCTGCTGAGACATAAAGAATTTTTTCCCCGTTTTTTGACAATTCTCCGCTTGTTTGGAGAAGAATTGTGGATTTTCCTATCCCTGGGTCACCTGCAATTAATACCAGAGAACCCTGTACAAGTCCACCGCCTAAAATTCTGTCAAATTCCGAAATATTAGTGCTTACTCTAACTTCTTCACCAATATGAATCTCTGAAATTGGCGATGGCTTTTTATCATTAACAATTCCTTGAGGAGATGTATTTTGTGGTTTTATGTTTGTTTGAATTTCTTCAGTAAAACTACTCCAACTTCCGCATTCAGGACATTTCCCAAGATATCCTGCTGATTCATATCCGCATTGTTGACATATCCATTTTGTTTTAACTTTAGCCATAAAATAATTATAGCTATTAATATTTTTTGGTCAAATTATATAAATTTATATAAAAAAAAGACCGAGATATTTCTCGGTCTTCTTTTATTGTTATTCTTTATTTTCCAGATTTATTGACTACTTCTAAATCAGAAACTTTCATAGCGTAATATGGTGTTTTTTGTCCTTTTTCTGTCAAGAATAGTACAAAATTATCAGTAAAGTAGAAGTTACGTCCTTTTTCAGGTAATAATGCTGTCATTCTTGCAATGATTGCAGCTTCACTTTTTAGTTCAACGCCTTCGTTGTTCATTTTGAAATCAACTGTTTCTATAGTTGAATCAATTTTTAGATTAGTTCCTTTTATGCTATGACCTTCTAATTCTTTAAAGCTTGCTTCTTGATATAAGTTAATGTCCGGTATTCTTAATTCATCTTTTTTGTTGAATTTTTTGCTGCCTCTGTATTTTGAAGCTTTTTTGTTTAAATCTTCATAATATTTATCAAAAGTTTTATCGTCATTTGTTCTATATAGCATTACAACGTCATTATCTTTTGTAAATAATTTAACTGCAAAGTCACTGTCAGAGTTGTAGAACATAACTTTTAAGTTTTTGTATAATTTTTTGTCGCTATTTTCATTTATACCAAAATAGTTAAAAGAATTGTTATTTTGAGCGAATCCACCGCTAACTAACTTATCAAATGCATTTAAAAATTTGAAATCTTTTTTTAACATTGCATAAACAAGAACATTATCAGTTTTTTCAGACCAGCTCATAGAGTCTAAGATATCACTTGTTTCATTGAATTTATCTTTGATACCTTTTTCTATTTCTTCTTTTAAAGATGGAGTCATCATACCATATTTAGTATAATAAGCATTATCACTCAGGTTAGTTTTTTTGAAGCTCTGTTTATTTAAAGCTTTTGCCATTGGTGAATTAAAATCAGCGAATTTTATTGGACCGTATACTAAATTATCCATAAATTCATTCCAAACGATTTGGAATGTTCCAACCCAAATTCTGTTAGGTGATTCACTTTTCCAATTCATTGTTGGTAATACATCAATATCTTTCACTGCAGCTTCAACTGCAACTGGTGTAGCTTCATCGATTTGCGAAGCTTCGTTTTGAGCATATGCATTTGGGGCAATGCTTAGTAGTGTAGCAAATAAAATTGCCATTGACATGTAAAGTTTTTTCATCATTTTCTCCTTTTCAAACCTACATTTAACGATTTCCAAAAACCTTTGAAAAATCCTTGAGGAGTGTTTTTGTGGAGTATCGGAGCTGTATCGTAATACTGTTTGTAGTTTACGATAATATTTTCCGGTAAGTCCTCTCCTCGTTCTAAAGTATACGATAAAAATTCTATATAGTCATCTTGTTCTTCTTTATAAAGTGAATCTTTATTTCTCAAATCTTCATCGGCTTCATAATGTATTAGAGCATGATAAGCTGCGATGAGACTTTCATCTTCAGTGTCTTTAGGGTATTTAAGTAAAGCTTCTCTAACGCATAATTGACCAATTCTGACTAGTTTCAGTAGTCTGGCTACAGCAATTCTATCCTGGATATTTGGCATCTTAAATATTCTATTTTATAAGCATTTCAGCCATTTCTCGTTCAACAAAGTGCATCATTTCTGCGTAATTACCATTAAAGAAATTAGCAGTAAATTCATGAAGCATATCCAGAGCCATTTCTCTTCTATCCATTGTTGCTTTGTAGAAAAACTTTTTACCAACCTTATATCTTACTAAAATACTTTTGGAAACCAGACGATCCATAACTGTTTTTATTGTTGTATAAGCTCGTTCTATTCCATTATTGGATAACTCATCAACTATATCTTGAATTGAAACATCTGTATCTTCATTGTTTGAAGTTAAATTCCAAAATGTATTTAAAATTTCAATTTCGAGCGATCCGCAAACCATGTTTTCCTCCTGTATTTTCTTTATTATTACTATAATTGTAATATGAACTATATTTTTTACAAGTATGTATATAAAAATATTTACAAATTGAAACTATGTTAAAAATCCAAATTCATAAAATCTGCTTCTTTTTTAAAATTCTTTTTATTTGTTCTTATTTTTTCATTTTTTCTTTTACTTTTTTTAGGAATAGATCTATATGCATTATCTAAAGATATTTTTGTAATGACATCACTTGTTTTTCTGTCGTAAAAAGTCAGCCAAAATTTTCTGTTGATATTATCTACTGCAAATGAAACATTGGCAACCAGTTTATCTCCGGGTTTTATCTGTTTAAACATCAGTCTTGTATCTCCGAAAATTGATGGGCTGAATTTCGCATTATAATCATTTACTAATACCATATCAAATCCGGACAATGTTTTATCAGACATATTTGATATTAATACTGTTAAAGTTATTGTATTTACTTCTCCAAACGGGTCTTTTTCATGTTTAATATCATTAATGTTTATAGTTAAACCATTGTATAAAACTTCTTCCTGTTTCAGTGCCTCTTCTTTGTATACCGGTAAGTCCACCTGAGTATTTATTTTTACTTTAATTTCATCTCCCGGTGCAATTAAAACGTGATTACCTTTTCTTACTAATGCAATTCCTAAACCTACAGCTCCGCCAAGCGCGGCTCCTCCTGCAAGGGTGTATCCTTGAGAAGCAATGGCTGCTTCTATCCCAAGCCAGTTGAGAGCCATTAATCCACCTACAGCACCTCCAGCAACAGTATAACCCACATCTTGTGCTACTATTTTTGCCCCTGCTGCCACCGGATGTAGTTTTGTTGTCATTTGACCTTCTATTGGAATTTCGCGACCATCAGGAGTAACCAGATAGTCAAAAGATAGAGTTAATGATGCTTCTCTACCTAATCTTCCAGGTTCTGATGTGTCTGTAAGTTTTCCATGAGCGACAGTTCCTTTTGGAATAATTACGCCTTTATCTCCATAAACATCCGAGGTTACTTCGGCAAAAAATTCATCACCCTCTATGGAATAAGAAGAATCTAACACCTGCGAAACTGTCATATTTATTATATCTTTACGATTTAAAGATTCAATTTTTCCTGTGAATAGTTCATCTTCAATCTTTTTGAATTCTTCATTTTCAACGACAGAGCCTTTTAGTGGTTCTGCAGCCTGAACCATTGTAAAATTTGTGCCTATCATCATTATTATTAATAGTGTACTCAAAATTCTTTTCATACTTACATTGTACTCCATTGAAAATTTTTGACCATATTTTGTATTTAATCTTTTTGATTTTCTACTTCTTGAGCCATTTCTTCTATGAAGTTATTAATTTGAGCAGGTTCAAAGCAAGAACAAGAATTCCATATTAGAGTAGGGCGTGGTTCGTTTAGTAACGGGCTAGGATAGTCATTATGGCATTGTCCTTTTAGCATGTTTGTTGAGCCGTCTACGCAGGATGTAAATTTTGAGCAGCAGCTACATATTTTTAGAATAAGCCCGTAATCGTCCATTTTAGATTTTAATTGCTGCAGAGCATCTATCATTCTTAGGTGAGGTGCAGTGGTATATTTTTTGTTTTTATAAATAAATCTTATTTTAGACATACCATTTTCTGTAGATATAAATTCTAATTTACAGCCTCTGTCGCCGTGTTTTGTTTGTACTATAACATCTATTGTTAATTTGTCTGTTTCTTTATCTGTATTAGCACCTAATTTTTTTAGAAGATATCTAACCGGCGGGAAATTTTTTATTATATGACAAATTGAGTATATTGGATAAAATAGAAGCAATACTGATTCTTTCCAGTTTAATTTCGAGTTAACAAGGCTTAGCCCGAAAATTGCAAGAAGCATAATTGCACTAAATATTACAACATTACATTTGACAATAAATTGGCAGTTGTATGAATAGGATATTAATAATGCATAAGCTGCTGTTAAGAACCAAAAATTTGGATTTAATAAAGAGCAAATGTGTTCAATAAATGCAAAGTTAATAGTTTTTAAGTTTTTAAAATTACTTGTTATAAGGTTGAATCTCTTTGTTAATCTCGGTCTTTTAAATGTGCAATCCTGTCCTAATATGTATGATTGAATATTGGGATTATAGATACACTTATGTCCTGTTTGAGAAAGCAGTAAACTGAATTCTAGTTCGGAATTTACATCTTTGAAATTTATTTGATCAACTTTATCAAGTACTGTTTTTTTTACAATAAACAATCCTGAATCAATATTTGTAGCCAGTCCCATAAGTGAACGAGCCTGTTTAAAAAAGTTTGCCTGATATTTTTTGTATACAGCTTTTATTCTGTCAATGATATCAAGATTGTCAGAACTAATATTAACTTCTCCTGTTACAGCATCAGCTTTTTTCATTGCAACATTTGCAAGTGTAAGGAAGTTTGAATCAATTTTTCTTGTACCATCAATAAATATATATGCGTCAATGGAGTCATCTTTTTTTAATTCTTCAAGAAGCATTGATATTGATTGATTTTTGCCAAGAGTCCCTACATCTTGAATATTTAGCACATGGACAAAATTATCGTGTTCAAATATCTTTTCAGAACCATCGTTGCAATCATCAAGTACTGCATATACTCTGAAGTTTGCAAGAGGATAATCCTGCATTTTTAATTCTTCAATCAGCTCTTCAAGACAGCTTTTATGGTTATGGCTGTATATAATTACGGCAAAATTGTTCTTTGTTTCGTCGTATCTTGAATATTTACGTTCTATTGAAAAAGGTTTATCTTTCAGGTTTCTTAATGCTAAAATGAGCATATACAATGTATAAATAAGAATGTATAAATAAACTAAAGATAAAATAATTTCCATAATGCTGTCCTCGTTTTTACTTAATTTTAGTAAAAAATTAAATAAATATCAAATTTTATATATCAATTAATATTTCACCCTGTCTGAAGATTCTAAGTTCATTGTCCATAACTCCGGCAACAGTGGATTCTAACCCTTTTGCAGTGTGCCCGTAGTCTTCTATAATCAAATCAGCAAGTCCTGTCATGTTTTCAAGTGCTTGTTCATACGTTTTTGCTGAGGGCTGATGAGAAAGATTAGCACTTGTCGTTGCAAGTACGTGACCGGGGATTATTTCGCAAATTTCTTTAAAAACTGCGTTATCGGGAACTCTTATACCTACTGTCGGCATATTGGACGTAATATAATCCGGAGTGTTTTCACTTTTTTCGGTCACTATTGTAAGTGCGCCCGGAAAGTATTTCTTTATAAGTTGTTGACCGATTTTAGGTATTGGTTTTACAAAACTAAGCAGATTGTAGATTTCATTTGACATTAGAATGAGTGGTTTTTGTGCTTCGCGTTTTTTTATGTCATAAATTTTTTTTACTGCATTTTCGTTATCCGGCAGGCAGCCTAATCCCCATACTGTATCTGTAACATAAGTGATTACTCCGCCGTTTGTAAGTGTATTTATAATTTCTTCTTTGTTCTTTATCATAACATCCTCGCTTTTATTTCTACATTTTAGCATGTAAATATTTATAAGCTCTAACTAGTATAAACTTGACTTTTTTCAAAACATCATTATTATAAGGTAAAGGTAGATAGTATATTACAAAAAAGGATTTATTATGGCTTCATACGGAAATTCTATTATAACAAATATATCATCAGGTTTGACAAATACACATGCATATTTGTCTTCTTTGTATCCTAAGGATGGTGTAACCTATGAAAATATAACAGCGGCAAGAAATGATAAAACGAATTATTTAACATTGAATCAGTCATTTGCGTCTTATATGCAGAATAATTTTTCATCTTTGGATAAAGATGGAGATGGTGTTATAAGTGCCAAAGAAATGAATAATTTGACAAATACAATTTCAACTGCCGGTGTATCAAGAACGGAATTATCTCAGCTTGCTGCGTCCGGCTCGTTATCCGGAGATATGGTAAATAAAATTTTAGAGAATTTTGATGAAATGGATACAAACCATGATGGGCGTATAACTAGTGCTGAAATCTCAAGTTTTTCTTATTCTTGTAATAAGCAGGAAAAAATTGATGAGGAAAATTATAAAAAAGCTACAAGTATGTCTGTTTTTTATGGTGAGGATAGTGCCTCAGAGCCTTCTACATATAGTATTTTGAGTTATAAGTATAAAAATTTTAATTCATCAAATTCTTAGAGTTTATATTTGAAAAATGAGTGTGAAGTAAAAAGAGACCTTTTGGGGTCTCTTTTTTATGAATTATAACTATTGAAATTTTATTTTCCAATACAAAAATGGTCAAAGATATTGTTTAAAATTTCATCAGTAATTACTTCTCCGGTTATTTCATCGAGTTGTAATAGTGCAGATTTTAAATCAATGTATATCATATCCTGAAGTTCTTCGATTTCTGCAGCCTGTAGAGCTCTGGTCAGAGATTCTTTACATTTTATCAGGCATGATTGTTGTCTTTTATTTGTTATAAATTCAGTGTCTTCAAGAGAGAAATTACAGATAATATTTTTCATTTTTTCTTTTAAATCATCCAGACCATCTTTTGAATATGTTGAAAGTTTTGCTGTATTGTGTATTTCTTCAGTGAAATTGTTATCTTTGATTAAATCAATTTTATTTGCAACAACAATGTGGGTTTTATCTTTTATTATTTCGTAAATTTCTTTATCTTCTTTGATTAAACCTATTTTTGCATCATATAAAAATAAAATTAAATCCGCATCCTGAGCTGATTGTTTAGAATACTCAATACCGATTTCTTCGACTTTATCGATATTATCATCTTTTCGAATTCCTGCGGTATCTATTAATGTTACAGCAACTCCAAGATCCAAGTTTTCTTTAATAACATCTCTTGTAGTTCCGGCAATATCAGTTACGATTGCCCTGTCAAGGTTTAAAAGAGCATTGAACAGTGAAGATTTTCCAACATTAGGGCGTCCAACAATTGCTACTTTAACTCCTTGACGCAAGATATCAGATGATTTTGCGCAGTCAAGAATTTTATCAATTTCAGTTATTGCGTTTTTGAATTTTGTTATAAGGAAAGAATATTCTACTTCTGCAACATCTTCAGGAAAATCAATTCCTGCAACTATTCTTGAAAGTGTTTCAAATAATTCTTTTTTTATTTCGTTGATTTTTGTTGCCAGTACACCTGATAAGTTTTTTGCAGATTGTATTGCAAAATTTGATGTCTTAGCATGGATTAAATCATCTACGGCTTCGGCTTGAGAGAGGTCTAATTTTTTATTTAGGAATGCTCTTTTGGTAAATTCTCCACGTTCAGCCATTCTGGCTCCGTTTTTCAACACAACATCCAGAATGTTTCTTACAACATTTACTCCGCCGTGGCACTGAATTTCAATAACATCTTCACCTGTATAGCTGTTTGGATTTTTGAAGGGTAGAATTACAACTTCATCTATTTTTGTGTCACCGTCAATAATCCATCCGTGACAAATTTTGCCAGCCGGCAGTTCTTTTCTGTTGCATATTTTTAGTGCAATATCAAAACTTTTATCGCCGGAGATTCTAATAACGCCGACTCCACCGGTTCCAATTGGAGTCGAAATTGCAGCTATTGTTTCAAATTCTTGTATAATATTCATAGTGTAATTATATTATAAACATATTTTTTGCCAAAATTTGCTGTCCGCGAATCTACGTGCGTAGCACCTTGCGGAGCTGAAAGGTTAGTGTTTGTTGTTATTATTGGTGGCAAATCTACGTGCGTAGCACAAAAAAAAGCTATGTACTGAGGTGCATAGCTGTTGATTAGGGATATGTGTATCTTAGTCTCTAAGGAGTATATTGTTATGTTAGCATCTCTAAAATTTTTGTAATCATACAAAATGATGAGATTTAAATTCTTATTTATACATCTTATCATTGATTGCCTATTCTAAAACATGTCAGGCTCTGGTTTTTCAGGTATTGTTACTAATTTTTTAGCTTTGAGATTAAATTGGTTTACTAAATATAAATTTCTGTTATAATGTAGCTGTTAAAACTTATGGAGGGAGAATAGGTATGAAAAAATCTTTAGTTTTAATCCTTGCTCTTTTAGTAACATTTAGTGCTGCTTTAACCTGTGCTTTTGCTGCAGAATATACTAAATTTTCATCTAAATTTAAAAAAAGTTTTCAAGATTGTGATCCTTATGAAGAAACTACTACTTCAGAATTTGAGGGGGAAACATTTACTTCTAGCAGGAAAATTATCGGGTGGAGAAATGGTTTTTGCAGATATCAGGAAGTTGTTTCATCTTCAAAAGATAAATATCAATTAAATTGTAATTTTACAAATGTGCAGGTCGATGAACTTTATAATGCAATGAAAGACAGATCAAAAGAACCTGAAAAACATGAGTTGGAAATATTTAGAGAACATAAAGATCCTAAGACTGGAAATGTTAAGTATATAGTGGCCGGAACTCGGACAATTAAGGGTAATAGAGCTTATATTGTCTGGGCAAAGTACCAGAATAATCCGTATTTTTGTAAACCTCAAAAATTATAGCCTAATAGTTTGATTGAATGTTTTAAAACCGTCTTAATATCGTTCCGAACTTACAAGCTGCTGAACCAAGTTCAGTATGGCAATTATTAGTTATACCTGTTGGTGCAAAACTAAAAGATAAATGCTATTTGTAATGTTCAGTATGAGAGTTTCCATATTGTTAGCGTAATTTTGTATATGGACAATCAACAAAAAAGAGTTCATAAATTTGAACTCTTTTTTGTGTAATTTATGAATTATGCATTTTTTACATCAAGATTTGGTTTAGGTTGGGCTTCTTTTTCTTTTTTATTTTTGATGTATTTTTCACCTAAACTGCTGGCTATTGGAGTTACAAGTACAGGAGCAAGGAATCTGTATACTGTACCAAAGACTACTAGTTTTTTCAATACACCCATACCTCTTAGTCTTTTTTCTAATGTAGTGTTAGGTTGATGGTCTTCAATATATTTTAATACAGACATTGGTTTGAATTTTGCTGCTTTTCCTTTACTTGCTCCATTCACATTTTTTGCGTCAAATTCAGCTTTTAATTTCTGATTGATTTTTTCAATTTTTTCAGCAAGTTTGTCGTCACCGATTTCTTTTGCGGCATATTTAGTTGTTAATTTTTCCCATTTGCTGTCAAGCATATCATCAATTATATAAGAACCTGCTGTTGATACTGCAAATGTTAATCCTTGATTTATAGCAAGTGTTCTTCTTCTATCTTCATCAAGTTGTTTGTTTCTTAATGTTTCAGTCATGTACATTCCTGAAATAATAACTGAACCCATAACTTGCATATGGTCAACGACACTGCTTAATTTGTCTGCTTTTTTAGCAAGATATCCAGCAAATTTAGATGTATAAAGCTTTTCTGTATAATTTTTAGATATCCAGCTAGTCAAATTATCCATAGCTCTATGGAATGGTGTCAGGACTTTTGATTTTGTAGGTATTTCAATTCCGCTGAAAGACGGTTGATTGTTATTTAAATTTTTAGAATATTGATTTTTCTTTTTATTGTTATTATTTATGCTGTTATATTGTTGAGAGCTAAAGTTATTTGTGTTTAAGGTTATATTCATTATTTTAACCCTCCTGCAAATTTTGTAATTTCCGGTTTTTCCATGGTTGGAGGTATTGGAGCTGTTTGTTGTGGAACAACTTCAGGGGCTGCCGGTTTCTTTTTCTTTTCAAGTCCGAATCCGTATTTCAGAATTGGCGGAATAAGAGCAACTGTTAACATTGCTTTTGCTATTCCGAATACGAATACATCCGGTGCCATATCCAGCATTTTTGTAACATTCTTGAATGCTTTTGAATGTTCAAGTTCTGCTAAGTTTTCAATGTTATAAATTTCTTTTAATCGTTTAAATACTTTTACGTTTTCAATGTCTTTAATGTTTGAAAGTTTATATTTATCTTTAAGTTTATTTAAATTTTTAAGTTCTGCTTCTGTAAGTTCTTCTGTTGCTTTTGATTTCAAAAGTGAAATTGCAGATGCTGCATCTTTAAATGAGTCGATTGTTTTCTTTACAGCTTTACCCAGAGGGTACATTACAATACTTGAAAAGCCAAAGCCGATAAGACCGGAAGCGATAGAGTGTCCGGATGCATAAATTTTATCTTCTTTATCTTTTTTCCCAGGTAAAGACATAATTGCGATAGGTCTTAATCCTGCCGCTAAAACAAGTGCTACAAGGTTTTGTGCGATTACTGTATGAGAATCACAAAGATCTAATATTTTGTTTAACATTCCCCTAGAAGCACCAGCGGCAGCTCCGTTCAATCCCGTAAAGCTACCGCTGTAATATCCTCTATTCAAATTTTTATTGTCACACAATTCCGCACTTCTGTTCTTCTGTTTGTTCTCAAGCCCGTACGCAGGCTTATTCTTAATTAAAATTCCAGTGGGATAATTCTTAATTGAGTCTATATTCATTTTGCACCATTTATAAAATTAATAACTGCTACACAATTATTTTAAATCAAAGAATATTTATTTTTGCCACTTGGTTACAAAAATGTTACAATTAAGAGCTATTAATAAATGTTATTGGTTTTGAGCGGTATTGGCTTGAAAAAATGTATTATTTAGTATATATTTTAGTTGCGAGGTTAATGGTGAACAACAATACAAATCTTGATTTCAGGTTAATAGCGGAAAATTGCGGTTTGTTTTCGGATTCGGATACGAATTTTGTTATCTCAAATATTGATAATTTGAAAAATATTTATACACAAAAAGATTTGGTGCAGATATATAATTATTTGCTTGCCAACGCTGATAATCCAGATGTTATTATGTATTTGATTCGTTGTGTTGATATGTATAGAGATACTTCCAGTCTTGAGGTTCTTGTTGATATTTTGCTGTTAAAAAAGGGAACCGGTCAGGACGATATCCAGAAAGAAAAGTTTATAAATGTACGGGTTATGTGTGCTAAAGCTATTGCAAATCAAAAAAATACAGATGTTGTGTCTTCTCTTTTATACTGCCTGAATAATAAAGATGAGCACTATAAAGTTCGGCTTGCCTGTGCGGATGCGTTGGGAAGACTTGGAGACAGGTTTGCAGTTGCGCCATTAATTGAAGTAGTAAAAGATGAGGATGAAAAATCTGTATATTTACGAGAGTCCGCAGTCTCAGCTCTGGGGCTGCTGGGGGATACAAGAGCTCTTGATCCGCTGGTTAGTATACTGGAAACAAAGCAGGGTATTTTAAATAAGTTTACATTCTTAAAAGAGCGAGCAATAGAGGCGTTAATTAAGATGGGGTTCGGTGATAATGAACGTGTGTATAAAGCCTTGAAAGATTCATTGTCTGATGAATCCGCGCAGGTTAGAATTAATGCAATTGAAGCTTTAATGGATAGCGATAATCCAAAAGCATTTGATACTATAAAAAGCTGTTTAATTAATGATAAGGATGAGGAAGTTAAGAAAAATGCATTAATAGCTTTATATAATTTATCAGATAGAACAATTCTTGATGAAGTTATTGCCTCAAGCTGTTATTCTGATAATTTAAAAATGGAAGCTGTTGCAATTTTGGATGAATATGAATCTGAAAGTGAAAGGGGAGAATAATAATAGTGAAATCTTTAATATTATTATCAGGCGGACTGGATTCTCTTGTTAGTCTGGGTTTAAAAAAGGAAGAATTGAATATTTCATTAGCATTAACTTTTGATTATGGTCAAAAATCCGTACAGCAAGAAATTCAAACTTCAAAAAAAATCTGTGACTATTATAATTTGGAACATACAACAATAAAATTGGACTGGTTGAAAAATATTACACATACATCGTTGGTTGCTGAAGGTAATATACCAACAGGGGAGAGCCTTGTTCTATCTGAGAGTACCGCAAAGTCTGTCTGGGTTCCAAACAGAAACGGATTGTTTTTGAATATTGCAGGTAGTTTTGCGGATTCTGAAGATTATGATTATATCTTGATAGGTGCAAACAAAGAAGAGGGACAAACTTTTCCGGATAATACACAGGAATTTATAGATTCAATTAATGCAGAATTTCTTTATTCTACAAGAAAACACCCAAAAGTTGTTGCACCCTTGATAAATTATGTTAAAAATGATATAGTCATGTTAGCTTTAAAGCATGGTATTCCTCTGGAATTAACCAGAAGCTGCTATCAAGGCGGGGATAAACATTGCGGGATATGTGAGTCATGTTTAAGATTGAAACATGCCCTTGAAGCGAATAATGATACATATTATACAAATATTTTATTCGGGTAGAAAATGAAAACACTATTTATAGACAAGGATATTAAATATATAGGCTCTCAGCTTGCTCCTCATTGGATTTATAAGAATTTTAAAATTCAGGGAGATGCAATTGTTGCTTTTTGCGGGGAATGCGAAGTTAAGTTGACAGAGATGGTTGATATTGAAGATGTAATAAATAACGAGCCAATTTATAGTAAATATATGCTTAGTTTTATTACAGAACAGTTTAATGTTGAACTTGTCGAAGGTGTATTCAGGCAGAGACTACTTATTTGCAGCATAAAAGAAGCACTTGAAAAAAGAGGTTTTGTTGTAAAACGAAGCGGGGATGATTTATTTGTTAATGATAAAAAATTGTCCGTATCTATAGCTACAAAATCATTAACTTCAGTTTTGATTCATACCGGTGTTAATATATTGTCTGAAGGGGCACCTATTCCTGTTTCAGGTTTAGAAAGTGATTTAGGAATTAATGATGTAAAAGATTTTGCTACTGAAGTTATGCTTAACTACAGTGCTGAAATTGAGGATATTGTATTAGCCAGTACAAAAGTTAGAGGTGTTTAATGTTAAAAGATGCTGATAAATATGAGACTTCTTCTCATTTTTCATATAACCAGTATAAAAAAAAGGTAAAGAAAGGTCCAAACAAAGATGTAATAGTCTTTGCGTCAGTATTTGTAATCGGAGTTCTGATATTACTTGGTTTTGCAAAAATATTATCCCCAAATGTTGATGTCGGAATTTCCGATGGTAATGAGGCTGCAGTGGCTGTAGATGATGAAGAAGTTGTTCAGTCTGTTATTGATGAGCGCTTGAAGCATATACAAATGGAGGATTCAGGTAAAAAAGAAGGCGATGAAGAAATGTTTTCTCCAGAGCTTGATGAAAAAGTTGTACTTCCAAACCATACTAAAAAGACTGTAGGACAAATGGAAGTTGAAATGGCAGATTTAATGAATTCTCAAAAACTTGAACAGCAGGTTAAAGATGATACAAAGCATGTTCAGCAACAAATGGAACAGCCTCCGCATTCTGTAGAAAAAAAAGAGACCGTAAAATCAAATGAAAAAGCTCCAATGCCGTCACAACCGGCTCAAATTGTTAATGCTAAAGTCGTTGTTGGATATTATGCAACCGAAAAACAAGCTGAAGTTGCTAAAAGTATAATTCAAGATGCCGGAGTAGGTGTTACTCCTATTGTTAAAAATCTTGGCGGATATTACACATTACAGGTGGGAGCATATACTTCCAGAGAAAAAGCTCAGCAGGCTGCAAATAATTTGCTGAAAAGTAATTTCCCGGCAAGAGTTGTTGTTGAATAATTGGTATGATATTGAAATTCTTGATTTTAGACTTGTATAAGTTTTTCTATTGATGGTTAAATTTGTCACCCTTAAAGCTTTGTGGGAAATTATATATAAATTACATTGATTTAACCTTGTATTTTTAATTTATTTTTCATATAATTTTTGTATGGAAAATATAAAAAGAATTAAACTAAGGGATTTTGAGATCGGGGGAGATAAATTAACTATTCTTGCCGGTCCATGTGCTATTGAAAGCATAGAAATTTTGGAACAAACCGCTGAGGGTTTGAAAAAAATTACAGAAGAATTGGATATAAATTTTGTATTCAAATCTTCTTTTGATAAAGCAAATCGTTCATCTATTACTTCATTTAGAGGGCCTGGACTGGAAAAAGGGCTTGAAATGCTTAAAACTATTAAAGAAAAGTATGATTTGCCGATAGTAACTGATATTCATACTCCTGAACAAGCTGCAGTAGCAGGGGAAGTTGCTGATATTATACAGATTCCTGCATTTTTATGCCGCCAGACAGATTTGCTTGTTGCAGCTGCTAAAACTGGCAAAATTGTTAATATTAAAAAAGGTCAGTTTTTGGCTCCTGAACAAATGGAAAGTTTGATAAAAAAAGTCGAAGATTCAGGAAATTTGAATATTTTATTGACAGATAGAGGAACTTCATTCGGATATAACAATCTTGTTGTTGATTTTAGAGGTATTCCTATTATGCAATCTTTTGGTTATCCTGTTGTATTTGATGCTACTCACAGTGTTCAGTTACCTGGTGCTAACGGTACTTGTTCCGGCGGTGACAGAAGATTTGTTCCTGTTCTTGCAAAAGCTGCAATGGCAGTTGGTGCAAATGTTTTATTTTTTGAAGTTCACCCTGAACCTGATAAAGCACTTTGTGACGGACCAAATATGGTTGCTTTAAAAGATGCAAAAGAATTATTCTCAATGTGTAAAAATATATTTGAGCTTGTGAAAGGCTAAAAATGGAGATAAGAGTTTTTGTAGAAGGTCCTGTTGATGCTAATAACTATCTTCTTTTTGATGAAGAGTCAAAGGAAGCTGTTTTGATTGACTGTTCCGCACCATCATTGCAAATTATTGATGCAATTAAAAAAGAGAACTTAATTTTAAAATATATATTGTTAACTCACGGGCATTTTGACCACATATTAGGTGTCGATAAATTTAATGAAGTTTTTAATGTAGATATATATGTAGGTAAAGATGATTTAGAACAAATTGAATCTACTCCTGCAATGATTCAAATGTTTACAGGAGTTAGAGGTCCTGAGGTATTATCAGTAAAAAAAAATGTTAATGATGGTGATGAATTTTTTATCGGCAAAACTAAAATTAAAGCTATAGCAACTCCGGGGCATACTGAAGGCGGTATGTGCTATTTAGCAGAGGATAAGTTGTTTTCCGGAGATACATTGTTTAACAGAAGTATCGGCAGAACGGATTTCCCTGGTGGGGATTTTCAAAAAATCACTCACAGTGTAAAAGATATTTTATTTTCACTACCGGATGATACAATCGTATATCCGGGACACGGGGCTAAGACTACTATAGCTTATGAAAAAAAATATAATGAAATTTTAAAAATGTAAGAGTTTATTGTCATTCTGAGACGATAAGTTATGAGATTCTTTACTTTACTCAGAATGACCTGTAACAGTCGAAGAATCTCATAAATAGGTGAAATTATGAAAAATCAATTAGAAAAAATTTATTCAGATGCAGCCGCAGATATTGAAAAGGCTGCTACAGTTAAAGATTTAGAAGATATTAAATTTAAATATTTGAGCAGAAAAGGTGAATTTAACGAAATTAAAAAAGGGTTAAAAGACCTTTCTGTTGAAGATAAAAAAATAATCGGCTCTCTGGCTAATGAAATTACTCAAAAATTAGAGTCATCTATAAAAGAGAAATTTCAACTATTCTATGAAAAAGAATTGAATGAAAAACTTCAAAAAGAAAAAATAGATGTGACATTACCTGGACAGTACATCCCAAGAGGGCATGTGCATCCTTTAACGTCAACAACAAATGAAATTTGTTCAATATTTCAGAGTTTAGGTTTTTCTGTTGTGCAGGATGAATTTGCTCCGGAAGTTGAAACTGAATACTACAACTTCGATATGTTGAATGTGCCAAAAGATCACCCGGCACGTGATATGCAGGATACATTCTACACAAATATTGCAAAAAATGTTGTGTTGAGAAGCCAAACTTCAGGTGCCCAGATTCACGCTATGGAAGGGAAAAATCCTCCGATTAGGATTATTGCACCGGGCAGAGTTTACAGAAATGAAAATATAAATTCACGTAAAAATAATTTCTTCCACCAGATTGAGGGCTTATATGTTGATAAAAATATTACATTTGGTGATTTGAAAGGTGTTTTAAACGAATTTATCAGAATATATTTTGGTGAAAGTCGCCCAACAAGATTCAGAAGCAGTTTCTTCCCGTTTACTGAACCGTCAGCAGAAATTGATGTTCAGTGTATTATGTGTGAGGGCAAAGGCTGCAGAACTTGTTCAGGTACCGGCTGGTTAGAGATACTAGGTGCCGGCATGGTTGACCCTAATGTATTACGAGGAGTGGGTATTGATTCGGAAGTTTATTCAGGTTTTGCTTTTGGTATGGGGGTTGAAAGACTTTCTATGTTAAAATATGCAATTGATGATATCAGACTGTTCTTTAATAATGATGTAAGATTTTTGAAACAGTTTAAGTAAAATTAAAGTTTAATGTTTAGGCTTTTTATTAGATACAAATAGATAGAGGATTTTTATGTCAATAATAATAATGATTTTGTTACTTAGTTTTTTAGTTCTGGTTCATGAAGCAGGACACTTTTTGGCTGCTAGAGCATTTAAAATTAAAGTATCAAAGTTTGGTTTCGGGCTTCCTATTGGACCAACATTGTGGAGTAAGAAAATTGGTGATGTAGAAGTTCTTGTGCATGCATTTTTGCTTGGCGGTTATGTATCTTTTCCTGATGATGAGAAAGATTCGGATTTACCTGCAGATTCAGAAGATAGGTTTATTAATAAGCCAGTGTGGCAGAGGATGGTTGTAATCTCAGCCGGTGTTATTGCAAATATTATTACCGCATTTTTATTAGTATTTATTACTGCTGTTGTATGGGGAAAATTACCGTCAGGGCAATATGATGTTTATATTAATAAAATTGCAGCTGCAAAAGGTGAGTCTGTATGGCAAAGCGGGTTGCAAAGCGGAGATAGAGTTGTAAAAATAAACGGTTCTGATATAAATTCAAGCTATGCTCTTACTTTGTATGCTCAGAATAGTAAACCTTATGATGGTAAAGTTGATTCTGAGTTTGTTCAGTCAAATTTAGAAAATTTGAAAAAACTTAATCCAAAAATAAAAGAAAATGAGGCTATTAAAAATTTAACTGTAGTTGCTTTACCAGATATTAAATCTGAACCTGCTTTAAAAATAGATGATGAAACTTTAAAAGGTTATAAGTTATATAAAGATTCTCAGATGTTGTTAGGTGAGAGTCAGAAAAAGTTAAGAGATTCTATAAAAGGTAAAAATACGTATGTTGCTGATGGAAAAACAACATTAAATGATTTAGCTTATGCTGTATCAGATAATTTACGCCCTTTGAATTTGACAGTATTAAGAAATGGAAAGCAAATTCAATTGAAAACCATTTATCCTAATAACAAAGGAATGATTGGTGTTGCTGTAGAATCAAGACAGGTACTTGTTCCTACAAAAAATCCAGCAGCTGCGATTTCAGGAAGTTTTAAATATATGTGGGAACAAACATATATTTTAGTTTACGGCTTGTGGCAGCTGTTTACAGGAAAAATTCCGGTTAAAGATCTTCATGGTATTGTAGTTATTACAAAAATCGGCGGTGATGTGATTCAGAATAGCGGCTTTTTCTCAGGACTACTGTTAACAGCTATGATTTCTTTGGATTTAGCACTTGTGAATTTTTTACCGATACCGGCTCTTGACGGCGGACACTTTATGTTCTTATTAATTGAACAATTGAGAGGAAAGCCTGTTGATGAAGAAACTATAAACAAGGTAAGTTCATTTTTCTTCTTGTTGCTAATTATATTTATGGTACTGGTTGTATTTAATGATATTTATGCACTGGTAAAACATAAATTTTAATTACTCAAATTTTTAATATCTGCCGGTTTGTTTATGTTATAATTAGCATTGATATAATAAGGGAGATATTAAAATGTTAGATTTTATTCACTCGCATGGGATGATAATTTCAGGTGCAATTCTTTTGATTGCATACATATTCATTGCCAGCGAAAAAATTCAAAAATCTGTAGTGGCATTGGTTGGAGCATCTCTTACAATGTTACTAGGGTTAATTCCGTTATCTCTTAGTCTTGAAGATAACGTCAAAGGTGTTTTTGAATACGTTGATTTTGAAGTAATATTTTTACTTATCGGCATGATGATTATTGTAAATATTGCAAGCCGAAGCGGCGTATTTAAATGGATGGCGCTTAACTTATTAAAAGCTACTAAAGGTCATCCTAAAACTGTTTTATTTGCACTGGCTGCATTTACAGCTATCGCATCTGCATTTTTGGATAACGTTACAACTGTTGTACTTATGATGCCTATTACTTTTGTAATTGCAAAAGAGTTTGAAACAGATCCTGTTCCATTTTTAATTACAGAAGTTTTGGCTTCTAATATTGGAGGTACAGCTACTTTGATTGGAGATCCTCCAAATATTATTATCGGTACAAGAGCTGGTTTAAGCTTTATGGACTTTGTTGTAGAGCTTTCTCCAATAGTATTTATTATATTTTTGATTTCGGTTTCAACTCTTGTATTCTTATTTAGAAAGGGTTTAAAAGCTACTCCGGAAAAAATGGCTCATATTGCAAATCTTGACAATTCTAAAACTATTACAGATAAAAACCTAATGATTCGTTCTGTCATAACTCTTGGATTAGTTATTTTAGGGTTTGTAACTCATGATATTACACATATTTCAGCATTTGTATTCGCGGTTGCAGGTGCTTCTTTCTTGCTTCTTTTTGAAAAACCAAAAGAAATTTACCGTGATGTTGAATGGTTAACAATATTTTTCTTTATAGGCTTATTTATAATAATTGGCGGGTTTGAAGCTAACGGTGGTATCAAATTCCTTGCAGACCAGTTGATTGTTCTAACAAATGGCAGTCTTGAAGCAGCTACAATGATTATACTTTGGGCATCAGGTATTTTATCAGGTATAATTGATAATATTCCATATACAGCAACTATGGCTCCATTGATTTCTGAACTTGTTAATCCTGCAAATCCACATGCTATTACAGGACACACTCATGCTTTATGGTGGGCTCTATCTTTAGGTGCTTGCCTTGGTGGAAACTTAACAATTATTGGTGCGGCAGCAAATGTATTAGTTAGTGAAACTGCGGCATCTAAGGGGCATAAGATTTCGTTTTTCAGATTTATGAAATACGGTTCTCTGGTGACTCTAATTTCATTAGTATTAAGTTCATTCTATCTATATTTCAGATATTTGCGTTAATATTGATATTTAATAAAGAAAGAGGACCTCGTGCAAATATTGCACGAGGTCCTCTATTTGGTGATGAAATCAACTATGATTTTTACGTTGTTTATTGAGAAGAAACTTTTCTTCTATTCATTACAACCAAAAGCGATAGTAACGTGTTCTCTTGGATTTACAGCAGATATTTTATATCCGCGAGGATCAACAAGGTAAGCAAATTCATCACCTGTAGTTTGGAATAAGCCCATAGTACCTGATAGAGCTGTTCTAGTTACGTCAATTGGAGCTTTAACTGTTTCAAATAGACCGTCGCCTAAGCTTCTTGCAGCTGCACCGAATTGACCTTGGAAAGCATGACCTAACATATAACCTGCATCATTAGAAATATTTTCTGCTGCGTTACCTACGTTAGTCAATATACCACCGGCGGTTCTACCAACAACACCAACCAGAGAGCCTGCCCATGTGAATGGCATTTCAACAAGTCTTGCTACCGGGTTAACGTTTTTAGACTTATTAACTTGAGCTTGTAGAATTTGTTTTGGTAATTTAGTTTTGCAGTCACCGTTTTTAATTTCTGTAAATGCAAGTTTTAATGCACCTTTTTCACAGCCTGAAGGTCTGATAACTTCAACAACCTGACCTGTAACTGTTGAACCGCAAGGGTATGTTACACCATTGATTGTGATATCTTCAAGAGTGTTTGCTCTGAAGTATTGACCTACGTGAGAAGATTTAGCTGTCAATTGGTCTATCATTGATAATTTCAATGTAGGAATTTTTACGATTTCTTCGTGTTCAATCAACGCATTTTTCTCTACAGGACAAGCCGGACAAGCTTGATTTGCCGTTTTAGGATTTGTGTCGTACCCTAAAGCTACGCGGACTGTTTGCATCATTGATGCAATATCTGCACGGGAGGCATCTTTGTTTGGCATAATCATGTTAGGATTTGGTGAATCTTTCAAAGCACCGCTATCTAATGATTTTGCTACAGGAATTCTTGCCCATTCAGGGATTTTGTTCCCATCAGCATATCTGCTAAGGATTTCGTCTGCCTTGCATTTATCTATATCGCAGGTCATCCCTTTTGCTATTGAAGTCAGTGCTTCAACACGTGTTACGGGAGCTTGCGGTCTGAATGTTTTATTCGGATAACCTTTTAACAAGTCTTCATCTACTGCTTTTGCAATTGCAGCGTTAGCCCAGTTGCTTCTAGGTACGTCTGAGAATAATACCTGTGTATCCAAATCACAATTTAGGTTAAACCCTTTAACAAGCATTGTTGCGAATTCGGCACGTGAAATATTTTTATTTGGTTTAAAATATCCATCAGGGTAACCTACAACAACATCATTTATTGCAAGTTTGTCGATGTCGCAAGAAGCCCAGTGACTGTTTGGAACGTCAGGGAATTGGCAGCCGCTGAATGGTGCTGCAGCGCCTGTTATATTTTGAATTTGTTGAGGAATTTCATACGGAATTAATGTTTTCTTAACTGCATTTATTGAATTTGCAGATTGAATATCTATTGGACATGCATTGCCATCCATTTTACATTCATTTCTATCAATAGAAATGCCGTTATATTTATTAGGACATTCATTCAAACATGGCATTTGTGTTGCCGCGCCTGTCATTTGACCGTCTGTGGCAACTGTTGCCCCGCTTATATTTGAAGACATTCTGCTGGCAGGACATCCTTTAGCTGCTCTTTCTGTTGAGAAAATTGAATTTGCAGGTTCCCCAACATAGTTGTTTGTTCCGTAAATTGCTTGAGGATAGCCGTAAACTTGTTTCATTTCTGCTTTATCAGGTTTTCCAGTTTGCGGACATAATGCACAGGACGGAACGGCTGGTTTGTCGCAGCTGATTTCGTCAGGACAACCGCAGTCATCTTTTTTTTGCTGACAATCACATGGATCTTGTTTTACAGGACATGGTGTTTTCTTTTTGCATTCGCAGTCTGTTTTGGATTTTTTACATTTTGTGCAGGTCTGCGGTGCTTCAACCGGACAAGCCGGACCTGTTACTACAGGTAGTGCCTCTTCAGGTGCTTTGGTGTTGCACGGGCAAGCTGCCATCGCAGAAGTCAAGGAACACGTTGCTATTCCAACGGCAATCGCAGCTGCCACAGTTAGTTTTTTAATTGACATTTTTACCTCCTTGTTAAGTGTGAGTTTTGTTTAAAATAAACAAAAGTTTTATTTAAAAAACAAACTTATACCAAATTATGTACTTTACCGATACTTGAAAACATTAGTAAAACTACTTATTCTACAGGGTAATATTTATAACTGCTAAATTTGTAACAATTTATGTACAATTGGCAATATTTGTGTATAATATGTTTTATTATATATGTGTGAAGTTTTAAATCGGGCAGGTGTGTAATATGTATAGTAAAGAATTTATGAAATTTTTGTACGGTTATCAGAAAGATGACTTTAAACCAAAAGAGCCTGAAGTTAAAGAAATTCGTTTTAAAAACAGACGCGGTGGTAAGTTAGCTGAAGTTTTTATTTCTGTTAAGGAAAAATAGCAACTTTATTTATTGTTATTTTTGTTTTATTAATATATATAATATATCTATAGAAATTCTGGAGGATATCGATGAGTCTAAAACTCAAGTGTAGATTGAATTTCGGGGGGGGGGTACTCTCTGCCTGAATAGAGCATTTTCAATGTTCTTGCAAAATTTTAAAATGGGTTCAATTTACAACAATATTGTAAATAATACTAATCTTGTTGTGATAGATAAAAAAGTCGGGTTTACATTAGCAGAAGTTTTAATTACATTGGGGATAATCGGTGTAGTTGCAGCTTTAACTATTCCGGTAGTTATCAGTAATTACCGAAGATATGTAGTAGGTACTAGATTAAAGCATTTTTATGCTACGATTCAAGTTGCAACAAGACAGGCTGAGTATAATTGGGGGGATAAGGATGGTTGGGATGATTTATATCCTTCTTATTCTGATACCTGGTTTGAGAAATATTTATTGCCGGAAATGGCTGGAATTACTTCAATTAAACCCAAAGGCTTTCCTTATTATGTCCGTTATATGAATAATGGCAGCGCATTTATTTGGGATGCTAATAGCATTAGTTTTTTCCCTTATGGAAAAGATGTTGAAAAATGTAAACCAGTTACTAATGTTTTGAATGAATGTCTAGGTAAGAAAACTTTTCAGTTTTTATATTATATTGATACAGGTATGGTAGCATTTGATTATCCTCATCATAGCAAAAACTATACACCAGAGGTTTGGATAAAACTTATAAATAATGAGCAATTTTGTACAAAAGAGCCTATTCATCAAGTTTATGGTTTAAATAGCCGTTCGTATTGTCTCAAATTAATACAATTAAATAATTGGAAAGTTCCTTCAGATTATCCATTAAAAATATAATTAGCATAAAAAAAAGAGCCTTTAAAAGAAAAGGCTCTTGGAATGTAAAATTTGTACCATTCCTCGTAATAGTGAAGTGTGAAGTGTGTGCTTAAAAGTCTTTTTTGATTCCTCAATTTAAGCACTCCTCGTGTTTACATATATATAAAGTTTTTTTAGTATATAAAATTGCTATATTTTTTGAATATTTTTATTATTTTCTTAATATTGCTTAATGTTATATTAGTTATCAAAAGCAAAAATGTCACCCTGAACTTGTTTCAGGGTCCTAGATTGAAATGTTGAAATCCTGTGTAAAATGTAGGGGTTATAAATTTGTATGCCATGTGTTATAATATATATAAGGGATATATATGGATATAGTCTACGTTTACTCGGGTTCTAATTCAACAGTTCCGATAGGAAAAGTCATGGATTACAATAATACTAATCCATCAAGTAAAGTTGCAGTGTATCGTATTTTGTCTCAATCTTATAACCCCCAGCAATCAATGACAACGCTTGAGAATAACTTTAGTAATGCATTCTATCATAATTCTGGATATAGTCTTGAACATCCAAATGTTACAGGGGATAAGCTTGCTCAAAATATAGATTTACTGGCATAGGATATATTTAAAAAATAATTGTTAAGTTCTGTTAATATAAATAAATCCAAAAAGGCAATTCTCAGAAAAAAAAATACTTTATATAAGAGTATATAGGAAAGAGGATAATCGGTAATATGAAAGAACAAGAATTAAATACATTGATGTCAGTTGTTGCAGATCCAATTGAAAATGTTTATAAAATTGAATCATACAAGGATTTGGCTGAAATTCAAAGAATAATCAGAATTTTTAACATTTCAGAAGAACAACACAACAAACATGCAATGTTATCGATTAAAAATTTAGCCACTTTCCGCTTGGTATTAAGCAATAATTAATACTAATAACAAGTTTTATATTCGGTAAAAGATAAAAGCTCTTACAAAATTGTGAGGGCTTTTTATTTTGTTTATTTAACCTGCTATTAGTTTTATAACCGGAGGAGCAAAAAGTAGTACGCCAATCATAACTGCAGTTATTGTTACAACCATAACTGCTCCGGCTGCGATATCTTTTGCCATTCCTACCATTCTGGAATATTTGTTGTGAAATATTGCATCAAGCGAAAATTCTATTGCAGAATTAAACATTTCTGCGGAAATTACAGACGCTATGGTAAGGAGTAGTATACAGAATTTTGTTATTGAAAAATTCAGGCAGTAGGCTGTTATTAAAACCAGTGCAGCTACAAACAGGTGGATTCGTAAATTTCTTTCACTTTTGAGAGTTAAACGCATACCCTTTCTGGCATTTTTAAAAGTATTTGAAAAATTTTGTTTTTTAAATTTTGTCATAAGCTATTCCTATACTTGCTAAAGCACCTTTCTGGTGTTTTACAACAAATTCAAATTCATCTTCTGTCTGATGGTCAAATCCCAACAGGTGTAAGATTCCATGGCTAAGCAGAAAATAAAGTTCATATTCTTTATCAATCTCTTTTTTTTCTGCTTCGTCTATAATCTTATCTAATGCTATTATAATCTCTCCTAAATTAATTTCAAAATCTAAAACGAATTTTTCTTCTTGAGGAGAATCTGCAAATACAGCGAAAGTAATAATATCTGCAGGGTAATCTTTTCCTCTGTAATCTTTATTTATTATATGAGTTTTTTCTGAATTGCAAAACAAAAAATCAAATGATATTGTATCAAATTCATAGCCTTTTAAGCAGGAATTATCTGCGATATCAGGAATTGTCATATAATATTTAAAAATATTTTGTATATTTTGAAGAATGATTTTTTCATCAGGTTTCCAGTCAGGAAACTCATTATCTATATATAAATTAAAATTTATCATAAGTCCTTATTATTGTCATCAGCTTGTTCTTGATTGTTTTTTCCTTTGTTAGAATCTTCAAGTTCTTTTATTTTTTTTTCAAAATCTTCGTCTAAAATTTTATTTGGCATTTCAATTTTATTTTTTTCAAACTCTTCAGCTATATTTTCCTGATATTTGATTCGGTTATGCTGCATTCCGCGTAGAATTCTGCTAAATGTTGCAGCAATAATTTTTATATCTTTAAGAGTGAGAGGGCTGTCTGCAAGCTGTCCGTCATTTAGGCGTTCAACAATAATTTTATCAATAATTTGTTCAATTTCTTCTGTTGTAGCGCCTTTCATTGCTCTGACTGCAGATTCAACAGCGTCTGCAAGCATTAGTATTGCAGTTTCTTTTCTATTTGGTTTTGGCCCGGTATATCTAAATTGTTCTTCTTTTACATTTTCAATACCTTCTTCCTGAATTGCCTGATTATAGAAATATTTAGCTAAACCTTCTCCGTGGTGCTGCAAGATAAAATCATTGATAATACCCGGCAAGCCATATTCTTTAGCAAGGTCAATACCATCTTTTGGGTGTGCAGTAATGACCATCTTGCTTAATCTTGGATTTAATGTGTTATGAGGATTTTCAATACTGAAATAAGATTGGTTTTCAACAAAGAATAGAGGTCGTTTTAATTTACCAATATCATGGTAAAATGCTCCGACTCTTGCTAGTATCGGATTGGCTCCAATTGCTTCTGCTGCAGCTTCACACAGTGTTGAAACCATTAAGCTGTGATGATATGTCCCCGGGGCTTCGATTTGAAGTCTTTTTAGCAGTGGTTGGTTATGATCACCAAGTTCTGCCAGTCCGTATGGTGTAATGATATGAAATGTACTTTCGAAAAGTGGTGATAATCCCAGTGCGGCAATCGAACTGATTAAACAGTTTATAAATATAAATATGCAATTTCTTAATATCAAATAATTGCTAACATCAATTAAACATTTGTCAATAAAATAAAGGCTGAGCATAATTAATACACCGGCTATACCAAGATGAAATCCAACTCTAATTAAATCAACTCTTTTTGAATATCTTATTTTAGAAACAGTTATCATGCCAATGAGAGCTAAAACGATAAATGTTATTATAAATTGTGTTTCATATTGCATTCCGACGGTTAGAACGACTAAAATTAATGTCGATAGAAGAAATGCAATTCTTGGGCTTAAAAATATAGCAGCAATGATAATTACAGCAGGAATTGGCAGTATATACGGCGAAGACCCTGTAGGAAGCACCACTGCAATTGCGGACATTATAGTAGTTAGCATCCCTGCTAGTGATAAATATCTGGTTTCTAAAAAGTCTTTTTCAAAGAATTTTAGATATGCCAGAAATGTTATTGTTATCAACAATACAAGTATATATATAGAAAGGATACCCTGCCAGTTAAGTTCATAAACATTGTAACCTGCTTCACGCAATGCGTCTCTTTTCAATCTTGTAACCGGTTCACCTTCAAAAACGATTTTTTCGCCTTTTTGGAAAGTTACTTTATATGGTTTTACAGAGTCCTGTGCATTTAATCTTGCGATTTCTGTTGCAGCATCATCAACTACAAGATTTGGTACAATAACTTGCTCCAATAGTGCTGAAATAACAGAAACCTGACGTTTTGAGACATTTGAAACCAGATTGTTTTTTATTAGTGTTTTAATATTGTCTTTTTCATAATCTTTTTCCATAATACCTACCTGTAAGATATTTACAAGAGATAAGGAAGCTTTATCAAAAGATTCTTGCAGGCTGGCATCATCAACGTGCAGCAAGAAATCAATTATAAAGTCTTTTTTAGGGTTATCTGATAAATCAAATAAAACATTTAATTCTTTTATTTTTTCAGATTCTGTTGTGCTTTTTTTGCGAATCTGTATTACTGAATTTTGTAACGTTTCAAGATTAGATTTAATGAAGTCATCTTCAGCTGGAACAAGAATCGGTTCAACTTTTTGAGCTACTTCTCTTTTATGTTGTTCTGTTCTTTTAACATCTTCAACTGTTAGAGTTTTTTGAGCGATAATATCTTTTTTACTTATACCGTTTTCAATTATGCTTTGAAAAAAGAAGTTTTGACTTGCAATAATTGCAGTTATCAAGAACGAATAGGATACTAAGTATAAAAACTTGACTACTTTGGACGAAGCTAAGAATTCTTTCGTTCTGTTAATATATTCACTTTTTATCATATATATTTTTTCCTATATTAATTTTAATTTATATATCAATTTTATTACTTAGTAAAATTTTTTCAAGTCTTGTTGTTTATAATTATTTATATACACTTAAAAAGAGCCCTGTAATAGGCTCTTTTTAAAATTTTAACAAATGTTTAATCTGTTATTTAGAAGTTTCTTTAGCATTATCTTCTTTGTTTTCGTTTTCAGCAGAGGCGTCAGATTTTGCTTCTTTTTGTTTGCTGATTAAGTCTTGCAATTTATCTTTTATTTCTTCACCTTTTTTTTGAAGATCAGATACTGCATCATCAGCTTTTGATTGAATCTGTTTTGCTGTTTCATCAGCACGTCTTACCATATCTTTGGTTGAATCAGCTAAAAGTTTTCTTGTTTCTTCGCCTGATTTTGGAGCTAATAGAATCCCTGCAAGAGCTCCAATTGCTCCACCAACAACAAAACCTGCTATAAATCTAGATACTGACATATTATAATCTCCTTTTTTTTCTTAAATATTATGAATCGTATATTTCAGGATTCGATTCTCTAAAGGTCTATTAAGTTTTATAGTTCTATTTTCTTTTAAAAATTGAATAAACAGTCATAAAGCCTTTCAGAAAACCTCCAAAAATACTTTCAGAAAATGCTTTTGTTTTTGTTAAAGCGTTTTCCAGTCCAAGTTTGACATTTCCAACTCCTTCATCAGTACTTTGAACAAGGGAATTTATTGAATGAATTGTTTCATTTAATTCTTTCAATGTTGGTTTTAGTTCTGTATTTAACATAATTGATGTCTCGTTAACATTTTTTGTTAATGTTGATAACTCAATTAACAATTTTACTAAAAATCCTGCAACAACAAGTACAACAATTCCTGTTGCGATTGCAAGAAAAGTCAGTCCATTGTTAAGAATTACCTGTGATACTTCAATACTCATATTTTATTCCTTTACTATTTGTTGATTTAATAATCAAATTCGTTGTCGTTATTATTATTTTCAGAGTCTTCTAATTCTTTAGCTTTCTGCATCTTTTTTGATTTTACGGAATTATTTATTTTTCTGAATTGTCTTTCTAATTTGTATTTCATTAAGTCTATAGATTCCATTGCTTGTTTTTTTGCTTCAGCTATTTGTGGAGCGTGTTCTTCATAAAAATCACAGGCTGCGTCTTTAATTTCTTTACGTGATTCTTCGCCCGGTTTTGGAGCGTAAAGAACCCCTGCAATGATGCCGCCGACAACACCGGCAATCAAGCCCATAGAAAACATAAATGATTTGTTTTTACTCATAGTTGTAAACCTCGTTTCTCAAATTTCTTCATAATTGTAACATATTTTTTTGTGAATTTCAAGATAAAATATCCAGAATGTTTTGATATCGAGTAATAGCAATTTGGGCGGATTTCTTCTTTTTTTATATTTTATTGCAAACTGATAAAAAACTTGTTATAATATTAATTATTAGATAAATATTATTAGGGATAACGGAGGAGTTTTGAATTGTGATTGAGCGTATCTTACAAGCTTTTAAAGAAATAATAAATAGAAAAGGTTTTACCTTAACAGAGGTATTGCTTGCTGTTGCGATTGTTGGGATAATTGCAGCAATAGTTATTCCTGCAATTATAACAAAATCACAAAATTCCGGTTTTGAACTAAAAAGACAACGTCAGGTGCAGGCTATTAATTCTGTGTTATATTCATTGCCAGTTACTGAAAATGTTAAAACTTTTTCTGATACGATGATGTATTCATCAACCTTTACATATTCTCCAGAAGATACAGCAGGTAAATTTTTAAAAAAATATTTTAAAATTGCAAAATATTGCGGTGCACCTGATGGAAATGGTGCCTCAGAATGTTTCGCGCCAATGTATTACTCATATTCAGATAAACAGAAGAAAGATGTCCCTGTTGCAGATTTAGGTTTAGCCGGAGCTTGTGCGCAGCTTGATAATGGCACAAGTATTTGTATTTCACCTCAATTACTTGCAAATAATCCACCTACAGTAGTTATTGATTTGAATGGTCCAAAAGGTCCGAATATCCTGTCAAAAGATTTAATTGAAAAACATAGTTTAAGGGTTCAGGATTATAAATTTGCATATAAAGACAGTGATGATACTGTACTATCAACAGATGAAGGTGTTATTGTTCCGGATAAGGATAATATGTGTCAATCTGTTGATGATAATAGTAATGTTTGCTGTGAATATAAATTAGCAAATAATTTAATTGTTAAAAAGAATGATAAATGTTGTCTAAATACGGATATAGCTGGTGCTATTCCTGTTTGTTATAATGAAGCTACCATCCATGTCGATTATTACCCAACCGGAGGGAACAATCCCGGGAAAACAGCGACTCCAGTGACTCCGTATGCGAGATCTGGATCTAATACAAGAATTGAACCAAATACTTTAAGAATACCAACTGGGCTTACTGTAAAAGTAAAATGCGGTAATGGAACTGTTACATCGTCTATCCTTACATCGGATGCGTTACAGGAAGCAATTGATGCAAAAAATGGTAAAAATTATTATTTTACTGGTACTGTTGATAATACTTCCTGCTATTACCCGACAGAAACTTTAATTTGGTCAGGCACTAATGTTTCAAATGGCGGCAAAACAATTCTTTATAAAGGTTTAACTTATCACCTTGTTCAGCACTAAGGGATTGTCAATATATTTACAAACAAAACAAGAGACTTGAATTTTTAAGTCTCTTGTTGTTTTATTGGTTAGAATTAAGTTTATTTCTTTTTTAGAAAATTTTTTATGGTTAAAATGATATCGATAAATGTTAAAACGCTTTTTACATTTGTGTTTAGAATAAGAAATCCTAAGTTTGTTATCAAGTCTTTAGAAAATATTTGTACAAAATCTTCTTTCTTTTTCTCTACCATTCCGGAAAATTTTTCAATATTTAAGCGTACAGACTTTATTTCATTTTGTAATTCTGTAAGGGTACTGTTTATGGTATTTTTAGATTCAAGAATTGTTTTGTTTGTTTCTTGAGCCCATTTTATACCTTTGTTTATTTGTGAAATTATCCAGAATGTTATTATTATTTCTGCTATAAAAATTATTGTAAAAAATATAGTCATCATCTTTCAACTTTTCTTATTTTGTATTATATTAAATGTATAATATAATATTACAATAATTTTTTGAATACGTCTAAAGGACTATTTTATGGGTAGAGTTAGATTTTATACAGCGTTGGTATTTGCAAGATTAACTTATTTAGCGATTAAGCTATTAAACCGTTCATCAGGTACTTCTTTTGTGGGGATGATGACTTTGAAAATCTGTCCGAATTTTTTGTCTTATTGTAAAAAATATATAAAAAAATCTGCAATTACTGTCTCAGGTACAAATGGTAAAACTACAACATCCGGTTTGATTTCTCATATTTTTGAATTTGATAAATGCAGAATAATACATAATGTTAAGGGGGCAAATATGCTTACTGGGATTGCGAATGTATTTGCTCTTAATGTTTTGCCTTTTAAAAAGTTTGATTATGCTGTTCTGGAATCTGATGAAGCATATTTAACAAAATTGTATGATTATTTTGAGTCTGATTTTCTTGTCGTTACAAATCTTTTTAGAGATCAACTGGATAGATACGGGGAATTATCTACAACTGCAAGTTTTATTCAGAATGCTATTGATAAAAGTCAAGCAAAGCTTATTTTGAATGCTGATGATCCTTTAGTTACAAATTTTGGAAAAGGAAGGGATGCAGTTTATTATGGCTTTGAAGAAGTCGAATTTTGTTCTGATGTTCATAATTCAACTTCCAACGCTCCAATGGAAGTTTTTAACTGTATTTGCGGAGAACCTTTGCAATATTCAAAACAGTTTTTTGCGCAGCAGGGGCATTATTTTTGTAAATCATGCGGCTATAAGCGTCCGGAACTTTCTTATAAAGGTTATGTAAAAGTTTATGCTGATTATTCCGTACTAAAAGTATATTCAGTATCAGATGGTAAATCTTATGAATTTAAATTAAATCTGGTAGGGTTGTATAATGCTTATAATGCCCTCGCCGCAATAGCATGCGCTTTTGAAAATGGAATAGATTATCATACAATTAAAGATGCTGTATCATCTTATCAATCAATTTTTGGCAGAGCTGAAAAAAGGGTTATTAATGGACATGATACCCTTATACAACTTATAAAAAACCCGACAGGTGCAAGTGAAGTTCTGAAAACTGTAGATTTATCATCAAATATTGTTATCGCAATAAATGATAACTATGCAGACGGGAGAGATATCTCCTGGTTGTGGGATAGTGATTTCGAACAGTTGAAAAATGCCAGTGGGTTGGTTATTACCTCGGGCACCAGAGCAAATGATATGGCTTTAAGGCTGAAATATGCAGGTATACCTCAAGATAGAATTATTGTGGAAGAGAATATTAAATCTGCTATTGAAATTGCTGCAAAATCTGATAATATAGAAGAAAGGATAACCATCCTGCCATCATATACAGCTTTGTTGAAAATTAGTAAAATGAAGTTTTAGAAAGGATATAACTATGCTTTTAGGTGTAAATATTGACCATGTTGCAACATTGAGAAATGCCAGAGGAGGAGAACATCCGGATCCTGTGCAGGCGGCTCTTGTGTGTGAAGCTAACGGTGCCACATCTATTACTGCTCATTTGCGTGAAGATAGACGACATATCAAAGATAAAGACCTTATTGCCTTAAAAAAAGTAATAAAAACTAATTTGAATTTGGAAATGGCTGTGACATCTGAAATGCAGCAAATTGCATTAAAAATAAAACCGCACTCAGTTTGTCTTGTTCCTGAAAAACGCCAGGAGGTAACAACAGAGGGCGGACTTGATGTTGTTGGCAGATTAAATAAAATTTGTGATTTTGTTACCCCTTTAAAAGAAGCCGGAATTTTAGTAAGTTTATTTATTGACCCGTCAAAAGAACAGGTTGATGCTGCCGCAAAATCAGGTGCTCAATTTATAGAACTTCATACCGGACAATATTCTTTAGCTTTTGGTACTCCTGATGAGGCTGAAGAATTTGAAAAACTTAAAGATGCAACTGAATTAGCTCATTCTTACGGGTTAAAAGTGAATGCCGGTCATGGTTTGAACTATGAAAATGTGTATAGAATGCGTCAAATTTATGGTATTCATGAGTTAAATATAGGTCATAGTATTATCTCCAGAGCTGTATTTGTTGGTATAGATAAAGCTGTACAAGAAATGGCAGCACTTGTAAAATAGGTAAATTATGAATAAATCGAATGAAGAAATTATCGAAGAAATGCAGCAAGTAGTTAATCAAATGGTTGTGGACGATTTGGAAGAAAATCCGGATTTAGTCAATGAATATTTTGATTGTGACTGTTGCGGAAAAAATAAATGTCTTGCAGGTTCAATACAGTATGGAGACTATAGGCTCTGTAATGACTGTGTGCTGCTTGCTGAAACAGGTTTTGCACTTGGAAAATTTAATGATATTCAATCACTTATGGATGCAATGGAAGATACGCGTCTGGAAGAACTTTGTAATTTTGTTAAAGATGAAGAGGCTCGTAAAAATAGTTTAAATGATAATTAAATAAATTCTTTCAGTAGCTTATCAACAATACAGATTCCTAAACGAGTTCGGAATTACTGAATTTATCCGGTGTTTTGACCACTATATAAGTCCTATTTTTGTTATTTATTTATTTTTCAAAGTCAGGATGTTGCGGCGGCGGCAAGGTAGGAAATAATGGTTTAGGCATTAAAAAACCAGGGGTTCCAAGTCCGTTAAATGGAGGTCTTGCCGGATGATTTCTTTCGAATCTTGCGCGGCCTTCGGCTTTCATTTTTTCTAACTCAGTTTTTTGTTCTTTGTTTAATATTTTTTCAAAATCGTGAGTGTTTTTCTTGCGGATTTCTCTGGCTTGTTTTTCTAGTTTTTTAATTTCGTCTTCAAGTTTTGTAATTTTTTCTATTTGAGCACGTTCAGCTAATCTTGAGCGTCTTACAGCTTCTATTTCTTGCCTTTTAAATTCTATTTGCAAGATAATAGGCTTCATTTGTTCTCTTCCTTGCTGGTGAATAGCTTTAGCTTTTGCTTTTTGTTTTTCTGATAGGTTTAGCCTTTTTTCAAATTCACGTCTCATTTGTTCTTTTGATGGTCGGTCTTGGCGGTGTGTATCACAATTTGCAAATACCTGGTTATAGTTACAGCCTAGGCTTATTATTATTGATGTTAAGATTAATGAAAATATTTTTTTCATTTTTCTATTGTACCCTTTCTTTTTTATAGTAAATCTTGTAATGCTTGAGCTAATTCTTTTTTTGCATTATAAATTCTTGATTTAACAGTACCAAGCGGACATTTTAATTTTTGTGCGCATTCTTCATATGAATATCCGTTAATTTCGCAAATCATTATCACTTCTTTAAATTTTGGTTTTAAATGATTTATTGCATCAACTATGCGTTTTTGTCTTTCCTGTTTTATAACATTTGATTCCGGAGAGGATTTTTTGTCTTTAATGTTTGTTAAAATTAAATCATCTGAAGATGAAGCCTCTGACATTTTTTTATAAGAAGATTTTAAATAATCAAGGGATGTGTTTCTGGTAATAGATGAAATCCAGCTTTTTATAGAACCTTGTTCTTTGTATTTATCTGAATTTTTCCATATTTTTACATATACTTCCTGTTCCAGGTCATCATTTTCTTCTTTTGTAATAAGTCGTATAATGTTTTTAATATTATGTTTATTTTCAAGTATTACTTTTTTTAAATCCATCTATTCAACCGAAATCAGTCCGTAAGAATCTACAGGTAATCCAAGATCTTCCGAACTTAAAGTAGTGCCGTATTTTAGAGTATCAGACACATCAGTGTTGAGGTTTATTATGCCTAAAGTTGTACCGCTAAGCATTATCATACACAACGCACAGGCTATTTTTACTTTAGCAAAATTTTTACGCTTTTCTCTGTAATAAGGTTTAGCTTCTTTGATAAGTTCAGAAATCTTCAGCATTTTTTCATGTTCTTTTCTGCAGTCTTCGCATTCAAGAATATGCTGTTCTAATTCTTCTTCACTTCTAAAAGTAAATAGAGCTTCGTATTTTGTGCATTTGTTATTCATAATATATTAACCTCTATACTCTTATAACGATTTTAAAATAAAAAAGTTCATTTTTGTATTTAAATATTGTAAATATTATTTTTTGTAACATCTATTGTGTTTATATAAGTTAAAATATTTATCAATTCCTTGCACAAAGATTTTTTTGATAGTAGAATGTCAAATATATAAGGGGAGAAATTATGGAATTTTTCAGAAAACATCAAAAACTGATAGTGGGTATTATAGCCGTCACTTTTGTTGCCTGGACTATTGGTCTGATGTTATTGCCGCTGCTTGTAAAATAAAATAATATTAATGATGAAGATTAGAAATATTTTAAAAGATATATGTATATGCTGGATTATTTTTGGAATCTCCGGAATGCTGGGAGTCCATTGTACTGCGTTTGCAGCCCAATCTTTGAATCAAAAGTTGAAGCAAACAAATAATAAACGTTATTATTTTCAGCAGAAAAAACAGCAAGCTGATTTGAAGCTTAGAAACGAACGTAACAAGCTTAATAATAACCAGCAGCGATTAGAACGGGCTCACCATGAACTTCAAACCACAACCGTTCGATATAATTCTTTGCTTGCTAATTTATCATCTATGGAACAACAACTGAATGCGGCTATTGCTGAGTTTAGAAGTATTGATTCTGCAATGAAAGAAAGAATAAGGCAGGTATACAAACATCAGCGTACCGGAATGTTTGAGCTTATAATGTCTGCAAAAGATGTGAATACATTGATGGATACTTTCTATTTTGAAAAAATTGTTATTAAAGATGATTATAAACGAATGCAGGCTGTTAAAAATAAAGCAAATGAGATTGCTCAGTTGAAAGCTCAGGTTGAAAGCCAGAGAAGAATGATTGAAGCATCTATAAGAGATATTAATAATCAGCGTGCCTCTATTCAAAACTCAATTGCTGAAAATAAAACTATGATTACTCGTTTACAGAAAGATAAAAATTATTATGAGCGTTCTGAACGAGAATTGGCAAGGCAATCTGCAAGTATTCAATCAATGATTGAAAATATGACACGTAAGAATAGCGGCGGGTCGTCTCAGGTAAAAGTTTCCTCAGCAGGATTTATAAAGCCTATATCTGGGCCGATAACATCTCCTTTTGGCTGGAGGACACACCCTATATTTAAAAGCCGTATATTCCATTCGGGAATTGATATTGGCGGGCCTAACGGCGGAGCTATTGCAGCTTCTAACGATGGTCGTGTAATCTATGCTGGATGGTACGGTGGTTATGGAAAAGTTGTAATTTTAGACCATGGTATTGTTAATGGTCAGCCGATTACAACCTTATATGGCCATATGTCTGCTATTAATGTAAGCAATGGCCAAAATGTCCGAAAAGGGCAGACTATAGGACGCGAGGGTTCTACCGGTTATAGTACTGGGCCGCATTGTCACTTTGAGGTTCGTGTAAATGGTAAACCTGCAAATCCATTAAGTTACATTTAAGATAAGGAATTAAAGCAGTGAAAAGATATTTAATTACAGCACTTGTTATATTCTCATTTTCAAATTCTTCTTTTGCCGAAGATATTACTCAGTCTCCAGTGGCAAATGTTGAGAATGCTGTTTTTAGATCTTCATTAACTGATTTGGTTCCGGATGAAGATGGAAATTCCTATTCCGGATATGATAGTTATTCTTTCGATGATAATGGTCGTGAATACAAAGAAATTGATCCGGATAATATGCCATTTTTCAAACAAATGAGATTGAGAGCTACAAATGCCCTTATGTATTCATGTTCAGACTCTGAAGAGAAAGATTCGGGCGATAGTAATATCTCAGAATCTCCTGTAGAGAAGATGAAATTCTGGAAAAAGAAATCTGCTAAAAAATCAACAGAAGAAGTTGTTATTGATAGTGAAAGTGAATTAACAAATTCAATACAGTCTGAAACATCTTCAGATATTAAAATTCCGGAGGAAACAATATCTTTAGAGGGTGGAATTAATAAGCAGCAAACAGAAAAACAAATGATGTTGGATGCTGAAAATGTTACTTTTGATGAAGATACCGGTGATATGGTTGCTACAGGTAATCCAGTATTATATTTTCCGCCTCAAAAAACAAAAATTATTGCAGATAAAATGACATACAATGACGAATCAAATATTTTGAAAGGGATTGGTAATGTTGTTGTAATAAAAGACGGTATGCCTACTATGGGTGATTATCTTGAAATTGATATGAATGAAGAAACCATGGTAATGGATAATTTATTGTCTAAAACTCCAACAATGGATACTTCTGCTAAAAAAGCTATCCAGAGAGACGGGCTTTTGATTTTGCATGATGGTAATTTCCATTCTGACAAGTCTGAAATTTACAGACTTACATCAAGAATGATAGGGCCGCGTTTTCATATGATGATGGTGGATGAAGAGGCAAGGTCTTTGTTTTTTGGTACTCCGACCGGAAATAATTTAACTTTTAATATTTCAGAACTCTATATTGATGCACGAAAAAATCATGATGTAATCAAAGCTAAACATATTGAGGTGTATCATAAAAATAAATACTTATTTACCTGGCCTAGTTTAACCGCATATACTAATAAAGACAGGGATTATTTTGAGGCAAATTATCCGGAATTTGGATCTAGAAGAAAGCTTGGTATGTTTATTGGTCCGGGGTTTGTATTTGGTGGGCCGGCAGGTTCTGTTATTAAGGTTATTCCATTTTTAAACTATAATCATGGCTTTGGTTTTGGTGGGGCTTTAAAATATAGAAATACATTCAATAGTACAGAATTAGGTTATGGTACTGCAAACGAAATTTTCTTCATGCGCGGTCGACAAAGATTAGATGATAATTTATTCTTGCAATATTCTGCAAACTCTTATGTTAATGAATGGTTTTTAGGCGGAAGAATGCCTAAATACATGGCAGAAGTATATTATGATAAGAGATTTTTGCATAAAAATTTTTTGGCAGAGGGCAAGGATATGCAATTCCGTCATAGGCTCGGGTTTGGGCTTATGGAGGATAATGATAGGAATTTCTATGGTGAAAAAATAAATTCCAATGGGATTTCTACAACAAGATTAAGATACATGGCAGAAATAAGACAGTCAATTTATAATTATACTAATGAAAAAGAAAGAATATCTTTTGATTTTAGTATGGCTATGCAAGGGTCAGCTGCCGTATATGGTACCGGAGATACCCAATTTGTTGCTAGAGTTGGTCCTAGATTCCACGTTCAATATAAAAACTGGATGCAGGATTTTGGATATTTTATGGCTGGATATTCTGATGAAACTCCGCTGCCAAGGTATGATATGTATAGATACGGTCACCAGAGTGTTTATTTAACAGAAGCATTCCGTATTAATAAGTATCTTTCAGTTGGCTGGTCAGGTAATATTAACCTTTCTGATGATGCTCCAAACGGTAAAATGTTTCAGGAAAACAGATTTATTGTGGCATTTGGACCTGATGATTGTAAAATCAGTTTAGGTTATGACTTTGTAAGACAAACTACTTATTTTGGATTTAATGTGGCGTTTGATACAAAAGGAACTACAATTAATTACAAAAAAATGGAAATAAAAAATCCGGAAAGACTTGGACAGAAGAAGAAAAGTGATGAAGAACGTCAATTAGCTTTTGCTCCTGCAAAAAAAGTTGAAGAAGTTCCGGTAAATAATAGCAGATGGGGCAAAAAAGATGTTAAAACAGCTCCTGCAGTTTTAAAATATGCTCAGGTTATTGATATAGAAGATCCGGATAAGGAAACAATTGATTAATATGTTGAACGAATTAAAATCAAAATTGATTGAGTATGGGAAATTAGCTGGTGTTAAAGGTTTTACACCGGGATTTTCCGGGAATTTATCCGCAAGGTGCGGTGATAAAATAATTATTACTGCAACAGGAACAGCAAATGGATATTTAAAAGAGGATGATTTTGCCGTTATAGATTTTGAAGGAAACGTGGTTGAGGGTAGTAAAAGACCATCAAGTGAAAAAATGCTGCACGTAAAATTTTATGAGCTTCGACCTGAAATAAATTATATATTTCATGTTCATTCTCCTTATTTAACTTCATTTGCAGCCTCCGGTATTGAAATGGATGAAAATGTGCTGGCAGAAATAGTTTATTGCTTTGGTAAGATTCCGCTGGCAAAATATGCGCTTCCTGGTTCTGCTGAACTTGTTGAAAATACTTCATTATATTTTAAAGACTATGATGTGGTTTTAATGGCAAATCATGGAGTTATTGTTGGAGACAGAGATCTTGAGCAGGCATATTTGAAATTAGAATTATGTGAAGCTTATGCAAAAACTCTAGTCTGTTCAAAAATTCTTGGAGGTGCTAAAATATTACCAGAGGAAGAAGTTGAAAAAATTTATTCATTGAGAAATAAGTAAAAGAGGAAAATTATTGTGACAATAACATTAGAAAATAAACAGGGTTTAATCGCAGGAGATGGTATTTTACCGGTTAGAATGGCGCAGTATGCAAAAGAAAACGGATTTGAAGTTGTTTGTATTTCTCTTGCAAAAGATAATGTTAGAGATTTAAAAAAGTATTGTTCTAAGGTTTATTCTTGCCATCCTGGCGAGGTTAATAAAATTGAACAAATTTTAAAAGACGAACAAATTAAGCAATTAACTTTTTTAGGAAAAGTTCATAAGAAAGTATTGTTACAGCTTCACAAATTTGATAAAAAAGCAATTGATTTAATAAAAGAAGCTTCAAGATTGAATGACGACCAAGTTATGTTGATGATAGTTGAAGAGCTTCAAAAAATCGGGGTAGAAGTTTTAGATCAGACAATTTTTATTAAGAATCTGATGATTCCTGCTGGTGTGCTGGGTAAGCATAAACCAACAGAAGCGCAAATGGAGGATGTTAATTATGGCTTCTGGCTTGCAAAAGAAATGGGTAAGCTCGATGTTGGGCAGTCCGTTGTTATTAAGGATAAGATGATAATGGCTGTAGAAGCTATCGAGGGTACTGACATGTGTATAAAACGCGGTGCCAAACTTGCTAAGGATGGAGCAGTTGTTGTAAAAGTTGCAAAGCCTAAACAGGATAAAAGGTTTGATATTCCTGCTATTGGTATGAAAACATTAAGAACAATGAGTTATAAACATGCAAATTTAATTGCTGTAGAGGCTAATGAAACAATTATTGTTGATCAGGAAAAAGTTGTAAAATATGCAGATGAGCATAATATAGTTATAATGGCAGTTTAGATGAAAAAAATATTTATAATAACAGGTGAATATTCGGGAGACATTCATGCTTCAAATGTTGTAAGAGAACTAAAAGCATTTGGTTCTGATTTGGAAATTGAAGGCATCGGCGGTGATAATTTAGCCGCTCAGGGTGTTAAACTTTTTGCAAATCAGGATAAAATGTCAGCGGTTGGAATTTCTCCAAAAATTTTAATTGACCATTACAAACTGGGTAAGTCATTAGTTGAATATTTGAAAAATGATTTTAAACCGGATTTAGTACTTTTAATTGATTATGGCGCATTTAACTTATCTATTGCAAAGTTTTTGCATGCTGCAGGAATTAAAATATTTTATTATATTCCGCCGCAAGTCTGGGCAAGTAGAAAATACAGAATAAAACTTATTAAAAAATTTGTGGATAAAGTTCTTTGTATTTTTCCGTTTGAAAAGCCTCTTTATGCACAATATGGAATTGATACTCATTATTGCGGTCATCCTCTTGTTGCTCAATTGCCTCCTGCTGTTTATAGAAAAGAGTTTTTGCAAAAGCACGGTTTTGACCCTGAAAAAAAACTGGTTTCTGTTTTTCCGGGTTCAAGAATTTTTGAGTTGAAAGAACTGATGAGTGTTTTTAAAGAATCAGTTATAAGACTGAAAGAAAAACATCCGGATTTACAATTCTGTATGTCGCAGGCTCCAAATTTATCTGATGATATTTATAAAAAATATCTTGGAGATTTTGATATAAAGGTTATTAAAGGTGAAAATCAGGCTTTATTGAGTGCTTCTGATGCTTTAATTTTAGCCTCAGGTACTGTAGCATTGGAGGCTTGTCTGTATAAGACTCCTATGATTATTGCTTATCGAGGTCCAAAATTGTTTTATTGGATTTATTTGTTGGTAAGATGCATAAAGAGGGTATCTTTACCTAATATTATTGCAGATAAACAAATTGTGCCTGAAATTATACAGGATAGTGTTACTCCGTCAAATATAACTTATGAGATTGAAGAACTTCTTTATAATTCTGAAAAAAGGGCAAAAACAATAGAAGAATTGGCAAATGTAAAAAGTTTATTATCTGATAAAAATTCTGCCTTGGAAGCTGCTAAGGTAATTGACACCGAATTGTTTTCGTAACATATCTTTAAATATGTGGTTAAATTGAGCAATTTTGTCGTTTTTAGCAATTTAATATAATTGTAGGTTAGTGATTTTATGATAAATTCTATTCCAACAATTGATAATAAAAGTAATAAACCATTCGGTAATATGACAATAAGGCAAAATCCGAGTGATTATTGGATGCGTCAAAACTATCCTACTCAGGATACATATATCAATCAAGAACAGAATAAAGATAAATATAAAATTAAAATTGTAACTCCAGATGAGGCTCGAAAAAGTAATAACTTTAAGGTGTTAGGTATGTCTATTGCAGGGGCAACTGTTTTGACTGCAGCTGCATTGTTTTTACTTTTAAAGGGTGGTCCAAAAGGGTTATCAAAGAATTTTCAAAAACTTAGAGATTATTTAGATCGAAAGGTTCAAAAGTTAAAATTGAACAATCTCGGTCATGAAAATTTAATTAAATCGTATACTTTTATTATCAAATCATTGGATAAAGCACAGCAAAAATTTGAGGCTGTTAATAACTTTGCAACGGTAAGAGATGTGTCATTTAAGCTTCTAATGTGTACGACTGCTATAGGTGCAAAAATTCATAACAGTATCACCAGAATGTTTGAAAAAATAGGACGTCAGGCAGTTATCAATTCTTATGGCAGGACCGCCGGTTGTATTGCTGAAGCAAAAGCTGTAAGGCTGAATGCCGGTAAAAATATTTTATCAAAAGAAAGTTATAATGTTATAGAAATTAATGGCGTTCGTCAAACTAAAGCTCAGTGGCTTTCTCAACTTGATAAAATGAATGAAGACCTTGTTAGTTCCTACGATACATATTTTGGTAGAAATGTTTTAACAAGCAGATATTTGAGAATAAAAAAATCGCTTTCTGGATTGAATGAACAATTCCACTCATTAAAAGCTTTCTGGTCAAAAGATATTGTTAATTCTTTTATGGCTGAAAATGTTATCTCAAAAGAAAAAATTGCGCTGCAGCAATCAGTGAAAGGTTTTAGAAAAGAACTATCATATTCAATTGTAGATTTAGCAAAGGATTCAGATGAACAGATTATAAAAATGTCCAGAGCCTTAAGTTTTAAAGATGTTGCAAAAATTGATATGCTTAGAACAATTCGCCAGGATATAAAAAGCTTGGTGAAAACTATTAAGGCAAAAGGAGTTAGTGACAATTCAACTCTTGAACTAAAATCAAAAATAATTGCCGGCATTGATAATTTTAAAATGTCAGTTTCTAATTCTGTGAAAGATAAAACAATTGATGAGAATGTTGCAAATGATTTATTAAATGGAATTTCAGGTTTGAAAAACTCATTTGTTAACTTTAAACAGGGTAAGATTGAAGATATGCTGGATATTTACAAAAAACTTCTGTCAGAGGAAGAATATAATGTTTTAGAAAAATCATATAAAAATTCAGTAAAATCATTAGATAAGTCAATAAATATAGAAACCGAAGAATTTGTCAGCAAAGTCAGGGATTTGGCTTTGGGTGGAGCACCGACAGATATTCTTACTATTTTAGGCTCTTTAGCAACACTGGGCTATAATATTGGTAAATCCGAAGATAATGAACAAAGAACTTCAATTTCCTTGAAATATGGTATTCCAACACTTGCAGGTATTGGTGTAACTTTATATTGCAATGCTAAACTCTATGCAGGAACTAAATCTTTACTTGTCGGCGGTCTTTCAACTGTAGTTTTAAATAAAATAGGTGTTTGGGCAGATGACCTGTTAAAAAATTTTAGACAAAAGAAAAAAGAAGAGAAGGTTGCAACTCGAAATCAAGCAGTTGATTCAAATATTACATCTTCTAATTCCGATAATTTAGGAGTATTAGATTTAACTGATTCTCAAAATTTGGAAATGTTTAGGCAAGAAATGGCAAAAACTGTTTAATATCCCCTAAAAAAAGTATAGTGATATTTTAATTTTTTGTTAAAATCACAATTAAGGGGAGAATTATGACATTAACCATTAGAGAAAATTTAGAAAAAAGAGAATATGAATATTTAAGTGAATTTGCTACAAAATCAGCAGAAACAAAAGGGCGCAATGTCCCTGAAGACAAATCTGATTTAAGGACTGATTTTCAGCGAGATAGAGATAGAATACTTCATTCAAAGGCATTTAGAAGATTGAAGCACAAAACGCAGGTCTTTTTATCACCGTTTGATGATCATTTTAGGACACGTTTGACTCATACGCTTGAGGTTTCTCAAATTGGCAGAACCATTGCAAGAGCCCTTAATTTAAATGAAGATCTTGTTGAAGCTATTTCTCTTGGACATGATTTGGGACATACACCTTTTGGTCATTGTGGCGAGGGGGTATTAAACGAACTTGTTGATGGCGGTTTTCATCATAATATTCAAAGTGTAAGGGTTGTGGAGGTTCTGGAACATTTGAATCTTTGCAGAGAAACTGTGGATGGAATTTTAACTCACACATGGGGCTTCAATCCTATTACTCCGGAGGGAAAGGTTGTTCAGCTTGCAGATAAAATTGCTTATATAAATCATGATATTGAAGATTCCATCAGAGCAGGGGTTATTTCTGAAAGTGATTTACCCAAAGATTGTATTGAATACTTTACATCTAATCAGAGTAAGCGGTTGAGCAAAATGATACATGAAGTTGTAAATAATTCTATAGGTAAAAATGATATTTCAATGAGTGAAGAGGGCTGGGCTTATACAACAAAATTACGCGATTGGATGTTTGAAAATGTTTATATTGATTCTCCAGCTAAACTTGAAGAGAAAAAAGCTCGCAGAGTTATCAAGGAATTATTTTATTTATATGTTGAAATGCTAAAACCAATATGTCCACCGGAAAAAATTGTTAGAATTGTTACTGATTATATTTCGGGGATGACTGACAGGTATGCTGTAGAAAAGTTTAAAGAAAATTTTATACCTATGGGTTTAAAATGTGGAACAAGAGATGATTATTTATTCAAACTTGCAAATATAAGAGATTGATAATTTAAAAATAAAGAGTATAATCAATTTTATGGATATACAATTGTTATCTGAATATCTGGATTATCTTGAAGTCGAAAAAGGCTTATCTGTTAATACTTTAGAGGCGTATCGAAGAGATTTGGCTTCTTTTATTGATTTCTGTGTGGAAAGCGAAATTTCCAGTTTTAACGAAATTAAAAGGACTCAAATAAATTCTTTTATATTGAACTTGCGGGAAAATAATTTCAATCCACGTAGTGTTGTTCGTAAAATTGCTTCAATAAGAGGGTTTTTCAAATGGTTAAGTGCAAATGAATATATAATCAGTAATCCTGCTCAAACTATAGAACAGCCTAAATTACCGAAACGTTTGCCAAAAGTTATGACTGTTGATGAAATCTCTGCAATTTTAAATTCAGGTTTGACTAAATTAGAACTGCTTGTGGTTGAACTTTTATATGGATGCGGGCTAAGGGTTTCCGAACTTGTGAATTTAAAGATGAATAATATCGATATAAATTCAAAATATATTCAGTGTTACGGAAAAGGTTCAAAGGAAAGGATTGTACCTTTTGGTAAAAAGGCTCAAACTGCACTTAAACATTATCTGAAAGTCAGAGATATGATAATTTTAAAAAATAAACTTTCAGATACTAAAGTTTTATTAATAAAAGATAATGGTAAATTTTTGACCAGACAGGATGTATATAGTTTTATAAGGGGGCAGGGCGAAAAAATTCACAAACATATCTCACCTCATACCCTGAGACATAGTTTTGCCACTCACTTGTTGGAAAATGGTGCTGATTTAAGGGTTGTACAAGAGCTGCTCGGGCATAGTGATGTTTCTACCACTCAATTATATACGCATATTACAAAGAAACGGCTTAAAGAGGTTTATTTTGCAATAAATAATGGCTCATGATAGTATTAGGTTATGCTAAGTATATTTATATCAGGTTTAGTTAAGCAATCAGGGAAAACTTTGGTAACTGCAGGGCTTGCCGGTACAATGCAGAGCCTGTGCTATTCTACATCTGTCTTTAAACCTGTTCAAACAAATGCTGTTGTTGTTAATGATATCCCTGTTAGTCAGGATTTACAGGCAATTAATAACATTGATTCAAATATAAAAACCAGTGCAAGTTATGTTTTTCAAAGTCCATTGACACCATTGGTTGCAGCATATGTTGATAATTCAAAAATAGATATTTCCAAAATTTATAATGACTTTCAAGCAAATATAACAATGACTGAATGTCACATTGTAGAGGGAGCAAATAGTGTATTCTCTCCTGTGGATGAGCATAGAACAGAGGCTGATATTATAAAATCTTTAGGGCTTCCATTATTGCTGGTTGTTAACCCAAAGATGTCAGCTATAGGCGATGTGATTGCCGGAATTAATTTTGTGAAAACTGAAAAATTAAATCTTCTTGGTGTTATAGTAAATGACTATGATGAAAATTCTGAAAATCTTGAAGAAAAATACTTTCCTCAATTAATCAAAGAATATACAGATGTGAATATTCTGGGATTGATTCCGCATTATGATAGCGTTAGGCAGCTTGCTCCGGAAACTTTGATTGCTGATATTTTAAATAAAGTCAGTGTTGAAGAAATTTTTGGTTTAAAGATTGCAAAACTTAATTCATAGTTATAAATATTTTTATATCGAAAAAGGGTTTCAACTATGAAACCCTTTTATATAAGTTATATTTTAAATCTGTCATCCAAATTAGCTTAGTGCCATTAAAGCTTTTACTGAACGAGCATTTTCTTTTACTTCTTCATCAAATCCTTCTGATGATATAGTACTTTCTAAAATTTTCATTGCTTCTTCTTTGTTTTCTAAAGAAAGCAGTTCATTGATAGTACTCATTGCAACAATAGTAGACATATCATTGATACCTTTGCCTCTATTGCTTATAACTACTGATAAAGATTCATGTTCGTTTCTTTTTACTAACGCACGGGATGTCATTTCTCTAACTTCGTCAATAGAAGAATTTGTGCCTATTTCTTCTAAAACAGCAACAGAATCAGGGCTTGGATTAATTGTTAATGATTCTATAATGTTGCTTACTTTGTTGAAGTTTTTATTATTTTTAAATTTGCTATCCATCATTTATTTTGCCTCCTACGCTGCCATATCAGCTTCTAATGCTGATAATGCTTCTTTTAACATTGGTTTTACTTCCATATGAGGATCCATTTTGGATAGTTTATTAATTTCTCTATCGTGTTTGTTTATAAAGAAAGATGTAATATCTTTAGATAGAACTTCTCTAGCTCCATCAAAGCTAACTTCTCTGTTTCCGATTTCATGGATTTTGTTCCAGGTATTTACAATACTATCTTTCATTCTCATACCGAATGCTTTGATTGATTCGATACCTTCATAAAATTTGTTACCAAAATCGTTGATTGAACCTACAAATGTAGAGTAAATTCTTTTTGAGCTAGCTGTAATTTTATCATTTAAATTTAATTTGCTTTTGCTGGCACTTGATTCGAATACATCTTCTGTTAAAATGTTTTTTTGAAAGTTAGATGCTGCAAAAGGATTAGAATGTCTAGCTACTGATTTTTCTGTTACGCTCGTATTGAAGATACGATGGCTTAACTGTGTAAGTTTTTGTACTGTTGACATGTTTAACCTCTTTCTTGACTATCCACGTACCTAGTCTACCATAGTGTGTGGTTTTTAAATCCACCTTTTGTATGATTTGTGTTAGAATAGTAATATGGAATATAAAAATTTAGAAGAATTAATAGCTGTAGTTGCAAAACTAAGGGCACCTGATGGGTGTCCATGGGATAGAGCACAAACCCATGCCAGTTTGCGCCCCAATATGATTGAAGAAGCTTATGAAGCCGTGGATGCAATTGATGATAATGATATGAAACATCTTAGAGAAGAATTGGGTGATGTTCTTTTACAGGTTCTTTTGCATTCTCAAATAGCTTCCGAAAATGGGGATTTTAATCTTGATGACGTGGCAAAAGAATTGAAAGAAAAATTGATTCATCGTCACCCACATGTTTTTGGAAATGCTAATTTGTCAACTCCGGATGATGTTAAAGAAGCTTGGGACAAGTTAAAGGCAGAAGAAAAAACTCATAGAAAGTCTGCTATGGATGGAATTTCAAGAAGTCAGGCGGCATTGATTTCTGCTCAAAAAATTTCAAAAAAAGCTGTAAAAACAGGTTTTGAATGGCCGAGTGAAGAATCTTTATATGAATGTATTTATTCTGAATTTGAAGAATTTAAGCAAGCTAAAAATGAGAATGATAAAGTTCATATGGAAGAAGAATTTGGAGATATTTTATTTGCTACTGTTAATCTTGCGCGCTGGAATAAAATTGATGCAGAGCAGGCTTTATTAAAAGCAAATAAAAAGTTTGAAAAACGTTTTCGTAAAATGGAAGAATTGGCAGAAAAACCTTTAACAGAATATTCATTTGAAGAATTTGATAATTTGTGGAATAAAGCTAAATCTGAGCTGGAGAATTTAAAATAATGAAAGACGTACAAAATACTCAAGATAATAGAAATGTAGATATTCAAAAAGTTGGAATTAAGCATGTTGAATTACCGTTAATTATTCAGAGAAAAAATGCTTCGAATAAGGTAGTTTATGCTGAAGCCAGAGTTTGTGTATCTTTACCTAAAGATTACAAAGGAACTCATATGAGCCGTTTTGTAGAAGTTTTAAATGAATGGAGAACCAAAGATCTTCTTGGAGTAGATATAAAAGGTTGTCTTGAAAAAATTATAAAAAAACTTCATGCTCAAAGTGGAGAATTGGAGTTCAATTTTAAATATTTTGTAGATAAAAAATCTCCGGTTACAAAAATGGCTGCGCCAATGTGTTACGACTGTTCGTTTGAAGGGATTATGGATGGGGATGAGTATAAGTTTTATTTGGGAGTAAAAGTTCCGGTAACAACACTTTGCCCTTGTTCTAAAGAAATTTCAGAGTATGGAGCGCATAATCAAAGAGCGATAATTTCTGTAAAAGTTTCTTATGAAGAGACAGAGCATGTGTGGCTGGAAGATTTGATTGAACTTATTGAATCTTGTGCATCCTGTCCAGTTTATCCGTTATTGAAACGTCAGGATGAAAAATTTGTTACTGAAAAAGCCTGGGAAAATCCTAGATTTGTAGAAGATGTTTTAAGAGAAGTTGTTGTTAAGCTTCGCGAGTATTCTGTTATTAACGACTTTGAAGTTGATTGTGAAGCTTTTGAAAGTATTCATAATCATTCAGCCTGGGCGTATCAAAAAGAAACTAAATAAGTATATTTTAAGAATAAAAAGAGCCCCGGATGCGAGACTCATTAATTTAAGAATAGCTGGAAGTATGAAAAAGATTTTTAATTTATATTATGTATTTAATATAAAAAGTGTTGTTTGTACAATTATACAACTAGTTAATCTTTGTTAGCCATAAGGAGAGGCTAACTGGACAATGTGCTTATGAAGCAGTTGTTCTTTTGTTTTTCTGTATAAATTTAGAATGACATTTCCAGTCAAATTTTTGTTGTCTTGATTTTATATATTTTTTATAGTAATCTTTAGAAGAGAAGAGATTAGTTGGGGTTAAATTTAATGCTAGTTTCAGAAATTGGATACTTACATTCTAATTCAAAGAGCTTGTATGGGGTAGAACAAGCAAAGTCTCAAAATTCAAAGAATACTTTAGGAGAGGGGTTTGGTAATGTTGATGGGAATTTTATTTCTAAGTCAACAATAAATAGACGGACTAGCCAGTTTGATAGTTTTGTGGCTACTTTACAGTCTATGTTTTCTAATAAATCAGAATCTGTTTCTAAAAAATATTTATCTTTAATTGCTTAATCTTTTATTCTTTTTCATTGAATAAATATTTTACAAGTATTGAGCATAATGCAGGGATAGTAGATAATATGACCAGTACCGGTACGATGCTTGTTGCTTGTGCGATATAGCCAATAATAGACATTGTAATTGCTACAACGCCCCATGAAAATCCGTTGATAAAGCCTCCTATAATGCTTTTGTATTGAGGCAGTACATTTTGCGCCATACTCATTGTTATAGGTGTTGCAAACATTGTTATAAATCCCATGATGGCAAATATTATAAAAGAAACAACAGGCATGCTTTTATATGTGAGCATGAATATTATCATTAATGGGAAAGTTGTTATCATAGAAATATAAAATACATTTGCTGTTCCAATCTTTTTTTCTAATTTCGGACTTAGTAATGAACCGATTCCTCCGAGAAATAGAAAGAAAAATAAAGCAAGCCCGATTTGAAATTTTGAATATCCTTGCGCTTTCCATAAGAAAGGCAGTAATATTGAACACGAAGTTGTTATTAATGATTTTAACATTGCAATTAAGTTTAGAATATTCAGTTTTCTGTTTGATAAAATATCAATGAAAGCTTGTTTTAGTTTGAAAGTTTTTTTCTTTGTTGGTTCGCATGAAAATTTTGGTACCATTCTAAACATTAGTAATGCCCATGAAACTCCAAGAATAGATAACACAGGCATTTTTGCAAGTCCGAAGTATTGTGCAATTGTTGATGATAATAATGGGCCCATTGAGAAGCCTAATGTCCCCATAGCAATGAATATTCCCATGTTTCTTGCAACTTCTGATTTGGAAAATTTTGAAATTAATCCAAGGGATTGCGGGTGAAATAAGCTTGAACCAATACTTCCAAGGATGATAAAAAGTATCATAAACGGGATATTTTTAGCTGCAGGAGCTAGAGAAATAAAAATGGATGTAAAAATTAATCCCCAGAAAATTAAAGCTCTTTTTTTTATTTTATCCGCAAAAAAGCCAAAATACGGCTGCATTAGTGAAGAAAAAATGTGAGAGCAGCTTAAAATAATAGTAGCAACAGGCATGGATATTTTTACCTGTTCTGCGATAAATGGCATAATCGGATTCAAAAATCCAGTATGAATGTCATTAATAAAATGTGCTCCACTGAACCAAATCTGGGGTTTTCTTTCTTCTTTCTGGTATATCATAACATAATATTCTCATCAAAATATTAAAAAATCAAATTGACTTGTTAATTTATAGTGTTTATTTTTATTTAAAATTTGTTAGTTGGTTGAATCCAACATCGAGCGCGTCAGCAATTGCGAATAATTTTTTCAGACTTATATTTTTTTGTCCGTTTTCTACTCTGGTTATATATTCTCTAGACAAATCTACCATTTCAGCGAGTTTTTCTTGTGAAATTTTTTTTATTTGTCTGTATTTTGCAATATTTTGTCCGAGTAATTTAAGTCTTGACATGTGACCTATTTTGACCTAAATTAATGTTGTTGTCAGTGACCTATTTGTCCGAAGGAGGTATTGTGAAAAATTTTGCATTTACTTTAGCAGAAGTTCTAATTACTTTAGGTATTATTGGAGTTGTTGCAGCTTTAACTATTCCAGGATTGATGACAGCTTATAAAGCACATCAGATGCGAGCAGGTTTTTTAAAAGCATATTCAACTGTTCAGCAGGCATTTAAACAAATGGAAGCTGATGACGTGTCACTAGACCCTGCAAGTTATCCTAGTGGTGCTAAAACCTCGTTTTATTTGACTTTTAAAAATTATTTACAGGCACCTTTAGATTGTGGAAGTGCATATAGTGCGTTAAAAGATTATCCTTGCTATAAATATAATAATCCAGATAGATATTATATGAATTACAATAATAGTGAAAAGGTTGAATGGTCACTGTTTGATGGTGGTCAATTGTTATTACAGGATGGTACATTGTTATTATTTAACGCAGATGGTTATGGGTGGCTGGTTTCTGTTGATATAAACGGGTTTAAATCTAAACCAAACAGGTATGGTTATGATTTGTTTACTTTTCAATTTAAGGAGGGTGAATTGAGAACAATGGGAGATTCAGGCACAACATATGTCAATGAGGAAATATATTGTAGTAACAAATCAAATAATAAATTAAACGGTATAGCTTGTGCTCAAAAAGCAAAAACTGATTCTGATTATTTTAAAGTTTTAATTCGCAATTTTAAGTAATAGTCTAAAGAATGTTTTCCATCATGTCATTTAACGCAAGTTTTGCTGTCCGAATTGGGGATGAAAAGCTTGTTCCGTAGCTCGTTTCTATTGCAATATTATATTCTCCATCAATTCTGTGGAATTGTTCTGCATAATATTTTATTTTAAGTTTTCTGGCTTTGTAAATGAGTTTTTGTTTTTCTAGTTTTAAATAATCTTGAGTTCGTTTTAAAATATTTTTTTCTTCTTTTAATATTTGTTTTTGTTTATTTTTTATATAACTTATATTATTGTCAATATTTTTTAGTAATTTTTCTACGCGAGGAATAGGTATTCCAAGTAGAGGATTTGTTGTATATCGTTTAAGTATTTTTTGAGGTAGTGGCAAATCCGTTCCGGGTAATCCGGTTATATTCAGTCCATATTTTGTAAGTTTTGGAGTGAATTCTCCAAGTTCATAGTGCTGTGTGAGTTGCGAATTTCTGGATTGAGAAAATCCGGCTATGGTTCCATTATAAGAATTTAGGGAGCCAACCCCTTCAACTCTTTGGTTAAAGCAAAGATATCTGTTTGAAAGTTTTTCGATATTCCATTTTTCTTCAGGATTTCCATTACCTGCACTGATTAGCATTCTTTGATTTGGTTTTAGAGCTGAATCTAGATAATAATCGTAATTTGTGGAAATTTTTTCTATAAAATCTATTTTTTTGTTAAAATTTACTTCTCTACCAATTGATAAAGATATGTAGTCAACATTATTATTTTGTTTTAAATATTTGGAAATTATTTCTGTTGTTTTGTTATTAATTATTTCTTCTTTTGAAATTGGTAATTGGATATATTTTGCAAAAGGATTATTTCTTCTTGCAAAGGCTAAAACTTGTTCCCCATGTGACAAATTAAAATGGAATTTTTTTTCTGTATAATTGTCAGGAATAAGTATTGTTTTTGGTTTTATTTGGGCTTCTTTTATAAAGAGTCCTTCTTGATCTAATATCCTTATTGATATAGTTCCATCGGAATTTTCTTTTGTTTTTAATAAATTATATATTTTTCCATCTTTAGGATTTGTCCATTCGGCTCTGGAGTATGAATCTTTGATAGTTTTTGATGTTAATCTTGATAAATCATTTTTTGTGGCTTTAGAATATACCCTTTTTATCGGGTTCATTATTTGGTTGTGGCTGATTTTGTTCATTTCTTGAGCCTGTTTCATTTCAGGGGAAGCAAATCTTGGTAATTCGATTTCTTTCCCTGTATATGTTAATGTGAGCTTTGGATTTATTCCATGAATCTTAAAAGGTTTTGTTTCTATTAAATTTTTTTTCCCAATTATTTTGAGATAATTATTTATATTCATAATAAGTTTTGACCTTAAATAGAGAATGATACACCTACATTTATGCTGGTGTTTTCAGCATTTATTTTTGAGATATCATAAATTTGCCCTTCGACAAAAACACTGGCTTTTCCTATTTTTGTGGAGAGTCCTGTGAAATTTCCTACTGTTGTATTGAATCCTTTTTTGCCGTATGTATGCTTTGCTGCTACGTATGGTGTTGTGTAAATGCTTGTTTTCTTTGTTATTGGAAGTGTCACCGTAGCAGGTTGTATTCGTAGTTGCACACTTTGAGAATCTTCATTAACATTATGTCTGACCCGGAAGCCTCCTGACACCGGACTGTTTCCATATGGTATTGCTCCTTTTACATCAACTATTGCACTGGAATTTTTTCCATCAAATGTTAAGCCGATACCTGTATAAGTTCCAATACTTCCTTTACCTGCTTTGTAGCTGTTGTCTACACCTGCGGTAGAAAAGTTTGTACCGTCGCATTGTTGAAATGATTGTGCTGTAATTTTTGTTGTTACATCTAATGGCATATTATTCCCCGTTCTTTCCCCGTATATTTATATAAAGTTTTTAAAATGCTAAAAATTGCCATAACAAAAGGGCGATTTTACATTTTGTAAAATCGCCCCAATGTTTATAAATAATTTAACTATTCGGAAAGTAATTTGTCAGCCAATTCGGTTTCAAGAGTTCCGTTTAGAGCCTTGCTTACTTTTTGAAGTTTTTGTGCAATCAGTTCCATATTGTCTGTCCAGATAAAGTTATCATTTACGTATTTTTCGGCCTTGTTAAAATCTCCGTCGATTTGGATTCTAATGATTTCAGCCAGCATTTCTTTTGCAATAGGAACAACCTTATCAATATTTACGTGTATTTTTCCGTCTGGAGTAATTTCGTATCCTCCTCTGTCTGCAAAATATTTATTCTGCATAACTGTTCTTACTCTATGAGCTTGAGATAGAGTAGGTTTAGATTTTAAGAAATTATCAGCCATTGTTGTTACTATAATTTGAAGTCTTTGATCTTGAGTGTACATTCCAAGTTCTGTCAGTAAATCAACAAATGCTAAAGCTCCCATATCTGCTTTATTTTCTTCAATGATATTTCTGTATTTACCTAAGCTTTCACTACTTTCTTTAGGTCCTAAGGAATGTGCATTTTCGTGACCTATTGTAAACCAGTGGTCTGCTTCATCTAAATAATACTTGTGTTGTTCTTTATCTAAGATAGCATCAAGACGTTCCTGTAATTTTTTCATATCACTTATAAATCTTATTTGCCTATGATAAACATTCCGTCGGCCACCGCCTATAGTTAATGATAATTTGTCTGAATTTGGCAAGTTTTCAGCTAACGTTATTCCGCCTCTATATTCTCCAACGTCACCTGAAGCCATTACCATATCAACATCTACCATTGTTTGTTTTGCATCTTCATCTGATGAAATTGTTTGTTCATATTCGCTTGAATATGGCATATTTTCAGCCAGTGTTGGAAGATATTTTTTTATCGCCATTAAGTCTTCTGTGCCTTTTGTGTTTACAATTCCTACTCTGCCGCCTAAAAAGTCTTTTGGAATCGGTGATATACCGTGTTCTTTTAGTAAGTTTGATAATTCTTCGTTTTCTACAATTGTACCTGTCATTTCATCTTCGTAGTTTTCACGTGTAATTGTGAATTCTAAAGGTGTATCTTGGAGTGTCGCCCATTTTTTGTCTGCATAGGCATCAAGCATAGGGTCAGCTGTTCTTAACGCTTTTGCTTGTAATTGTAAGTATTCGTTAAAATCGTGATTTGTTGAAACTTTACTTGCTGCATCTAATTCATCAGCCATTTGAGCAAAGTCTTCTTTAAAATAATCGATATAGTCAATTCCTTTTAAGTTTTCACCATCTCTTAAAACAATTGAGCGTTGTGTAAGGATTTCTTTTACTTCTTCAATTAGACCTTCTTTTATCATTCTTATTAGAATCATGTGGAATTCTTCTTTAGACAAATCTTCCGGATAAACGCCTTTGCCGGGTTTTTCATCAATACCTTTTATTAATCTGATAGGATTTGACATTGTGTCAATTGCGTTAATACCTTTTTGTGCATCAAAAAGAATTTTTGTTAATTTTGCTTGTTTATTACCTTTTTTTGTTTCATTTTCTAAGAATTCTTTTACATCAAGGTTGTGTTTGCAATCTATTTGCATGTTGATTTTTTCTAAAATTTGAGCGGCTCTGCATAAATGTTGAAGAGCTTTTTTGTCACCGTCATTTAGTGCTAAATATTCAGGTGCGTCGGCTTTCAAAAATTTTTTTGTTATTAAATAATCTTTATGAGTTCTTTTTTCAAGTTCTTCTATAGATAGATTAAGTTCAAATTTTGACATTATAAAGCTCTCCTATATTATTATACTTTTTATAAATTTAATATAGCACATTTTATTTGTTACGCAATAAACTTTGTGGAGGAAATTATTTTGAAGTAAAAATAAATCAAAACCTTCTCCCTAAAAATGGTGATGGTTGATTATGCAATATGTTCCTACTCTGACAAATTAAATAGCGAAAGGGAATTTCCTATTCGCTATTATTTAAAATTGATTTATTTTAAATAATTTACCCAACTGTAGAAAATTTTTGACCAACTGTATTCATTAGTTTTGCAATGTTACTTATGGTAAGTTTCACCTTTAATAATTTTAAAAGCTCGATAAATTTGCTCAACAAGAATAAGTCTTGCAAATTGATGGAGAAACGTCATTTTTGACATACTCATTTTTAAATTCGCTCGTGCAGATACGTTTTTACCAATTCCGCAAGATGATCCAATTACGAAAACAATTTCCTGGACACCGTCGTTTGTAAGTGTTGTAATCTGTTGTGCAAATTCTTCACTAGAAAATTGCTTTCCATTTATTTCCATGGTGATAACGTAATCCAGAGGTTTTATGTATGAGAGAATTTTGTCACCTTCTTCTGTTAAAACTTTTTCAGTCAGGTTTTCGTCTTTAATTTCAATAGGTGAGAGTTCTTGAATTGAGATTGAAGTATATGGTGTGAGACGTTTCAAAAATTCGTCAATACCATCTTTCAAAAATTTTTCTTTAATTTTTCCAAGTGCGATAATTTTAATTTTCAATTGGCGTATTTCCATTTTCTATGTAGATAGATCGAGACGGGAAAGCAAAATCAATATTTGCAGCCCTGAATTTTTGGATAACTTCCTCTAAAAATTCCCCGCGTATTTTTAAAAATTTATCATAGGAGCCCGATTTTACATATCCGCGGAATCTGATATTGATAGAACTGTCTCCAAGGTCATGAACAGCTACGGTAAATTCATTGTGGATTTCTCTATGATTAATTGCTATTTGTTTTAAAATTTCTTGGGCTAAAACTATATTATCATTCTCTGTTGAGTATGTAACTCCGAATGTAATATTAATAAATCGTTTATGAGCTCGAGATACATTTGTTATAATAGCATTTGCTGCAATGTTGTTAGGGACACTAATTAAAAAATTGTCTAAATCACGTATTTTTGTAGAACGGATATTTATGTCTTCTACATAACCTTCTATGCCGTTAACTTTTACATAATCTCCAATTTTGTATACGTGATCAGATAATAGTTCAATGCTTCCAAAAATGTTTGCAAGTGCATCTTTTGCAGCCATACCAACTGCGATACCGCCGATACCAAAACCGGCAAGGATGGAAGCAATTGAATACCCCTGACTTTGCAGCAATCCGGTACCGGCAATAAATAAAAGTATAGCCTTTAATAATTTCATTATTATCGGTACGAATCGTAAAAGTGGAGAATTTGATTCTTCATTTTTTATTTTTATTCTGATTTTAGAATCAACAATATCTATAATTTTGAAAAGTATAATTAATAGTATTAAGTTGATTCCTAAAGCAATAAGTCCTTTTTCCCAATTTGGCATATTCTTACTCCCTGTGCTTATATTATTATATGCAATGAACTGATAAAAAAAATAATATGTAAATATTTTATAAAAATTTTTACCTTTTTATACTGATTTGTTAAACTATAAATGTTATGCCTGTTTTTTGTAAAAAAAAGAATAATAAAAATATAATAATATTTATCATTTTTCTAGTATGTCTTCTCGGTGGAATTTATTCTGCAAAATTTTTTCAACCAAAACATAAATCATATAAGATTTATCAACAAGCTTTAAGAGACTATGATAATGGAAATTATTCAAATTCTTATTTTCTTTTTTCAAAAATTGGCTATACCTCTCAGTTAAAACCGTTTGCAATATATCGGCAGGCGCTTTGTGCAAGAGCTCTGGGAGATAAAAAATCAGAGCTGAACAGATATAAATTATTATTTAGAATTTACCCGTCAAATAAATTGAGTTTAGAGGCAAAATATCAGGCTGCACAATTGCTGGTTGATACAGATCCGTCTCTTGCTCGAAGATATTTTGATTTTGTTTCAAGAACAACTGTAGATTCTGATTATAAAATTGCATCAGAGTACTACAAAGCTAGAATAGCTGCTTCAAAAATTAGATATTCCAATAAGATTTTTTCAAAATCAAAAATCGAGGGAGTTGAAGTATCTTTTAGAAAATATTTAGAAGAAGCTCCGGATGGAAGACTTGCTGTTAATGCTGCAAATACATGGCTGAAATTTAATCCGAATATGAAGTCACAGGATGCAGTACTGGTAGCTAGAGCTTATTATCTTGCAGGATTGTATGACGATGCTTCATCTGTATTTGCAAAATCGAAGCTCCACGATAACTGGGCTGTTCAGGCTGCAAATTTATATCAAAAAGGTGATTACGCCAGGGTAAAAACAATAACCGAACAGGGAGTTGCAAAATATTCTGCAAATGTTAATGCTGATGATTATAAAAAAGCCGTTGATGTATATTTAAAAATATATGATAATGCTTTTCCTGCAATTTTAAAATTGTATAGTACCGCAAAGGGGAAAGGTAAAGATTATATTTGGAATTTGAAATGTGATAATTCGCCGGTATCAAGCAAGGCTGCATGCTACAATGATTTATATGCTAATTATCCGTCAGGTGAATATGCAAGGGTAGCGTTATTGAATATCTTTTTTGATAGAATTCGGCAAAAAGATTATTTGAATGCGAAGAAAATAGGTCTGGATTTTGTTGCAGGATTTCCGGAGGCAGAACAGGCGCCTATGATAATGTATTGGCTGGGAAAGATAGAACAGCGTTATTATAATAACTCAAATTCTATAAAATATTATCAGACAATTATAAATAAATATCCTGATTCATATTACGCATATAGAGCATTCTGGCTGCTCAACGGGCTTGATACTGCAACTATATCTGCAAATATTGATTATAAACCTGTAGTTTATCCTTATAGATATCCGGCAAGTTCTTCTGCTTTATATAGTCTTCTGGAAGTTAAAGACTATGATATGGTTGAAAAATATACTCAGGATGATTTTATAAAAAGCTGGGTGGAATATCAGCAGGGAAATTATTCAACTTCTGCTTATTTGGCTCAGGAAGCAATGGATAAGTTGTCGTTAAAACCACCAAAAAATGATTTAAGGTGGCGTCTTGTTTATCCGCAAAACTATTATATGCAGGTTAAAAAATATGCACAGCAGTATAAGAATGATTCTGCTTTAATGATGGCAATAGTAAGAGAAGAAAGTCATTTTAATTCTGAAGCGCAGAGCGGTGTAGGTGCTATAGGGTTAATGCAATTAATGCCGTCCACTGCTCATGATATTGGTGCAAAACATGGAATATCTTTCAATACAAGTTATTTGTTTAATCCTGAATTGAATATAAAGCTTGGCAATTTGTATTATTCTACAATAAGAGGAATGCTTAATAATAAAGATGTTTCTGCAATAGCTGCGTATAATGGCGGTATAGGTTCAGTCACAAGATGGAAATCTACTTTAAAATATTCGGATACTGATGAATTTATCGAGCAAATACCATATGAAGAAACAAAGAATTATGTGAAGAAAGTATTTAAAAGCTATTGGAACTATATAAGGATTTACCAGCACTAGAAAAATCATTCATTTGATATATTACATTATTTGATAAAGTGATAAAATAAGACTATGAAAAAGATTTTAATTATACTAACTATATTTTTAATGAATTTAATTATTGCAAATCCAGGTTATGCAATAAAAATAGGGTTGCTGACAGAAGTCGAACAGGCAGGTGTCGGTACAAATGTAAATGGTCGAATGATAGATGTAAGAACAAATAAAACTGTTTGTACCCTGGATGCAATGAAAGGGTATGAACTGGTACCTTATAAAAATGAAATTGCTGTAAAAAGCGGCGGTCATTATTATACTCTTGGTGCAGATACAATAGTTCTAAAGCCTGATACTGAGGGGTATGTAAGTACAAAGGGAAAATGGTACCGCGGCACTCTTCTTGTAAAAAATTCGAATGGTAAATTAATTGTTATTAATGATGTTGGTCTGGAGGATTATTTGAGAGGGGTTGTACCTTCTGAAATGCCGCCAAGCTGGGAGTATGAAGCTTTGAAAGCTCAAGCTATTGCTGCCAGAAGTTTTGCTCTTGCAAATTTGGGTAAACAGTCTAAATACGGTTATGATTTGAAAGATAATACTGAAGATCAGGCATATGGCGGTGCTTCTGTGGAAACCAACAGAACCAATAAGGCTATTGATGAGACGTCAGGACTGGTTTTGACATATGATATGAAAATAATATCTGCATATTATTGCGCTTCGGCAGGTGGAATGACCAATACTTCAGTTTGGGGCGGCTATGTTCCTTATGTTCGTTCAGTGCCGTCTTTTGATGATGATGTTAAGAAAAACGGGCATGGTGTCGGGATGTCGCAGCATGGTGCAAATAATTTAGCAAAGCAAGGGTATAATGCTTATCAAATATTGCAATATTTTTATCAGGATATAAAATTTGCAAAGTTAAATAATTAGTGAAAAGTGTTACTATAATTGGATATTTGCAGGTATATGCAATGAAATATCTATTATACTCTTAATTTGTAGAAAATTAATCTTGAAAACCCTTGACAGTATTGAAGAAAGTGATATAATAAATTTGTCGATTATACAACTGCGGAAGATGGTTTATAACTCCGTGGGAAAGGAAGAAGGAGGTTCGTAATGAACAAAGAAGAATTAGTAAAAGAAGTGTCTAAAAAAGCAAAAGTTTCACAAAAAGCAACTGCTGATATTTTATCAGCTACATTAGAAACAATCCAAAAAACAGTTTCTAAAGGTAAAAAAGTTACTCTAGTTGGTTTTGGTACTTTTGAAGCTCGCAAAAGAGCTGCTAGAACAGGCAGAAACCCTCAAACAGGTGCAACTTTGAAAATCGCAGCTAAAACTGTTCCTGCATTTTCAGCTGGTAAAAAATTCAAAGAGCTTGTTAAGTAATTTTCTTGATTATATAAATAAGTTTAGAGCCGTAAATATTATAATATTTACGGCTCATTTTTTATCTTTTGTAGTAGTATTTATAATTAACAGCTGGAACTGAATTTGTTTTATTATTCAACTCAGCCAAATAGATTCCGAACCACCGAGTAGGAACAGAAAATTACGTTTCGTAAACTCAACTAATTTTCTAGCCAGTTCGGAATGCCCATAGGAAGATAGTTTGTCTTTTCGTTTTCTCCATATAGTTAAATTAGTCATGCTGAACATTGTTCAGAATCCCAAAATTTATCAAATTCTGAACTGTTAAGTAGGAATAGAGTGTTACGTTTTTGTCATGCTGAACTTGTTTCAGCATCTAATTGATAAAATAAATTTCGAAATAAATCCCGAGTGATATTATGACTATGTTTTACGCGTGTTTGTGGAAAATTGTATATAAGTCCCTGTTACAATTGCTTGAATAATGCTATTTCTCGTGTTATTATCTATTTGTAAGGAATTTTGGGTAGTGAGGTATTAAATGAAAAGTTCTACAATAAGACGATCTACTTTATCAAGAGAAACAATGGAAGTAATTGAGAATCTTGCAAAAGAGCAGGATCCGAATGGATTAAACGAATATGTTAGACCGGAGGATGTAGAATCTTCTTCGTCTGATAGTTTTTCTTCAATGGCACAGGAAAAAGCTCAGGAGATAGATTTATTGTGGCAAACTTTTAAAAATTCTCAATTTAATACAAAATCACCTGCGGCTTATATCTCTATTGGTTTTGTTTGCGGGGCTGTCTTTACATTTTTGCTGTTAGGCGGGTTAGGAATTTTTGTTGTTAAATCTGATGTTAATGTTAATAATTCTAAAAATTCTGTTTTAACTCAAATGAAATCAGCTGTATTCCCGCAAAAAACTCCTGTTCCAACTCTTGAACAGCAAGCTGATAATGCAGAAAAATCGGTTAATGCAAAAGTTTCTGTTCCGTCTGAAGATGAAACTTCTCAAAATAATGTTTTAGAATCTTCAGTTCAAAATTCTTCTGATAATACATCCAATGTTGATTTGAAAAATTCTAAAGTCTATATAGTAAAAGAAGGCGATACCGGAGAAAGTATAATTAAACATTATTTTGGTTCTTACTCTCCTGAAAAAGCCGAATTAATTATGAAAGCAAATAATTTGAAAAATCTTGATAGAATTAATATTGGACAAGAAATAATTATTCCGGTTGAATAGTGTTTTATTTTAAAAATTTGGCGGTGTTGTTATGAAATTATGTAATAAAATTCTTTCTTTAGCGCTAATCATGTGTTGTTTTTCTACTCTTGGTGCAAATGCTGATGTCTGGAAAAATGATTTAAGAACCAAATTTTTAGAAAACGAAGCTGTGATTATGGAGATAAATATCCGTTCATTTAATTCTCAGGATTTGAATGGTGATGGGTTTATTCAGGAAGAAAATCTGGAGGTAAAGGGCAATTTTTTAAATGCTATAGAGCGTCTTGATGAATTGAAAAGTTTAGGTATCAATACGATTCATATTCTGCCAGTAACACCGACTGGAAAACTCAAAGCTCTAGGGACTGCAGGAAGTTTGTATGCTGCGTCAGATTTTAGTTCAATAAGTGAGGATTTGAAAGATAAAACTTCAGATTTGTCATTAGAAGAACAGGCAAAAAAATTTATAGAAGAGGCTCATAAAAGAAATATTCGTGTAATTGTGGATGTTCCGGCTTGTGGGTCTTATGATTTGTATTTGCAAAGACCTGATTTGTTTGTAACAAATCAGCTTGGAGAACCTGTTGTTCCTGCGGATTGGACTGATGTAAGACTTTTATCAGTGGGTACGGAAGATAATATTGATACAAATGTTTATAGTTTATACAAAGATTTTGTAAAATATGTAATTAGTTTAGGTGCAGATGGTATCAGGGCTGATGTTGCACACTGCAAAACTGCTGCATTCTGGAAAGAATTGATTGCATATTCAAGAACAAAAGACCCTGAATTCTTGTGGCTTGCTGAATCTTCTGAATCTTGGCATGATGCAGTGTCTTCTTATGGGGTTTTTACACCGTATAATAAGTTATTGGAAGCTGGTTTTGACGGATATTACGGCTCGTTCTTTAATCTGAAAGATTGGAAAAATGCGAAAGATTTATATAAGGATATTTCATTGACTCTGAATGAGGTTAAAAAATTCAAAGAGGCAAAATCCTCAATTGGAGCGTTCACGACTCATGATGAAGTTAGTCCTATTCTGTTAAAAGGTCCTGCCATGAGTGATATGATTATCTGGCTGAATGCAACATTACCTGTTGATTCATATTTTGTGGATGGTTTCCAAACAGGGGATGACTATTCCTACAGAAAAGGTAATAGATTAGCGGAACATTCAAATACTGATGATAATACATATTTTACGCATAGAGGTAAAATTGACATCTTTAATTTTTCAAGAAAGCCCGGTGGTAAAAATGAAACATTAAGAAATGACTTTTTACTTGCGAATAATGTTAAAAAAAGTTTGCTGCCGGTATTGAACGACGGTGTATTTACTCCAATAAAAACAAATAATCAAAAAGTGTTTGCATATACATTTGGGAATAATGTAAAACGAGTTGTAACTATAGGAAATTTAGATTTTGAAACTCCAGTAAAAACAACGGTCAAAATTCCAAAATATAATAAACGATATAATGTTTTGCCTATAAAAATTTCATCAATGCCGGATGTCAATAAGCGAGGAAAGGTTTCTTTGACTCTGCAGCCTGGTGAGATAGTTGTATTGATAGTGCATGAGTTATTGTAATTATAAATGTTTATTTTGTTATAGAGATTAGCTGTTCTATTTTGCAGTCTAAATATAGGCAGATTTTTTCTACAGTATCAAGCGTTATATTTGTTCGTTTCCCTCTGATAATTTCAGAAATTTTTGCTCTGCTTATACCTGTTGCTTTATGTAATTCCATTCCTGAGATATTTTTTTCCCAAAGAAGTTCTCTTAGCCTAATTGTAATCATATATAAATTATATTAAATATTCACCATCTATTGACTAATATTACCTTTTTAGATAATATGTTATTTAATTAGGTAACTTATCTTAATATTTATTTATTTTATAGAAAGTAGGTACTGTGTTTCATAAAAATTTAAAATCAAATAATGCATTTACATTGGCTGAAGTATTGTTAGTCTTAGGCATTATTGGTATTATTTCGGCAATATCACTTCCGTTGTTAATTCATAATTATAGAGCTAAAGTCTTGCATACAAAACTTATGAAAGCAAATTCTATAATTAGTCAGGCTGCAATGTTTATGAAAGCAGATGATATAGATTTAGGAGATGCTATTAGTAATAAAAAATATGAAGTTTTTGAATCTTATTTTAAAAATGGTAATTGTGAATTGCCTAAAAATGCAAAAGAAGCGGGTTATAAGAATTATTCAGGTACACGTAATGCTTATGAGGCTTCAGCTCAAAGTTTAGTTCATCCTTATTGTCTATTTGATGGGATGATATTATGGTTTGGTGAATTTCATTGGTTTAATTCTGGAGTTTTATTTGCTGTGGATATTGACGGATGGAAATTTGGCTCTAATAGATACGGTCACGATGTTTTTTTCTGGTATTATGATTTTGATAAACAGGCAGTTGTCGCGCTGGGACCAGGCGTGTTTTCAAACGGAGAAAATAATGGATATGATTTTTTTGATAAATGTCCGGGTAAACAAACTGCCGAACAAGGGATTGCCTGCACTGTTAAAGCTATAAATGATGAGAACTATTTTCATAATCTTCCAAAATAGTTTTATTGTAAATTTCTCACAAATTCATTGATTGCTGAGGCTTCGTGTGTCCCTATGATAAATTCAAAATCGGGGCAGGCTTCTTTTAATTCATCTTTAATATGAGCTAACAAGCCCGGTATTATAATTTTTCGTGTGTTTAGTTTTTCTCTTATTTTTAAGTTTGAAAGGGTTTTGGCGACTATATTTGCTGTAAATTTTTCGGCAGACCACGCTGTTAAAACACTCATTCCATCTGCCGGTATAACTATTAAATATGATGGGACGTCTAAATCTTCTAATTCATTTGCTACTGCAAAAAATGTCAGGGCAAAGTTTGTCGTAAGAAATACTATAGAATTTTTGTCTGGATTATTAAATTCATATAAGTTTGATTCAACCTGTAGTGATTTTTGCGGATCAGTAAAGATGTTTTGGCGTAGCGTTAGCAAAGTTGAAAACATTGCTTCATCAAACTCTTCAAATATTATCATGTTGGCATATTTGCATATAAAAAAGCTTGCTTGCGCGCAGGTTGTGAATATATCAGTTGTCTTTTTCATATAAACACAGACTGGTGTTGAATATTTATCATCTTTTTCAAGTATAGCTTTGGTTCGTGTTGTAATTAAATAATCTTTTGTTTTTTTGAACTCAGAATTAATAATAAAATCAAGTTCCAGTTTTTGAAATTCTTCAAAAGTAATTGTATTTATATTCGGGGATTCAATTGTTTTATTATTAAAATTTTTTAGGATGATTAAATCTACTTTTAGGTTTTCGTTTACTCTTTTGATTTCAAAATCATTGACCCGTTGAATTTGGTTCTGGTAGTATTCAGAATTGCAGTCTATAATTACAGCAAGAGGTGGTCTGTTTATGAATGTTTTTTCGTGTCTAAAGAGCACATTTTCACCACCGATTTTTAAATCTCCAATTGTGATTGTTTTTTGCGCATGTTTTATACTGTGAGAATATTTTTCTTCTAATTCTTGTGGAATATACGGACATTTTTCTATATCTATATTTTGTTTTGCTAACTTTAATGCGAAAGCCATACAGGTCGGACACCCGCATTGTTTACAGTTAGAATGTTCTTCTTTTTTTGCAGCTGGAAGATATTTAAATATTTGCAGTCCTGTCATTTCCATTTGTTTAAAAAAGCCCTTTCATCGTTAATATGTTGTCAGGATTTGTCATCACTATAATATTGGCACCTGCTGCTAGTATACTGGAAGCTGAGCTGATTTCTATCATTTTTGCTCTGTCTTCTAATTCTCCCCAGCTTGCAGGGAATTTGTCAGATTTAGCTTCTTTAGTTTTCAAAGATTCTAACGGCGCATCTGAAAGTAACGGTAAATCTAAGTACATATCGCCTTTTTGTCCTTCTTGCCGTACTTTTTCCATAATACTGTACCCGTATTCAAAACCGTAGCCAAGTCCGCCTATATCAGTATTCATTATAATTTTATTTTTCTCTAGTCCCATATCCATAGATAAAATATTTAGTTCTTTTGCTAAATTTATATCAATAGGGCTTTTTAGCACAATATAGTGATTTCCATTTATTATCGACGGTATAATTTTTTTATATGTTTGTTCGGTTGCGTATGAAATAATACAATTTGGGCGGTCCAAAACTTTTATAAGTTCAGGTAGTAAAATTTCATCCAGCTCGTTTTTTTCGCAACCGCATATCATAAGCGGTTTTTTTATTTCTGGTAAATTTTGTTTTAATAATTCTGCTGCCTGTGAAATTTGGTCAATACTTTCAATGTTGAATTTTAAAGCTAGTATATCGCAGTTTGTATTTTGCGCCTGTTTAATCAAATCCGAAGGATTTTCGGATTTAAAATAATTTTTTGTTATTTCAAAATTTTCCTTCGGATTAAATATATTTATTTCAAGTGCAAAAAGTTTTGATTCTGTTGTTATACTAAACTTGTCTTCCACTTCTAACTCTGTCCATTATTTGTTCAAATTCTTTATCGTCAATTGTTTCTTTATCTAGTAATTCTTTAGAAATTTCTTCTAACATATCTCTATTTTCTGTAAGTAAGCGTTTTGCAAGTTCATAACGTTCATCAACAATATTTTTAATTTCTTGGTCTATTTCGTAGGCTACTTGTTCTGAGTAATCTCTTTGATGTCCGAAATCTCTGCCCATGAATACGTTCTCTTGATTTTTACCGTAAGCCATGTTTCCTAACTTGTCAGACATCCCCCAAGCAGTAACCATTTTTCTTGCAATATCTGTTACGTTAATCAAGTCTTGAGATGCGCCTGTACTTACATTATTTTTACCGTAAACAATTTCTTCTGCAGCACGACCGCCTAATGAAACAGCAATTTTAGCGAGTAATTTAGCTTTGCTTACGTGTACTTTTTCATCTTTTGGTCTTGTCCAAGTTACACCAAGTGCCATTCCTCTCGGTATAATTGAAACTTTGTGAAGTTCGTTTGCATCAGGTAATAATTTATCAATAAGAGCGTGACCAACTTCATGATAAGATGTTAATTCTTTATCTTCATCTGTAAGCACACGGCTTTTCTTTTCAACCCCTGCAATTACACGGTCGATAGAACAATCAATATCTTTCATTGATATTTTGTCTTCTCCGTTTCTAGCTGCAAGTAATGCAGATTCATTTAACAAGTTTTGCAAATCAGCACCGGTAAAACCTGGAGTTCTTTTTGCTAATACTTTTAAATCCACATCTTTATCTAGTTTTTTATTTTTAGCATGAACTTCTAATATTTGTTCTCTGCCTTTAACGTCAGGTGCGTTTATATATATTTGTCTGTCAAATCTACCAGGTCTTAAAAGTGCGTTATCTAAGATATCAGGTCTGTTTGTGGCTGCAATTACAATTATATTTGTGTTAACATCAAAACCATCCATTTCAACTAATAGTTGGTTAAGTGTTTGTTCTCTTTCATCGTGACCGCCGCCAAGACCAGCTCCACGTTGACGTCCTACAGCATCAATTTCGTCAATAAAGATTATACACGGCTGGTGTTTTTTTGCCTGTTCAAACAAGTCTCTAACACGGCTGGCGCCTACACCGACAAACATTTCTACAAAGTCAGAACCTGAAATTGAGAAGAACGGAACACTTGCTTCTCCGGCTACAGCTTTAGCCATAAGCGTTTTACCTGTTCCCGGAGGGCCTACAAGAAGAACTCCTTTTGGAATTTTTGCTCCCAATTTCATGTATTTTTCACCATTTTTCAAAAAGTCAACGATTTCTTCAAGTTCTTTTTTCTCTTCATCAATACCTGCAACATCTTTAAATGTTGTTTTTACTTTTGAATCAAGAAGCATTTTTGCTTTACTTTTTCCGAACGACATAGCTTGAGAACCGCCGGCTTGGATAGCTTTTATCATCAAACCAAGTGAGATAACTGCGAATAATATTATTATAAAAGTTCCGATATTTCCGGCTAATTGATTAGTTTCCGGAGCTTTTTTTACAGTGATATCAGCTTGAGAGTTATTTAATTTATCCATTAACTCATTGTCATTTGCAGGAATTTGGACTTTATATTGGAATAATGGAGCTTGCATATTTTTTGAGTCAGGTGTCAAAAATGGTGAAACAACATTTTTGTTCGAAGCTTTTCCTGTTGTATTCTGTTGATTAGGCTGTTCTGTTGGAACTGCAATAATCATGTCTTCATATTTTTCAATTTTTGAAAATTCTTTGTTTTCTAATTTCTGTAAAAAATTAGTGTATGAAATTTCTGAAGTGCTGGTTGTCGGGCCTGACATAAATATTGTTGAAATAAATACAAGCACTACAATAGCTAATATTACATACATACCCATTGATTGACTTTTGTTCATATAAAATAACCTTTCAAAATAATAATTTAAACTCTCTGGAGCTATTATAACTTAAAAAGGCGAAAAAGTGAATATTTTAAATATTCTAAATTATTATCATCACCTTTTTAATCGTCTATTAATTTGAAATTTTTTGGCAGTTCACTCTCAACTTCTTTTATAAAATTAGGAAAACTCATACCAAGGGCTTCTGCAAGTTTCCAAAGTGTAGTTATTTGAACGTCTCGGTTCCCTTTTTCAAGTTGTGCAAGGGAACTGTTGGGGATGTCGTATTCATAACTAAATAGTAGAATACCTTTATTTAACTTTTGTCTTTTTTCTTTGACAATATTGCCAATCGTTTTTAAGAGTATTTTCTTTTTTTGTGTATCTGATTTATTTTCTTTCTCCATGTTGATAATTGTAGCTATATATGTTATATTGGTTATAGTTTATTAGATATATCTAATAAGCTATAGAATTTTGTAACAATAATGAGGTTGTTGATATGAAATTTGTATTTAAAAATTTTGGTTTTACATTGGCTGAAGTATTGATTACTCTAAGTATAATAGGTATTATTGCGGCAATGACAATACCACCTTTAATTACCAATCAACGTAATAAAAAGTTCGAGTCGAATATTAAAAAAGTATATTCCGAGTTAAATCAAGTTAGTAAGTTATATTTGAATGATACTGAAGAGACAATACCCTTTGCTTTATCTGCAAATCATACTGATTTGAAAACTATTTTGTTAACTTATGTGAAAGGAATTACTGTAATAAACTCAGATAAGTGGGATTCTACAGAAGATGATGGTAGTTCTAGTGCATATGTTTATAATAGATATACTAATTTTAAAGGTACCAAGGTAAAACAAATTTGTGATGATTATGGAACTCATGGCACATTAGGAGGTATTTCTTTAGCTTGGAATAATAATCCTGTTATGGGTGATAATGGTCCAATTATTTGTGTTGATTTAAATGCAGAAGATAAACCAAATGTTGTAGGAATTGATTATTTCTTATTTATCTTTACAAATGATGGAACTTTAATTCCAATGGGAATGGAGCATCCTCAAAATTCAACCTCAGGTAATCTTGATGTAAATTTTTTCTTAAGTAAAGATTATTGTGGTGCTAATACTAATAATTATTCGTGTGCTTATTGGGCAATTTTAGATAAAAATCCAAATGGTGCTGGTACATATTGGAGAGATTATTTAGGTAAAAAATTATACAAGTAAATGAAATTATATTTATATAATTGCATTTACTTTCGATTTATTAATTGTTTAATACTACTATGCGTCAATATTAAGAAGTTGTTTTTTATAGCGTCCTTCTTTTGTTTCTCGTATTAAATTCTTTATTGTATCGATAGTTTTTAGAATTGCTGAACGTTCTTGTGCAATTACAGCTTGTCTTTTAGGTGTTGTTCCAGGATTGACTCTTTCCATTTCTATTAAATCCAAGTCAGTTTGAAGTTGTTTGATTTTTTCTGGAGTTGCCATATTTCAATATTGTTTTAAACCTTGTAATGTTTGTCAATTTGAAAATTTGTTAGAGGGTTAAGCTATATGTGGTAAATATATTTATTTATATCTTCTTCTGAATTCATTTCGGTTACGGCTACAAGAATCTTAGTGTTATCTAATTTTATACCGCCTAAAATATTGTTTTCTTTTAATTTAGCTAAAAATTTGTCGGAATTTTCTACTTCAATAACAAATTCATTAAAGAAATTCTTATTTAATGTTTTAATTCCTTTATCTGCAAGTTTTTTAGATAAAGAGTGTGCATTTTTTGCAGATAAATAACCTGCTTGACGGAACCCTTTTTCTCCCATAACAGAAAGATAAAGTGTTGCACAAAGCCCAATCAGGGCTTGGTTTGAACAAATATTACTTGTTGCTTTTTCTCGTTTTATATGTTGTTCTCTGGTTTGAATTGTTAAACAAAATGCTTGTTTCCCATCCTTATCAACAGTTCTCCCCGCAAGTCTTCCGGGTAATTGTCTCATGAATTTTTCACGGCAAGCCATAAATCCTGCAGTAGGCCCGCCAAAGTTCATTGGAATACCAAGTGTCTGTATATCTCCTACGACAATATCTGCCCCGTATTCAGACGGAGGTTTTAGTATTGATAATGTAGACGGGTCTGTGCAAACAACAAACAAACAATCGGGCTTTTGTGGGGTTAGTATTTCTCCATAATAGTCAGGAGTTTGGATAAGTACGCAGGCATAATCTTTTGTTTCCTGTGGAATTTCGTCCCCCCAGTCAACTTCGATAGATTGTGCGTTTGTATAGGTTTCTATAACAGATTTGTATTCAGGATTCAGTGAATTAAGGATGCAGACTTTATATTTTTTAGTTATTCTGCAAGCCATTAGTATTGCTTCTGCACAGGCTGTACCGCCGTCATATACTGTAGCATTTGCAACGTCCATTCCTGTTAATCGGCAAATCATTGTTTGAAATTCGTACATAACTTGAAGAGTTCCCTGAGAAATTTCAGGCTGATACGGGGTGTATGCTGTATTGAACTCAAATCTGTTTGCCACTTGAGCTATGCATGCTGGTATAAATTTGTTGTATATTCCGCCGCCAAGAAAACTTATATAATCTGATTTGTTTTCTTTTGCAAGTTTTTTTACTGTGCGTTGTGTTTCCAATTCGCTCAAGCCGTCTGGCAAATCTAATTTTTTCATTCTAACAGTTTCAGGAATTTGTTTAAATAAATCTTCTACAGAATTTATTCCAATTTCCTCACACATTTGTTTTATTGAATCTTTGTTATGTACTAAAAAATTTTTCATTTATTATTCCAATTCTTCTTTATAATCTGCGTATGACAATAAATCTGATTTATCAGAGTCGAAAGATTCTGATTCCACTTTTATCAGCCAGCCGTTTTCATAAGAATCTTCGTTAAGCATTTCCGGAGCATCAACCAAGGCTTCGTTTACTTCTATAACTTTACCGCTGATTGGCATATAAATCTCTGATGCAGCTTTAACAGATTCGATATTAGCAAATGTGTCGCCTTTTGAAAATTCATCACCGACGGCAGGAAGTTCTAAAAATACAATATCTCCAAGCTGTTCTATTGCGTAATCGGTAAGACCTATAACATAGTTTCCGTCTTCTTTTACAATATATTCATGAGATTTTGAACATAGCATTTCTTCTTTATAACCCATTTTTATTTCTCCTTTTCATATTTTGTATCAGCATTTATTTTATTATAGTACTCTATTTCTTTTTTCTATAAACGGACGCTTAACAATTTTAGCATCGTGTAGTTTTTCTCTTATCATAACCTGAATAGTTGTTCCAATGCAAATTTCAGGAATGTTTTTTACATAGGCAAGAGCAATATTTTTACCTGTGCTAGGGGAAACACATCCGCTGGTTATGTGTCCAACCTTTTCTCCATTATAATAGACTTCGTAACCGTGGCGGGCTATGTTTTTATCTAACATTTCAAGTCCGACAAGTTTCTTAGCCACCCCGTTTGTAAGTTGATTCATTATAATTTCTTTTCCGTTGTAGTTTTCAGCTTTATCTTTTGGAATAGACCAGGAAAGCCCTGCTTCAACAGGAGTTGTTTTTTCATCTAAATCATTTCCGTAAAGATGGAGGGCAGCTTCAAGTCTTAGTGTATCTCTGGCTCCGAGTCCTATTGGTTTTATATCGAATTCTTTACCTTCTTCTAAAATTTTATCCCATAAAAATTCTGAATATTCATTTTCTACCAGTAGTTCAAATCCGTCTTCACCTGTATAACCTGTTCTTGATGCTAGTAGTTTTATTCCACTGATAATTGCCGGTTTTATTGTAAATGATTTTTGGTTTGAGATGTTATAACCCATTTTTTTCATTACATCTATTGCGCGCGGACCTTGAATTGCAAGCAGTGAGTAATTGTGTGACTGATTATCTATTTTTACATCCAGACCTCGTTTATTTCTTACAATCCAATTTAAGTCTTCGTCAATTCGGGATGCGTTACAAATAACTAGGTATGATTCGATTCCTAATTTATAAATGATTAAATCATCTATGAGTCCGCCGTTTTTGTTTGGAAGCTGACAGTATACAGCTTTTTCATAATCAAGTTTTTTTATATCTTGAGGTACAATTTTGTTTAGAAACTCAGTTGCATCTTTCCCGGATATAAAGACTTCACCCATGTGTGAAACATCAAATAAACCTACGTTTTCTCTTACAGTTTTGTGTTCTTCAATAATGGATGAATATTGAACAGGCATGTGCCAGCCTGCAAAATCAACCATTTTAGCCCCTAAATTAACGTGTTTTTCATGCAAGTAAGTTTCTTTAACCATAATATAATCCCCTCTATATGATTTTATTTTTTCACGTTATCACTGGGTTTGTCAATGATATATTTCGATAGTTTAAATTTTTAGTGGAGATAATTCATGTTACCGTTAAGCAAGACATAATAAGCGCACCCCCAGCCATTTTCGTTTTTTGTGCAGCTTTTTGTATATGGAGAATCTGAATTTGGAGCTCCGAGAGGTCTTATTCCTCCATTTTCATAGGAAAAGACAAATAAATCTTTACCATAGGTATTTGGTTGTTTATTTCCGTTTACATCAACCCAGAATGTAATTATTCTAAAAGAATCTTGCGGACCTTTCCACCAGACAGAGCTTCCATTCATTAGAGTAATTTTATATGTGTCTCTTCTTGTTATTGCGTATTCGCCATGATTTGTGCCGTTTAATTGTTTGTATGTTTTTTTTGTCACGCAGAATCCATCTTTATCATAAGTTCCACAATCTATTGCTATTTTTAGAGACGGTTTTAGTTTTTCTGCAATAATTTTTGCACTTGCTTCGTTTGCACCAGTTAATCCCCAGCCATCTACATTTCCATGTTCTTCTTCGCTTAATTTTATGGCTTGTGAAAGAATAGATTGATCAGCCTTTAGTTGGTTCACGGTTCTTATTTCTGTATATTTTGTCATTATTGCAGGAATAGTGATAGCTGCAACAACTCCGATAATTCCAAGTGTTATAAGAACTTCAGATAGTGTGAATGCAAGTTCCTTTTTCATCTTATCCCTTTCTTCATAAAAAGTAATATTTTGCTCTAATTAATGTTAATTTGTTAATTATATATTAACAAATTAACATTAATCGTACAAAGTGTCAATATTTATAAAAGTAAATTAAAATACTTTTATGGGTATAAATATTGATATAGATTCAAAGACGAATTTAAATGAAGTTATCAGATTGTTGTTATTTAGAAATAAAATAACAATAGCAGAGCTTGCTCGTCGTATGTCTGAGTTATCGGGGAATAATTATACTCGTTTTAATTTAAGAGCTAAATTAGAAAATAATAGAGTTAGATTTAACGAAGCATTGTTGATATTTGAAATTCTTGGTTATAAATTTGATATTCAAGAAAATGGTTAATATCCGGCATCTATCGAGATAATAAGCCCACATATGTTAAATGTGGGCTTAATTATTTACATCATTTGTTTGTATAAATCTATTTCTTTTTGAGATAATTTTTCAGGGAGAACAATTTTGATTTTTGCATTTAAATTTCCATATCCACCTGCTTTTTTAGGTAAACCTAGGTTTTTTAGTCTAAGCATTTTACCACTGGAGGTCATCGGCGGAATTTTTATTCCAATGTTTCCGTGAAGGGTTTCGATATCTTTTTTGCATCCAAGAACGGCCTCCGGAGGTGTTATTTCGATTTCTTTAGTTAAATCAGAACCTTTGATTTCATATTCAGAATCTTTAGGAGTTATTACAAGGTATAAATCTCCTTTTTGTCCGTAGGCATCTGTTTTTCCCTCGCCTTTTAGTCTGATTTTTTGTCCTTCTTTGATTTCTTTTGGAAGTTTTACTTTTATGGATTTGTTGTCATTGATAATTCCAGTTCCTCCGCAGGCACTGCAATATCCTCCTCCGCCCGGGCATTGAGTGCATTTGCGCATGTCTGTAAACTTAACCGTAATCGGAGAGTCAGAGAATAAGTCTTTGGCTGTTACATTAAGAGTTTTTGTTACATCTAAATCTTCTGCTTTATTTGCAGCTTGGCGTTTACCTCTCGAGCTTTGTCTTGAGTATCCTTGTTGAGCACCTCCCATTGTGCCAAGGTCGTTAAAATCAAAACCTGAAAATCCGCCTCTAGCTCCACTGCCAGCGGCTCCGGCACCCATCATATCGCCAAATAAAGAGCTGAAAAAGTCGGAAAATCCGCCCATATCCTGTCCGTTAAAGTTAAATTGCTGATAGCCTTGACCTCCGCCAAAGTTGAAGTTTTCAAAACCTGGAGGTGGTGTGTAATCTGCTCCGCCCTGCCAGTTTGCGCCAAGGCTGTCGTATCTTTGGCGTTTTTGTTTATCGCCAAGAACTTCATAAGCTTCATTTATTTCTTTAAATTTTTCTTCCGCTTCTTTTGTTTTATTTACGTCAGGGTGAAATTTTCTTGCCAGCTTTCTATAGGCTGATTTGATTTCAGCGTCTGTTGCTTCTCTTTTTACACCCAGTGTTTCATAATAATCTTTGTACTTCATAATGTTAAAATCTCCTACTCTAATGATAATATAAAATAGAAGATTTTTAGTGTTTTTTAATTATTTTTTAATGAATTAATAAGATTATCTTTCTTCCATCTTTTCGCTCATTTGCTGTAAATTGTTTTTAAAGGCTTTGATAAAGTCTTTATTTTCTAAAGTTTTTATAATTTCAGCTTTATCTCCTGCAGCGATAGTTCTTGTTGATTGCAATTCCATAGACGGGTGCAGCAAATTCATTGATAAAAAATGTCTGTTTGTTTTATCTGGAGTTTGCTCAATTGTTAATCCAAATGCTTTTCCATAAATATTATTGAAAGTATTTCTTACACTTACATTAATGTTTCTGTACTGATTTATATCCGAAATATAATTTTTGGCTTCTTCTGTAATTTTTTGAATTAATTTTGTAACTTCTTCATCTAAATCCATTTTTTTTACTTTCTGAGTTTTTATGATGCTCATTGTTGTTGGAAATTTCATATTATTATTGTATTTTATCATATTTTCTCCAATTAATCTATTGTTATGCTGTTAATTTTAAGTGTGGCTGAAATGTAGCTTTTTTTAAAGCTTGTTCAGCTTCATCAATAGAATGAAGATTTATCATGCTATCTTCGCTCAAAATGCTTTTGAATTTTGCAGGCAATTTCGGTTTTATCGACTTGATACCAAGTTCAATATCTCTATAGTAATCATAACAGGCACTTAAGTATTCGTTGTATTCTTTATATTCAGAATCTGTTAATTTTCCGACTGCCTCTTTGTACTCATCATAAACTTTGCTTAACGTATTTTTACCTTGTCTTGAATCGTATGCAATATGCTCAACTTCTCCAAAAGGACCTTTACCTCTAATTTGAATTTCCGCTAGTGTTCCGTCTTTTAAAACTGCGTTGAATTGAGCTGTTGTATATCCTGATTCTTTAATGGCTTTAGTTTCCAGCGGTAGTAATGCGTCTTTAAAACGAGCTATTTCCGGTCTTGTAATTATATCGAATGATTCACCTGTAACAATTTGCAATTCTCTTAATTGGGTAATTTGAGAATCTGTAAAATATGGAATACCGTTTTTGCCGGTATAGTTGTTTAATTCTGTCATTCTTAGAGGTGTAATATCTTTACCTGCTTTTAATTGAGCAATAACTTCTTTGTTAATTCCGCTTTTTTCGATTTGTTCCATAGTTGTAACACCTCTATCTAATGCGGATTTTAAAGATGAAACCAATATTTGATTAACAACAGGAGCGGATTGTTTTTCTGCTAATGCCAATTTTACATGTCTTGAATAAGTTTGAGCAATTTTTAATTCTTCGGCTGTTAATTTTTCATTTGCAAAGAATTTTTGCATAACTTTTTGTTCATTTGTTGTTAAGCTTTTTCCTTTAATTTGTAATGTTTTTAAGGTTTCTAAAATGTCTTTAGCTGTTAAGTCAGGCATAAGAACTCTTCCGCCAATTGCATCTCCAATCATCTTAGATGCAGCTGAATCTGATCTGATGACTTTTCCTTTTTCAAGAACTTTCTTTTCAAGTTTTGAATAAATAGAGTTTGCACCTTTGGAACGAACACTCAATTCATAGCCTTTAAAAATCCCGCCAATTTCTGTTTTTGCAGTTTTAATAACGTTTGCATATTGCTCGGCAAGGCGTACTGATACATTGCCAAGTTCAGCTTGCCCGTCTTGATTAATTTTACCTGTTTTAAGATTTTTAAAAATTCTAACTTCTGGTTTAGTTTGCTTGATTGTCCACGGGGAGATTGGAATTGATATATCCGGTTTTACTTGTAATTCAAAATTATTGCTTTTAAAATTAAGCAATTTTTTACCTGTTTTGAAATTTACAAATTCTCCATTGACTAAAATATTAGGCTTAACTTTTGATTTTCCAAAGCCTATAGCGAGTTGTTCTCCTTTTTTAGCAACAGATGTTATTGCTTTTGCAATATTCATAACATTCCCTTTTAGTTTATTATCCCCTGTATGTATATAAAGTAATTTGTTATAGCAGAATTGCTAAAAACAAAAAAGGTATTACAAATTGTAAATACCTTTTTGTTTTTTATTTATAAAATGTAAATCTGTGATTATCTTAAGCTAACTTTTACAGCAGGTCCTTTTTGAGAAATTTCAACTTTGTTTTCTCTTGCTAACCAGCCAAGGCCTAAATCAGCGAAGTTTCCTTTTAGGTCTAGTTCTTTTTTCATTTTAGCAAATGAAGTAGTGCCATTTTGGTGTAAGTAGTTGTAGATTTCTCCAGCTGCAAATCCGATTTGTTCTTCTTGTGATAAAGTTACTCTTTTTGTTGCCATGATTCTTTCCTCCATAATGTAATTATTGTTCGTACAACACTTTTTCGATATTCAAATAATAGTTTATTTTCAAAATTGAAACATCATTTTAATAATGTAAATTTAATGCTATTTTATGCTAAAATACATTATAAGGAGTATTGATTTTGCTGATTGAGGGTAGCATAGCATCAGAAAAAACTGATATTTTGATTCATAAGTACGCTGAGTTGATTAATAATGGCGTACCTGCTTCATCTATCCTTGTTATTGTACAAAATTCAACATTGAAAAACAAGTTTCAGGAAAGAGTTTTTGAATTGCTCTCTGTTGATTGTGTTGAAAAATTACAAATACATTCTTTTTTTTCACTCGTGTATAATACAATTTCTGATAACTGGGCATTTTTAGAGGACAGAAATATTTTTGACAATCCTGTGATTCTGCCTAATCTTGCAGGGTTGGAGGTTTCCCAGTTTTTATTAAAAGATATTTTGAAAGATGTTCAATTCAGAGGGTATAATTCAAGAATGTCTCTTTTACATCAAATTTTTAGAAGATATTCTCTTATTGTTCAAAATAATTTGTCTCAAAAAGAAGTTGATGAGCGGGCAGAAATTCTAAAAGAAGGTTTTTCAGACGAGGCCTCGCTTGCTATAAAAAAACTGCTAAAAAAAACTCTTGAACTCAGGGATTTTGACTACTTGAGGCAGTGTTTAATGTTTAATTTTGTCTACAAAAATACTGATTATTTTAAAAATATAAAGTATTTATTTGTGGATGATGCTGATGAATGCACTCCTATTTGTATTGATTTTATTGAGTTTTTGTCAAAGCAGCTGGAAGATGTTTATATTACTGCGGATTCTTTGGGCTCATCAAGATGCGGATATTTAAGTGCAGATAAAAATAATCTTGCAAAGCTAAAAAATATATTTAATTCAGAAATTTTACATGTTGCTGATAATTCAAAATTGACTTCTGATGCAAATAATTTATATAAAAATGTGTATAATTCGGAATCTAATATTTTAAATAATTTTACGCTGGAGTCCTTTTCAAAAAGATCTTCAATGGCGGATGAGGCTATAAAACGTATTAAAAAGCTTATTGGTGCTAAAGTTAAGCCGTGTGAGATTTCTGTAATTTCTCCGGTTATTGATGATATGTTAAAGTTTACACTAAGAGAAAACTTCAAGAATGATATAAATCTTTTATATTTATCAGGTAGTGAAAAACTTATACAAAACAGGCTTGTTCTTGCTGTTATAACTATTTTGAAATTAAATACAGAGCTGAAAAATACACTCTCAGAATTTGATATAAGGGTTCTGTTATATGAATTTTTACATATCCCGTTGAAATATTGTGCGGATATATTGTATACGTTCAACAAATCTAAAGAATTAATTCCGTATAATTTTGCAGATGATGAGTATAATCAAAAATATTCACAATTTTTAGCCCTTATTGAAAGTTTATCAAAGTCTTCAAAAAAAATATCTGAGCAGATTGTAGATATTTATAATGAGTTTTTTAGTTTTGCGACATTTGATAAGCAGGAAATTAATAAATTTAATTTCTTTTTAAAACAGATTATTGATTTTGAAAATGTTTTTGGTTCTTCCTTTAATTCAAGGAAAGTTGATATAATTTTGCAGATAGAAAACTCAATAATTTCTGAAAATCCGTATTCGGTATTGGAAATCGACAGAAATGATTTGATTATAGCAACCCCTCAAAAAATTATTGATAACCAGATAAAAACAAAATATCAAATATGGCTGGATGTATCAAATTCTGAATGGATAAAGTCTGATACCGGTCCGTTGTATAATGCGTGGGTATTTCAAAAATACTGGGATAAAACAAGCTATACAATTGAAGATAATATAGAATTATCTAAGGATAAAAATGCAAGGGTCTTGCGTAAACTTGCTCTTTGCTGTGAAGAAAATGTTTTTTGTTATTCCAGCTTGTTTGATTCAAACGGAGTTGAAAATTATGGAGCAATTGAAGATTTTATTCTGTGCCGTGCTGAAGAAGATTTGACACAAGCTGTACAGCAAGGATTTAGAATCATTCCGCGGCCAGATCAACAGCCGGTTTTAGATTATAAAAACGGTTATATGGGAATTTCTGCAGTGCCGGGTGCTGGAAAAACCACTATTCTGCTTGCGTTGATTATAAAATTGCTAGAAAGAGGAATAAATCCTGAGCATATTTTTGTTTTGACTTATATGGATTCAGCGGCAAGAAATTTTAGAGAACGAATAAAAAATGTCAGAAAAAATTCTTCAAGACTTCCTAATATAAGTACTATTCACGGGCTTGCTTTGAGAATATTGAAAGAAAACGGGAATTATGAAAAACTCGGATTGTCCGGTGATTTTGAGATTTGTGACGATTCACAACGCGGAAGAATTTTAAGAGAAATTTCTACAAAATTGCATATTGAGCAGAAAATGGCAGAAGAATTTGATAGAGCTGTTTCTGTGTTCAAAATGGGCGGCGGAGTTTTTCCGGAGTTTGTATCTGATGTGAAATTGAAAAAGTTCAAACAGTTTTATGCGGGTTATCAGGAAAATCTCAAGGAATATAATTTGATAGATTATGATGATATGCTCATCGGGTCTGTTAAAATTCTTAAGGAAAATCCTGATATTTTGGCTCATTATCAAGAAATTTGCGAATATATAATAGAAGATGAGGCTCAAGATTCTTCCAGTATACAACAGGAATTAATTTCTTTATTATCTGGAAAGCATAAAAATATTATAAGGTGCGGGGATGTTAACCAGTCTATAACAGGAACGTTTTCAAATGCGGATGTTGAAGGTTTTAGAAGATTTATCACCGAAAATAACAATGTTAGTATGAATTGTTCTCAACGTTGTACACAAGATGTTTGGGAATGTGCAAACAAGCTAGTTGAGACTTCTCTTGAAAAGAAAGATAGTGATAATGCTTTCTTTAAAATGTTTATGGCTCCAGTGGAAGGCAAAAATCCAAAACAAAACAATGCTGTTAATGCTATGGTTTTTGAAACTTCAATTGATGAGAAAAACTATATATTGAAGGTTATAAAAAATACACTTGCTAAAAATCCTGATTATACGGTAGGGATTCTATTGAGATATAACTATCAGGTTGCAGCGTGGCAGGATTTGATTGAGAATAGCGGATTAAAGGCTATAACAAGAAATCAATGTCTTGAACAAAAAGCAATTTTTAAAGCTATTTTTGCGGTTATGAAAATGATTCTTCATCCTTTTGATAATGAAAATCTTGGTGATAACTATGATGTTCTTGCGGAATTGGGTGTGTATAGACGAGGCCTTGGTTCTGAAATTAAAAAGTATGAAAATCCTTTCATTCAAATTTGTGCAGATAACATTAATAATATGAGTTTAGAGCAATTTTACTGGGATATAAATTATTGGATTTCTCTGTGTTATCTCCCGCCAAATGAGCTTGCTGTGAAGATTGCTGCTGATTTACATATTTTTAACAGCGAAATTGAAAAGTCTAACATTTATTTGATTTCAACTTTAATTAAACGTATTTGTATTAAAAATAATTCCTTGGAATATGCGGTTACACGACTTGCAGATTTAGCTAAAAAACCAAACTTGAGCGGATTTAAATTCTTTTCTGAAGAAGATGAAGAGGATAAAAAATCATTGCAGGGCAAGGTGCAAATTATGACGATGCATAAGTCTAAAGGGGATGAATTTAATCTTGTCTTTATCCCTGAAATGTCAGAAAAATTATTCCCGTTAACTCTTGGTTCAATAAATTTAAAGTCTGCCGATTTTATAGAATTGATTAAGTCTTTAAATCCTCAATATAAGAAAAAGTCCGAGTTTGAGCTTAAGCAGGAAATCTTGGCTGAAAATTTACGATTATTATATGTTGCAATTACAAGGGCAAAAAATCAGTTGATTTTTTCTTCGTGTAAAAAAACTAAAACCCGTTTTGGTAAATTACAGCCAAATGCGGAGAGTGTAATATTTAAAGATTTGCTGGAGGTTGAATATGTTGACTAATATTTCGCCAAATATGCTAAAAACATACAAAACTTGTCCTAAAAAATTTTACTATCAGTATGTTGAGGGATTAAGAGTTCCAATGTCCTCTCTTCCGTTTGAGAAAGGTAAGAAAATCCATGCTCTTGCAAATTACTATTTGCAAGGAATAAATATTTCAAGAATAGAAACTGCATTGACAGAGGATGAGCGTATTATCTGGAATCTTTTGCTCAACAATCCTTTTTACAAGAAAGACTGCTTGAAATCAGAATTCTATTTAAGTACAAAAATAGGGGATTTTTGGGTAGGAGGAAGATTAGATGCTGTTGTGCATGATGGGGATGAATATTATATTCTTGATTATAAGACCGGTTCTATTCCAAAAAATCCTGAGTATGATTATCAAACAATGATTTATCTTTTATGTTTGGACAGGTATTTAAAACATTATGAATCACTTTCTTTTGTTTATATAAACCTTAAGGATAAACAAAATCATGTTATTAAATTTGATGAAAAGATGAAACAGTATTATGAACAAAGAATTATTCAAATCTGTTCTCAATTATCATCAGATAGTTTATATCTTCCTAATTTTGATAGTTGTAAACGTTGTGAGTTTTTAAAAATTTGTTCTTAATATTCAAAATAGAATGCTTAATTTGACTTATTGTTAATGTATGGTATTCTTGAATTGTTATATTATATATAGGAGATGTGAATATGTTGAAACTTAATCATAGTTTGAAAATCGGGGGGGGGGTGACCTCTTAAAGCTTTACTCTGACAGTATTCTAAGGTCTTTAAATTTATTTGTTTTAAATTTCCGTCCTAATGTAATCCCGCACCGTCATCCTGAACCGCTATGTCATGCTGAACTTGTTTCAGGATCTGAATCAAAACGCCCAACAAAAAGCTTCCGAAACGAGTTCGGAATGACAAGTATACCGAACAAGAGATTCTTCGCATCCGCTCAGAATGACCGTATTCGTAACAAAGCAGCATTCACCCTTGCCGAAGTCCTCATAACCCTCGGCATAATAGGAATTGTCGCAGCATTAACTATCCCGGGTTTGATGACTGCTTATAAAAAGCATAGAATTGCTACCAAACTAGAAAAGGCTGTTTCAACTATAAATCAGGCTGTTAAATTATCAGAGGTTGAAAATGGTGAAATGGAAACGTGGGATAAATCCTTATCAAAAGTCGAATTTATTGATAAATATTTTCGTCCATATATAAAAATCATGCAAATTTGTGAAAAACAGCGCTCATGCGGGTATGATTCTTCTCCATGGAAATACTTGAATGGAACTACCAATGGTTCATATAATTCTCCTTTTAATAATGGCAGAGTGCCTTTTATTTCAATGGATGGAATTTTGTATACATTTGCGTATAATCCTGATGTTATTCAGGCAGATAATGATAAAGTAATTATTATAGATATTAATGCTTCTGAAAAACCTAATATATTTGGACAGGATGTTTTCTTTTTATACAGGATTGAGGAAGAAGACTCTATTATTCCTTATGGAGCGCATTTGCCTCAAAGCTCTATAAATAGAGATTGTTCTTTTCAGGGAGCAGGTATGTATTGTGCCGCGGTTATTAGGGCAAATGGTTGGAAAATTCCTGGCGGATATCCTCTTAAATAGGTTTACAGAACTTGTTTTATGGCTGCAATCATTCCATCAGGAGATGCAAGATTTTTTCCTGCAATATCAAATGCGGTGCCATGACCCGGTGAAGTTCTTATGATATCCAATCCAATTGTTGTGTTAACAGTTTTATCACCTGCTACTGTTTTTATTGGTATTAAACCTTGATCGTGATAATTTGCAATATAGCAGTCAATTTCGTCTTTTTCATTTTTATAGTAGTGTTTGGCTGCTTTTACAAACAATGTATCTGCAGGAAGCGGCATTGATATATTTATACCCTGATTTTGTAATTCTTTCACTGCAGGAATAAGAATATCAATTTCTTCAGTGCCTAAAATACCGTCTTCGCCGGAGTGAGGATTGAATCCGCAAAGTGCAAATTTAGGATTAGATATTCCAAAATGTTTTTCAAAGGTTTTTACTAAATTTATGACTTTTGTTATAACAATATTTTTTGTTAGGCTTATGTTTTTTAACGCGCAGTGTCTTGTCAAAAGTAATACTCTAAAATTCTTCGCAACAAAAAGCATTTCTGCAAGCTGGTTATCATGAGATAAGTATTTTTGCAGAATTTCTGTCTGACCGTTAAAATGATGACCTGCAAGGTGAAGTGCATTTTTGGCAACAGGTGCTGTCACTATTGCTTTAGGTTTAAGCTCACACACTTTTTTTAGTGACTGAAATGAAAATTCTCCTGCGAATTTGGTAACTTTTCCGGGTTCGATATTTTCGTTATACGGAATTTCTATAATTTCATAATTTTTATCCAGTGTTCCATAAAAATCCAAGATTTTTTTATTAGAAATTAGAACAACTTTATCTTCTGATAAATCAAGTTGTCTTAGAGCTTTAATAGTTATTTCTGCGCCTATTCCATTTGGATCGCCGGTTGTAATTGCTATTTTATTCATGTTTATTAAAGTAATCTAGAATTTCGATTAATGTATTTACTCCGCCTAAGTTTCCTGATTTTGTAACAATCCACTGATTCGAATTTACGCTTTTACTTAATGCAATTGCAGGTAAAACTTCATCTATAAGCTGTAATTGGTTTGCATCAATAGCATTGCAGCATTTGTAAGATGTTTCACCGCCAAGAGTTATAAGAATTGCTTTTTTCTTTTCAAGAACACGTTTTGTTAAATCTGCAAGGAAATTTGTAATTTCGCTGGCAAGTCCTGATTTTGTCAAATCTGTATTTATGGCGACATCAGAAAATCCGTCAAAGTTTATTAGCAGTTTGGATGTATGAACCAGTACAATGTTAGAAGAACCAAGATTGGAGACAATTCTTTCAACAAGTTCTTCTTGGACTCCTGCTAATATTGTTTTTGTATCCAGTTCAATAATCAATGTATTTTCTTCAAATTCTTCACTTTGTTCAAGTTTATCAATCTGATTAGCCGTAATTTGAGTAGCGCTTCCTGAAACAATGAATTTTGGAAGTTTAGGTAATTTTACCGGTAAAACTTCTTCTAATTCTTTTTTCGGGAACCATTCGTTGCTAAGCACATTTGCGGCTGCGGCTGTTCCAACCGGAAGAATTTTATAATTTGATTTTTGCATTGCAAGAATGATTTGTTCTAAATTTGTTGTAGACGCGCAGTCGGCAATTATAATCTTTTTACCTTCTTCGATTAAAGAGTTTAAAGCAATAAGAATTGGACCTGCTCCATCGAGTATTGTTTTTAACTCTATGCAGCCAACCAAGCTTTCTAAATTTTCTCCAAGTTGGGATTTTAGAAGCGTCGGCAGATGTGATTCCATAATTGGCGAATGCGGGTCTCTAGCTATTTCTGTTCGTTCAATGGGTACACCCTTTAGTAAATGGTAACCGCCTACGGTTATTCTTCCTTCCTGAGGAAACGCCGGCATGATGATTGCTGCGTCCCATTTTAGAATTTCAAGCATAGAAAGCACTTCCACTGCAATGTTTCCTCTGACTGTAGAATCTATTTTTTTGTAGAAAAAGTCAGGGTTTATTTCGTCTACAAGCAGTTGAGTTGCTTCTTTTACTTTCTCAAATGCTTCTTGCGGCGAAACATTTCTGGATTCTGTAGAGATTGCCCAGGCTTGAGAATCACTTGTTTGTCTGGACTCAATGTTTTTATTTAACAATATATTTGTGTCGGCACCATTCAATTTGAATTGTAGTGCAGTGTCATTTGCACCTGTCAAATCGTCTGCAATAATTCCGACAATATCAGAGTTTCCTATCATAATACCGCTTCTGTTTCCGCGTCTTTTCTAGAACCTAAAAGTCTTATTGTATTTGCAACAACGTAAAAAGATTCTCTTTCGTTATTGGTAACTTTATCAACCCAGCGTCTGTTGGCAATTCTACCATCAACTGCAACTAATCTTCCTTTTTTTACATACTCAGCGGCAAATTCTGCTTGATTACCCCAGACTTCAATGTTAAACCAGTCGGTTACTTCTGACTTAGTTTTAGAATCCCATCTGTTTACGGCAACAGAAAAGGTTGCTTTGGTTTTGCCTGAGTCGTAAGAATTGAAGTTTTCAGAAGCATCTCTTCCAACTCTGCCTACTACTGTTACTGTATTCATATATACCTCTTTCAATTTTAATATTATACAATATATTTTTTAATATGCCAAATTAGTACATTTTTACAAGTTCTCGGACTTGTTGTAAAATTTTAGCTGCTTTAATTCTAGCTTTTGCAGAACCATCTTTTATAATTTGTTCAACTTCCTGAGGGTGTTCTTCGTAATATTTCCTTTTTTCTCTGATAGCTGCAAGTTTAGCGTTGATTTTGTCGCCAAGCTGACGTTTGCATTGAGCACATCCTCTTAAGCCTTTTTCACACTCACATCTGATAGTTGAAATTTCTTCTTCTGAACCGAATATTTTCCAGTATTTAAATGCAACTTCACATTCTTCAGGGTGTCCTAAATCATCTTTTCTTAGTCTGGAGCGGTCAGTGATTGCAGTCATAACTTTTTTTGATGTTGTTTCGGCGTCATCTGAAATTTTAATATCATTGTTGAATGATTTACCCATTTTATTTCCGTCAAGTCCGCAAATAAGTGAGCAGTTATTTAGTAGCGGTTTTGCTTCGTGGAAGAATTCTCCGTATAAGTTGTTAAAGCGTCTTGCGATATCTCTGGTGATTTCAATATGCGCAACTTGATCGATTCCGACGGGAACACAATCTGCATTAAACATCATAATATCTGAACTCATTAGCACTGGGTATCCCATTAGACCGAAGTTTATTTGAGAATTTTGACCATCTTTAGTTTTTAAAATCTTTGCCATATCTTTTAAGGTCGGATCTCTTTCAACCCAGTTTTGCGGAGTAATCATTCCAAGGTAAATATTTAGTTCAGCAATTTCAGGAACAAGAGATTGTACATAGATTGTTGATTTGTTGGGATCAATTCCGCATGCAAGCCAATCCATGACAACATCCAGAGTGTTCTGTCTCAGTTCATCTGTTTTATCATATTTTGTAGTCAGGGCATGCCAGTCTGCAGCGAAAAAATAACAGTCATATTTATCTTGAAGTTCTACCCAGTTTTGGATTACTCCGAGATAATGTCCTAAATGCAGCTTTCCGGTAGGTCTCATACCTGATACAATAGTTTGTTTCATAAAACAGTCCTTTCTAATAACTGTATCTATTATATAACAAACAGGTCTGTGTTCTAGTTTGAATAAAATTTTGTAACAAGTGAGTGGTTTTTAATTATCCTGATCAATATTTTTAAGCGCAAAATCAATACATTGAGTAATACATTCATTTCTGCTTATGCCTGTTGTTTTGGCTAAATCATCAATGTTTTTTAAAGTAGTTGTATCTATTCTTATACTTATAACAGTTTTTTCATTTTTTTCGGGCTTGAATTTTACCAACTTGCAATAACCTCTTTTCAAATATTATATTTAAGATTTTTAAGTAAATATATATTTAAAAATAGAATATATAATGTATTTAGAATATGAATACAATATAGTATATTTATATTTGTAATTAAAAGGAGATGTATTATGGAAAAAAGAATAAAAGCTTTCACCCTTGCAGAAGTTCTCATAACCCTTGGTGTTATCGGTATTGTATCAGCTATGACAATCCCACCACTTTTGACAAATTTTAAAAAACGAGAAACTGTTAGTAAAGTTAAAGCTGCATATTCAATTTTTTCACAAGCTGTAAAACTTTCAATTCAAGAAAATGATGAACCTGCAGGTTGGGATGTTAGTGATGGATTGACTGTGGCCGAAAGATATTTAACCCCATACATGACAGGTGTCCAAAAAATTTTAAGGCAAGAGTGGCTAGACCATGATTATTATAGAATGCGTACACTTTCGTCTCAAGGAAATCCTGAGACAAATGGTTATCTTGATTGGTCATGGAATTGGAAATCAGTTCCTCTATACAAACTTCAAAATGGTATGATTTTTGTATATACAAATTCTAATGATAGGCATAAAATGATTACTGTAGATATAAATGGTTTTGCTCCACCTAATATTATGGGAATAGATGGTTTTTCTTTCTGGATAGATGATAAAACCTCAACAGTTGTTCCTGCCGGTTCTACTTTCTCTAGAGAGGCTCTTATAAATCCTAAAGGTGATGGGAGAGCGTGCGTAAGATCGCCATATTGGCAATATTATAATGGTTCTTATTGTGCAGCTCTGCTACAAAAAGATGGTTGGACAATGAGTAAAGACTACCCGTGGGGTAACGGGAATTTAACTAAAAAAGAAAAATAATCTTATGCAATGTAAAATACCAGATTTATGAGGAAATCTGCTACTAGCATGTATATTGTTGATAAGATTGCAGCTTGGGTTGTTGATGTTCCGACTTCTTTTGCTCCTCCGCGGGTTTCATATCCTTTTGTTGCACAAACCAGTGCAATTAAAGCTCCGAAGATACAAGCTTTTAGCAGGCTTATATAAATATCTTTTGTTGCCATCCACGCCCAAACAGATGTCATATATCTTGCCGGATTAAGATTTATTGTTTCAAGTGATACAAACATTCCGCCTAAAATGCCAACAAACTCTGCGATTAATACAACCATGGGAACTGTTATGGCGGAAGCTATAATTCTTGGGGTGAAGTAATACCCTACAGGATTTATTTTTAGTGTTTTTATCGCATCAACCTGAGAGGTAACTTGCATGTTGGCGATTTCTGCGGATATTGCGGTACCGGCTCTGGCTCCAATTGCTAAAGCTACGAACCCTGGAGCAATTTCTCTAATCATAACAACTGCAATTGTTCCTCCTATATATGATTCTGCTCCTGTTAGCAAAAACTCTTTTGAAACCTGAATAGCAATAACTGCTGCAGATATAAAGGCTATAATAAGAGAGATAGGTAGTGAGTCGTAACTTATTGCGGCAGATTGCGAGATGATTGTTCTGAATCTTACATTTCCGCCAAATGTATATTTTAAACATTCTATTAAGTTTTGAACGCACAAACCTAAAAATTTAATCAAAATTTCCTAGCCTTTTTTTATTTCAATATATCATAAAAAATTTTTATACGCCAGGAAAATGTATTGTTATTTTTTAGTATGCCCAAATTTGCTTTTGTCTACTGTTGCAATAAATTTTATTGCTTCATTTGATGGAATTGCAAAACCTATTCCTATATTTGATATGTTGTGGTCGGGGTTGTAAATTGACTGGCTTATGCCGATGACTTCCCCTGTAGAATTTAATAACGGGCCACCGGAACATCCGGGATTTATTGCAGCATCTGTTTGGAATCTGTTTTTTACGTAGTCAATTCTTGATATTATACCTTGTGTTAGAGTGTTTGAGAATCCAAAAGGATTACCGATAGTCAGGACTTTTTGTCCTACTTTAACTTCTTCAGAGTCTCCGAATGATACAGTTTGTAAAGGTTTTCTAGGTTCAATTTTTATTAGTGCCAAATCTTTATTTTTACCCATTTGAGCGATAAATTTTGCTTTATATGTTTGTCCGTTGTGTGTGGTTACATCAATTGATGTTGATTTTTCAACGACATGCGAACCTGTTAAAATCAATCCGTCTTTTGTTACTACACATCCTGTTCCGGCTGAAACTCCATCTGGAACTTGAGCATCTATTGCAACAATTGCGGGACTTATTTTTTCATAAACACTTATATTTATCTGTTCATCGGGGGCATAATTTGGTTGAGCATTTGTATAATTGCACCCTAATAAAATTACTGTGACTATTAAAATTAATTGTTTTCTCATATCCACCTCTTTACATTAGATTATTTTGGTGATTCTGTGGAAATGGAATTCTCTAGTGTAATATTTCGCGGTTAGTTCTTAATTATATTAAAATTTTAATTTACAATTCAGAATAATATGTTTAGCTAAAAAAGATTTCTCTAATAAGAACAAAGTTATTAATCAGGAATATATTCAAAAATATCCTGAATTTTACAATTTAGTGCATAACATAATTTATTAATGGTTTCTAGTTCTATTGTTTTTGTTTTGTTGTGGTAAATTCTAAAAACTGCAACATGGCTTAAACCTGATAACCTTGCAAGTTCTGCCATGTTCATCCTCCGAACTCCCATCATTATTGATAGTTTGTTTTTTATCATACGGATAGTGTATCATTTGCTCTTAAAGCTTGATTAATATTATATATGTATATAATATTATTATATAATCGTATAATAATATTGTAATACTGTTTAATATAGGTGGTCAAAATGAAGATTTTTTATAATGGAGCTTTTACTTTAACTGAAGTTTTATTAGCTGTTGTTATTGTTGGCATTATTGCGGCAATTGTACTTCCTGCTGTTAAGACGGCCGTGGATAATAAAGTTTCGGATTTCGCTTATGAAAGAGAAGTAAATGCAATACAGACGGCAGTAGATAGTATTTCTGTTACAGAAAATAAAAAGAGCTTTTTTGACACAATGCTTTATCTTGATTCTGCTGAATCATCTTATGCTAACTCTTCAGGAGCGTTTATAAAGAAGTATTTGAGGATTGCAAAATATTGTGGAGATAATAATGGGGAATGTTTTGCAGATAAATATTATGAATATAATAAAGCTGTCAAAAAAGAATATATTCCTAAGTATGCAGGGAGCTGTGCGAGTTTAAAAAATGGAGTTAGTATTTGTATGCTTCCGCAAATAGGTGCCGTGGGTATAAATGGTATAATTGATTTGAATGGTAAAAAAGGACCAAATATTTTTGGCAGAGATTTAAGACTGTTTTCGCTTCCAATGAAAACTCGTATAGGTTTTAGTAAAGAAACTGAGGATGTTATATTTCTGGATGAAGATCCTATAAAACCTGAAGAAACTATACCTCAAGATGATGAGCAAAAGCCCAGTGATCCGTGTCTGGTGGATGCCTCGTCTATTGAATGTTGCAATACTAAAACTATAAATTCACCTGATGATGTTTGTTGTACTTATGATACTATATTTCATAATAATCCGAAGTGTAGAAGTTATATCTGTCAAACCCACTATCGTCTTTCTTGTTATACTCAACCTCAGAATTATAAATCCGTTTGTTTATATGATACTGGAAAAGATACTGCAGTGAGTGTTGATTATATATGTGCCTTTTTTAAGGATGGAACAAAGTTGGTTGATCATGGAACTTTTAATTCCAGATATCCAAAGGACTGTTGGGAGGGAGAATGTACAGCTGGGCGTTGGGGGCCGGATGTCCCTGGTAATGTGAGTTGTAAATTTACAAATCCAACAGTAATATATAAGGGTAAATCTTATACAAATTTGCCAAAATCAGGTTGTGATGGGGGAACTACTTGTTATTTCACTGGTTTAATGAAGGTAGATTGTGGGGACTAGGATATATATTAAAACAAAAAAAAGACCTTGTTGTTATAATCAAGGCCTATCCGTTTAAATAAGAAGAGAGAGCTTTATATATTTATATAAAGGATTCTGAATTTAAAAAATTGCTAAATTTGCAATAGTAAATTTACAAAACTTAACAAATATTAGGCTTGTTGTAATTTTTATATTTTGCTATATTGAATATAATTATTGAAAGGAGAAGTGCATGCTAAGATTCAGCAATAACAAGAAAATCGGGGGGGGGGTAACCTTTTAAAGCTCCACTCCAACAGTATTCTAAGATCTTTAAAATTATTTATTTTAAATTTTAATCCTACCGGTACCTCCGGTTATTTAAAACCTTTACTACCCCATCCCGAACATACAACTTTTCATTTTGCATCAGTAGAAAGTCATCCTAAACAAACAGAATGTCATCCTGAACTTGTTTCAGGATCGGAATCAAAACTCCAAACCGAGAAATTCCGAAATAAATTCGGAATGACGCATAACAAAGCCGCATTTACCCTTGCAGAAGTTCTAATAACTCTTGGCATAATAGGTGTGGTTGCAGCAATGACTATCCCAAACCTTATTACCTCTTACAAAATTAAGGCTATTCATACAAAACTTTTAAAGTCTTATTCTGTTATTAAACAGATTGATATGATGATGAAGTCAGATGATTTGGATGCTGAAATGTATATGTCTAATTCTAACACTCCGTATTCCAACGTATTTATAAAATATTTGACGGGAGCTACAAATTGTGGTTCAGGCTACAAGAACAGATGTTTTTCTGTTTGGGATACTTATATTAATTCGAGAATGTCTCCTGCTTTGATTGACGATGGGTGTCTTATAGGTATTGATGGGGTTGTTTATATGTTTGAAAATATGTATGCTTCTAATTCATCAGATTCATTACTCTGGATTACAGTTGATATTAATGGGTATAAAACTAAACCTAACGAGATGGGAATAGATTTATTTACATTTGAATATGTTAATAATTCTTTTAAACCTTTGGGAGCTCCGGGGTCAAATTATGCCAGAGAACCTTATGATAGAACTTATAAGGTTATTAATGATCCAAATTATATTAAAGTTGTTTTGAAAACGCTTAAATAAATTTTATAATTGGTTTAAAATCTGAAATCTAAAAGCCTTATTATGTTTGATTGTAGGGCAGTGATTTTGCTGAAAATTTTGTTTGTGCTAAAATCTACTTATAGGTATTGAAAAAGAGTTGGTATTATGATTTTAGATAAAGAAAAGTTATTATCTTGTATTAAGAAAATATCAGAACCAAAGGTTCTTGTTGTTGGCGATTTAGCCTTAGATGAGATGATATACGGAGATGCGGAAAGAATTTCTCGCGAAGCTCCTGTTTTAATTCTACAGCATACTAAAACAAAATTGATTCTTGGCGGGGCATCAAATGCTGCTCATAACGTTGCAACTTTAAATAACGGTAAAGTAGGTGTTATTGGTGTATCTGGAGATGATTATTATTCTGAACTTTTGTTTGATACTTTTAATGAAGCTAATATTGATTGTTCTAAAATTGTAAAGGATAAGACCAGAAAAACCATTGTAAAAACAAGAATTTCAGGTTCTATTACAACTTCTATTACCCAGCAGATTGTTCGTGTTGACAGGCAATCTAAGGGTGAAATTTCATCAGAAACAGAAGAGAAAATTATTAAAAATATTGAAAAAGTTTTACCGGAATATGATGCTGTTATTTTATCAAATTATCATATAGGTACTTTAACTGACAAAATTATTGAGTTTACAAGTGAATATGCAAATAAATTAGGCAAAGTTGTGGTTGTTGATGCGCAAAAAGATTTAGCAAAATATAAAAATGTAACTTCAATGACTCCAAATCTTCCGGATACTGAAAAATCCGTAGGTTTTGAAATTTCAGGAGAAGAAGATTTAAAACATGCAGGTTCAAAATTGTTGAATGAAACAAATGCTAAATCTGTATTAATTACATGCGGTGCTGACGGTATGTTTGTAACTGAACCGGATGGCGTTTATACAAAAATTCCAGTATTTAACAAGTCAGAAGTTTTTGATGTTACAGGTGCAGGTGACACTGTTACCGCTGTATTTTCATTGGCTCTGGCAGCAGGTATTGATCCTGTTTATTCCGCAATTATCGGGAATGTGGCTGCAAGTATTGTTGTAAGACAGTTTGGTTGTGCAACTACAACTGTTGATGAACTTGTTGCTGCTGTTCAAGATTTAAAAATATAGTTTAAGGAGAATTTCTTATGGAAAAATTAAAAGAACTAATTAAGAAAATCAAGGTCGTTGATTTTATTATAGTTGCTTTTGTTATAGTGGCTTTATGTGTTGGTTTTTATACATATAAAGGATTCAGACAGACTGCAGATAAGCAGATTGAAGCAACATCAAAAGTGTTATTCAAAGTTTATATGCGTGGAGTTACTTTTTCCGGAGACAATATCCCAATAGTGAAAGGTGATAAAACTTTTATTAGCATAAGGAATGTTCCTTACTCAGATTTGGATATTGTGGATGTAAAGGCAGATAGAAGAAAAATTGTTCTTCCAACTCTAAATTCTAAAAAAGTAGTTATTGTTGTTGAAGATGTTTCTCAACCTGATTTGTATGATGTTGTAGTTACTTTAACTGATACTGCTAAAATTACAAAAGATGGTGCTGTAGTTGGCGGCAACAAAATTAAAATGGGCTTGCCTATAACATTGGAAGGTTCAAATTATAAATTTACAGGTTCTGTATCAGATATAAAAGTTATTGATGCAGTTGACAATGAAGCTATGACAAAAGATATGAATACTACAGATGATGTTCAATAAAATTTTTAAATTTTCGCAAACAAAATTAAGTTATTTTTATGAAAATAGTTTATTTTTACAAAATATCGACAAGTTTATTTTGCCGTTTATTTTGTTGACATTTGTGTCTTCAACTTTTATGAACTCTGATTCTATCGGATTTTTTGCATTGATTGCAATGTTTCTAACGTTTGTAAAAATGATAACAAAACCCGCAGAGAATTTAGAATTTAAGCATTTTGAAATTTGGCTTGTTGCTTATTTTATGCTTGTGGTTGTCAGCCTTTTTGGTTCAACTCTTTTTTCTTTGAGTTTGAAAGGTTTTTTTAAAACTTTTGTTTATATTGGTTTTTATTTTTCTGTTGTTCAATATTTGAAAAATAATAAATCAAAACTCCCAATCGTTCTTGGCACACTTGTTTTATGTGTAGCAGGCGAAAGTATTGTTGGCTTTTTGCAAAGCTTTCTTCACCTTGATGAGATTTCAACATGGCAGGATAAATCAAATTTGAATCCAGAGGATGTTTTATCAAGAGTCTACGGAACGTTAAAACCTTTAAATCCGAATTTGTATGGCGGATATCTGGTTGCAGGTCTGCCTGCGGTTTTAGGTTCTGTTTTTTATTTTCTTAATAAAAAACAGGTTAAACCGACAATTTTATCTGCAGTATTTTCATTGATTACTGTATATGCTATATTACAAACCGGCTGCCGCGGAGCGTATCTTTCTATGATGTTGATATTTGGATGTGCTTTTTTATTATCCGCGAAATTTTTCTGGAATACATATAAAAAAATCTATTTATCAATAATTGGCGGAGCTTTTACTCTGTTTGTTATGGCAATGACTTTTGTCGGGGCATTAAGACATAGATTTATGTCTATTTTTGCAATGCGAAATGATTCATCAAATTCTTTCCGGTTCAATGTATATCATTCATCTCTGGAAATGTTCAAGGATAACTGGTTGCTGGGTATCGGTGTTGGTAATAAGAATTTTAGAGAAATATATGGACTGTATATGAAGACCGGTTTTGATGCCTTGAGTGCATACAATATCTATCTTGAAACAGCTGTAGAAAGTGGAATCTTTGCTCTTATTGCGTTTCTTGGCTTTTTATTTACACTCTCAAAAGATGCAGTAAAATATATTTTCTCATCACAAAATAAAGAAGTTGTTATTTATGTGTCTTCTGCAATTATTGCAGTATGGGCTGTAATGTTCCACGGGTTAGTTGATACAATTTATTTCAGACCGCAGTTACAATTTATGTTCTGGACATATGTTGCAGTAATTTCTACTCTATTATCCTCAAAAAATTAATCGTTATTAGCAGTAAAATCCGCGGGTAACTGTTGTACTTCTGCTGTAGCTGAAGTTTCCATAGCCTAATCCGCCGCAGAACCCTCCATACATAGGCATTGGGCTGTAAAACATGCATGGTGAATTAAAAAACATCCATGGTGAGCAGGCACTCATAAGTCCCATTGTACCTATTGCGTTAGATACAGGATTCCCGTATCCTGCATACATGTTTATTGTGTTTCCTATGGGGTTGCCCCATTTTTGCATTTCATATGCAACTTCATTCCTTGCCAGACCATTTCCAATATTTCCAAACAGACTCATTGCGGCATAACCAGGATTTACGCCGTTGTTTCTCATTTCGCCATAATTTACGAGCGATGCAAGCCCGCAATTTATGCCGCTTAATATTCTCATGTTTTCTGCGTAACCCATATCTCTCCTTATGGTTTATACCTTATATTAATAAAGTTTGTTAAAATAGATTAATTGCCAAAATTTTATATATTATTAAGATATATAAAGTATATATTTATAAAGATTGGTAATTCAGATAATAATTTTTTGTACATTGTGGCGATTATTTTATACTTAAATATTTGTAAAATTCATATATACAGATTTGTAGTGGAGTAAATTGATATGTTTCTTGGAAATAGTTGTAATGATTGTAGCCGATATAATCGTTTGGAAATGAAAAATGTAGACCAAAATATTTTACCTTGGCTAGAAGATATTATTGAAGAAAATAATAGTAAAATTGAACGTAAAGAATGGAAAAGTAAATATAACAGTTATGTTGTTTATGACTATGAACCATTTTGTACTGAAGGTTTTGAAATAAATTTAGTTATTTCATCAAGAGAAAACTCATATTTGAATTTTATAAAGTATCTATATGATGAAAAAATCAGTACAATTGAGTATTTAAATAATTGTATAACTATATGATAGCAAGCAAAACAGGATGAGTAAAAAACTCATCCTGTTAACCAAATTATATTTTATATATTTAATTACATAAATTATTCTTCAGTAGCTGCTGCTGTTTTTTGGAAACATTCTTTACAGAATACTTCTCTTCCCGGAACCGGTTTGAATGGAACTTGAGTTTGAGCACCGCATTTTGAGCACACAGCATCATACATTCTTCTGCCTTTTCGGTTGTTTTTTCTGCGAGCGTGTCTGCATTCAGGGCATCTTTTTGGTTTGTTTACAAGCCCTTTTTCTGCATAGAATTCTTGTTCTCCAGCTGTGAATGTGAATTCTTTACCACAGTCTTCACATACTAATTTTTCGTCTTCGTACATTGTTTTTCTCCTGATTTTGTACTTTAGGTTAATATTCTTAACCTTTGTGATTATCACTCTATTGTACACTATTTTTCATTTTTTGCAAGCTCTGATTTGAAATTTATTTTGAAAATCTGGAGGAGTGTTTTTGAATTTTTCTATTATGCATAGTTTTTCCATCAGCTCTAGTATATGCTTCTTTATGAGTATTGTTTGCATTTTGAGAGTGGCTTATGTGCTTATGCTTTTTCGCTGTCATTTTTTGCATGTGCGAAGAGTAGGCATTATGAATGCCCGGTAATATTTCATCAAGTTCTTTGGTATCAATACTAATACTTTTTGATCTTCTTTGAAATTCTTCTTTTAAAACTTCTACATACTCTGTCAATTTGAATGCATCTTCAATTTGTCCTTTTTTCATCCAAACTTTAGATAGGTGAATGAGACGATTTATATGATTTTGAATGTTTTCTTTAATATCGTAAGGAGATTTTTTTATCAAATCGTCAAGCAGCATATCACTTTTAAGTCCATTAATTCTTTCAGTAGTGAGAATTGTAACGCGTGAACTGCTAAGATTTTTTGCTGTTTTGTCACCTTTTTGTCTGGCTAAATCTTCTTTTCTGTATAGAGTTTGCGGATAGATATGTTCATCTGTCGCAAGTGATGGTTGTAATAGCCTTAAGCCAAGTTCTTCAGAATCTCTAGGCAATTTCACAGGTTCCCCATTTTCGTATTTGATTTTATATGGCTGTGAGTATTTTACGATGAAGGCATTAATTGAATCTTCAGAATTTGGAATTTTTTCAGCAGTTGCAATTATTTTTCTTTTTATATTTTTATCTGAAATATCAATAGTTTTTAAGCTGTATATAAAATCTTTACGCTTAAATCTATCTTCCGGCAAAGGATCTTGAGCGAAGATTTTATTGAAAGATTGTTGAATAAGAGTTCTTACTTTTTCATATTCGGATTTTGGTAAAGACCTTATTGTCAGATTTATTTTATTAAGAATGTCGCTTTGTTGCTTTATCAGAGTTTTTTCAGCCGCAGGGTATTTTAATTGCAGCAGTTCTTGCAGTTTTAAATCAGGGTGTTTTTTTGACTCGGTTTCAAGTATTGAAAATATTGTTTTTTCTGTTTCAAACATGCTGTCTTTGAATTTTTTTAGAAATTTAATAGCGACAGGACTTTTTTTCTTCAAAACTTCCATTTTTATAAGTTCATCATAGTCAGCTCTGGAAACCATTTCTACTCCAGTATATGCGCATGGTAAATGTGCATCAGCCAGTTTTTTGAAGAAACTTTTTGGAAATTCTGCTTGAATTGTTTTGCTTATATAAGCAAAACCACCCAAAAAACTAATGTTTTTGTGTGGCTCACTCTTCATAAACGTATCTTGAGACAGTTGTGGTTTACTGTTGACAAGGGTTTCCTGCCTGTCCGGTAAGAAATTGTTATTTCCTTGTCGTATAGGATAATACTGTTTTGAGTTTCCGTATAGATTTATTTCATTAATAAGCATATTTTTTCAAAACTCCTAAAATTTTTTTTTGTTAGCGTTATTAAGTTTTATTAACACATAGGAGGTGGTTGTATGTATAATGGCTTTAATTCTTGCCATTTACAAGCTTCTTTTTGTAGTTTTTCATAAACTAAATCTGCTAAGATTTCTCCTAACTGATAATTCCCCTGTTGATATGAAATTCCTCCTAATTTTTCTTGAAGTTTGTCATCTGTTATTAAATGATAATTATTGTTCTGCAGAAGTTCTTCAATTTTTTCTAATTGTACTGCACCCTGTATTTTATTGTCAATATGTAAATATGCACAATTTTTTCTTGCATCTAGTGCTACTATTGTTGGTAATTGCGTGTTATTCAGTTTTGCAAGAATTTCTAACGATGAAATTCCTGCTGCAGGAATATTTAGCTGCTGAGCCATTATTCTAGCAACTGTTGTACATGCTCTAATCCCTGTAAAACTTCCTGGCCCAATGTTTGTTCCGATAGCATCCAAATCTTGCGGAGTCAAATTTTGTTCTTTCAGGCTGTCTTTAATTGTTGATATTAAAAACGCGGAATGATATTTATTATCTTTATTTGTAACAATTTTTGAGCTTAAAATCTTTTTATCTTCTGCAATAGTAACATACATTTTATCTAAGCAGGTATCAAATACTAAAATTTTCACTATTCTAATCCTTTTACTATTTCAATACAATCTTGGCCAAATCCTTCAAAAGAGTATTTTCTTTCATCATTATCTTCATAAGTTACATTTATTTTTATATGGTTAAATGGGATTTCATTTTGTGAAAATTCAGCCCATTCCACAAATGTAATTTGTTTTCCTTCAGAGTATTCTCTGAGTTCGTCAAGAATTGTTTTTACCCCTTCATTTTCTAATCTGTATAAATCAAAGTGATACATCGGAAGTTTTCCACCATGATATTCGTTTAAAATTACAAAAGTAGGACTGGTTACTTTTTCTTGAATCCCTATGGCTTTTGCAACTTCTTTGACAAAAGCTGTTTTTCCTGCTCCGATTTCCCCATACAGATTTATAAAACATCCATTGTTCTCTATGAGTTTTGCAAATTTTTGTGCTAATTCTTTTGTTTGATTTAAATCTTTACAGATTTTTTCATATTTATTCATTGTCATCATTTATTACTACCTTATTTCTACCTGTATTTTTTGCTTGATAGAGTGCTTTGTCAGCTTTTATTAACAAATCGCATTCATTATCATTTTCTTTCATTTCATAAACGCCCAGACTTAACGTGACTTTGATAGTTTTGACTTCACTATCCGGATTTATTTTTGAAATATCTATAACTTTATCTTCAATTGTTTTTCTGAGTCTTTCCGCAACCATCTGTGCTTCATTGATTTTTGTGAACGGAAGAAGTATTGAAAATTCTTCGCCTCCATAGCGACCTGCAATATCATATTCTCTTAACTGGCATCTTATAACTTTTGCAATTGTTTTTAATACAAGATCACCTACTGCGTGTCCGTATGTGTCATTGACGCTTTTGAAAAAATCAATATCTGTCATGATTCCGCAAAGCGGTGCTTTTTGACGTTTTGCATTTGACACTTCCTGTTTTATACGTTCTTCCAGTTGTCTTCTGTTGTAAAAGCCTGTCAGAGCATCCAGTGTTGCGTGTTTTAGAATTTCTGCATATACATTTGCCCTGTTGATTGTTGTAGCAATTTGTGTTGATAGTTGATTTAAATAATCAATATCTTTATCTGTAATTTCTTCATTTGTACTTTTGGCAACAAGAACTCCAACATTTTTTGTTTCACTGAATAGAGGCAATGCATAGGTTTTCTTGTCATCTGATAATATTTTATCATTGATTGTTTCAAGCATTTTTAAAATTTTTATATCATTACATGCCATTGGCCAGGCAAGTCCGTTTACTCCAAGGTTTTCATCTCTAAGAAAAATATATATCAGATAATCAGTAAAGAATTTATCCAGCATTTCACCGATAATCGGGATAACATAATTTAATTCATATTGTGTTTCTATGATTTTTGCAATGTTTTTCATTGTTTCGTGAAAATCAATATTTTTTTGCATTTTTTCACTGAGCAGGATATTCTGAATTTTTAAAGATATAAATTGCGCAGACAGATTTAAAAAATTATTAAGTTCATTGCTTTCTTTATCAAATTCAAGGTAACCAATGCATTTTTTATGTTTAAACAATGGATACGTGAATTTTGGAGCAGGCAGGGTGTCATCATTAAAATCTTTTGTTGAATTTATATCTATAGAAAAATTTTCAATACCGAAGTTTTCGGTAAAAAAAGTTCTCAACGAAGTAAGCAGTGATTTTTCACTGTAGCTTTCGTTAAGAACTTTAGAAAGTTTTTCTATTTTATCAAGCAAATTTAAACCTCAACTTGTTCTGCAATTTCATCAGGAATCTCGCAGTTTGCATAGACATTTTGAACATCATCCAGTTCTTCCAGTCTTTCAATTAATCTCATAACAGAAGTTGCAGTTTTTACATCTGTAACTTCAATAGTATTTTGCGGAATTCTTGTCAATTCTGCAGATTTACTTTTGAATCCTTCAGCTTCAAGTCCTTCTACAACTTTTTGGAAGTTTTCAACAGAAGTTAAAACTTTATAGCTGTCTTCATCTTCTTGAACATCATCAGCATCAAGATTAATTGCGGCTTCGAAAAGTTTATCAAAATCTACATCATTTTCAAATTCAATGCTGCCTTTTTTATCAAACATCCAGCTTACGCAATTGGATTCACCAAGGTTCCCGTTGAATTTTGTGAAAATACTTCTTACATCTCCTGCTGTGCGGTTTCTGTTATCAGTCATTGCTTCTAATACAACTGCAACTCCGCCAGCTGCGTAACCTTCGTATGTTAATTCTTCATAATTGTCAGCAGCTCCAGCTCCTGAACCTTTATCTATTGCTCTTTTGATATTATCATTTGGTAGTCCGGCAGCTTTTGCTTTTTCAATAGCTGTTCTTAAACGGAAGTTACCGGCAGGATCAGGACCGCCTAGTCTCGCTGCTACAATAAGTTCTCTAGAGTATTTTTGAAATACTACGGCTTTTTGTGAATCTGTTTTGGCTTTTTTATTTTTAATATTTGCCCACTTTGAATGTCCTGACATTTGTTTTCCTCTTTTTTATCTGTATCCCTTACTTTATGATGATAGCAAAAACGGATTTTCATTTCAATCATGATGTTTTTAGTCATAATATCATTCCAAATTTTCTTCAGAATCCGGTAAGTTGTAAGACTCTCAAACGTCTTTAGAGTACTGTTTACCGCTTCTTGTTGAACTCTTGAATAAAAAAAGAGAGGATATAAACTATATCCTCTCTTAGTGGTTCTTTATCCTTATGAATTTATTCGTAAATCCATCCGTTTGACAGGTCAATTTGTAAAGGTTTTAGAAGTTTCATTTTTGCACATCCATCAGCTTTTACTTCCAATTTTTCACCTTTAAATGCCCAGCGTACAAATTTCATCCACCAATTTCTATCTTTTTTAATTTCTGCAGTTGCTTCAAACGATGTAGTCTGGTCGTTTTCTGTGGTAATTAAAGCATTTTTTAAAACTAATACACCATTTCTTACAAAATATTTTCCAGGTCTAACATCAAGCACTTGCCCTTTTAATGCTGCACCTTCTCTAACTAGTATGAATTTTTCTTTAGTGATGTAATTTTGTGGAACTGTTGCTGTATACATTGTTCCACCTTCACTGGATTGAGAACTTACATAAGTGTTAAGTTTTATAGGCAGAACTGAACCTGCTGGAAGTGTACCTACACTGCCTTGAACTGTTGCGTTTTCAACAACATAGCCTTCTCCTGTTTTTTTTCTAATTGCTTCTGCAAGTTTTGCATTAGGATTAAGTTTAGCCTGTTCCATCATGTTGTATAGTATAGCTGTTACTTCTGCTCTTGTTGCTGGTCTATCAGCTTCAAGAGATGCTTTTTTATCAGTTGGTACAACTACTACCATGCCTAAAATTTCAGCTTTTCCTGCAGGAATTAAAAACCATTCAGGAATTGAATTTGAGTCTGCATATTTTTTTGATAGAACTTCTTTAGCTTTCATAGGGCTGATTTGTTCTGTTGTTAATGCGTTAACTGCAACTGAAATGGATTCAGCTCTTGATACTGAATCTTCAGGTCTGAATAATTCATTTGTTTTAGAGTTTGAAATTAAATCAAAATATACTGCTTTTTGAATGTCTTCATAAGCCCAGTAAGCTTCATCAATATCTGTGAAATGAACAGGCTGGGCAACTTTAGTATGTTCTTGTCCTAATGCTCTTATTGCCATTGCTGCAAATTCTGCTCTTGTTACATTTGCATCCGGTTTAAATGTACCGTCAGGATATCCTACAATTACTCCTTTTTCTGATAAAAGTTTAATTTGAGGAGCCGCCCAGTGATTGTTGTCTACATCCGGAAATGCAAATGATGGAGCAGCAACTAAGCAAAATACTGCAACAGATAAAACTGTTTGTAAAAATTTTTTCATATACCCTCCTTTAAAATAATACACAAGTTAATCTATCATAATCTAAAAATATTTTTAATAGTTTTATATTACTCTTGTTACTTTCTGTAACAACTTCAAGCAGCCGTTAATCGGTATAAATTTTTTTATCGTTATTATTATCCATTAGAGGAATGAATTTTGTTTGCGGTCTTAATACAATGAATTGTCTAAATAATTTAGTATTATCAAGTAATAAAAAGAGGAAAAAATGTTTATAAAAAAGATATTCATTGTCTTTGCAATTTTAGTATGCTTCTTTGGTCAAAGTTATTCTGTTTTAGCTCAAGAAACAAAATATCCTGACTATTCGTATGAGTATGTAGGAATAGATAAATGGGAAAATTTTAACAGAAAGATGTTTAATTTTAATTTATTATTAAATAAATATGCAATTCGCCCTATACATATTATTTGGTCATCAATTATGCCGGAGTACGGAATGGATAGAATTCAAGCTGCAACAAATAATATTGAATATCCTATAAGGCTTGTGAGCAGTCTTTTGCAACGTGATTTTGAAACCTCAAAAACTGAAACTATAAGATTTTTTACAAATACAATAATTGGTCTTGGCGGACTTTATGATCCCGCAAAAAGTTTATTTCACATAGAACCCGCAAAAGAAAATATGGAACAGGCATTAGCAGGATGTAATTTAAAACAAGGGCCGTTTTTAGTTTTACCGGTTATTGCTGCAACTAGTTTGAGAGGGGTGCTTGGCAGAATTCTGGATACTGCATTAAATCCGGGGTCATATATTGCGACTCCGGTTTTAGCTATTGTAAAAGCAGGACTTACTGTAAATAAAACTTCTTATATGCAGCCGTTAATAAAAATGGTTGAATCCACATATGCGGATCCATATGAGATTGCAAAAAAGATTTACGGGTTAGAAAGCTTTATAAGATGCGCAAATCTCGATAGGATTAATATTACAGGAGAAGATATGGTGGTTAAGGTAGAAGAAGAATCGCCTAAGCTTGAGCAAAAACCTGTTGTTGCAGTAAAAGAAACATCTGAGCCGCAAATTGAGAAGCCTTTAGTAAAAACGGAAGTTTCATCTCAGTTATTGGCTTCTGATTTTTTAAAAGGCGGGACTAATATTGATGCATTGGGTGATAAAAATTATAGTACCGAAAACTTTAGACTTGGCGCAGATATTCTTTTACCGGGGTATAATCCTCAGTCACCGGTAATAGATTCTATGCGGACAGCATTATTTGATTTGCCCGGGGTTGATGAATCTATCTGGAATGAATTGTCTGTATGGAACAGAAGTTTTAGTAAACGTATGAAAACCTCTTCAGTAAATGTTGTAGAGGGCAAAGATAATTATAAATATAGATATATTATGCAGAAAGATAAATCTTCTCCGGTTGCAATTATTTATCCATCAATAGGTGAGGGGATTATGTCCAGCCATTCAGTGTTACTTGCTAAAATTTTTTATGATAAAGGTTATTCTGTGGTTATTCAGGGGAGTCATTTTCAATGGGAATTTGTAAAAAGCATGCCAGATGGTTACAAACCGGGTTTGCCCGCAAAGGATGCAGAATCTCTCAGGCTTATAACCGCAAAAATTCTTGAAACTTTAGAAAAGAAATATGAATGTCAATTCGGTCAAAAAGTTGTTATCGGGACTTCTTTTGGGGCCTTGACTGCGCTGTTTGTGGGAGCTCAAGAAGAAGTTGAAAATACTTTAGGCAATTTAAGTATTATATCTATTTGTCCTCCGGTTGAGCTTATTTATGCAATGAAGCAGATTGACAAAAATTCAGAGGAATGGGGTAAATCTTCAGAGGATTTAAAACAAAGAGTTGCAATGACTGCTGCTAAAGTTTTGAAATTATATGAATCAAGAGACAGTGTTAAAGAACAAAATTTAGATATTAATTTTTTACCTTTTTCTGAGGATGAAGCAAAGTTAATTACCGGTTTTATTATGCATCAAAAACTTTCTGATTTGATTTTTACTATAGAAAAAGCTTCCAGAGCAGTAAAAAGTGATATCTATAATATTATTAATAATATGAATTATCAGGATTATGCAGAAAAATATTTGTTGTCAGCTGCTGATTCGAATGTAGAGGATTTATCTTTCGAAGTTAGTCTGTATTCAATCTCTGATTTTTTACAACATAATAACAGTTACAAAATATATCATTCATTGAATGATTATTTGACTAATACAACTCAGTTGAAACGCTTAAAAGAGTATTCAGGTAATAAGGTTGTACTGCTGGATAATGGTTCCCATTTAGGTTTTTTGTACAGAGAAGAATTTATAAATGATTTAAAAGATACAATCTCTCATTACAAATCTGATAATATAGAATTAAAAATTCCTGAGTTCAATCCTGATTCATTGAGTTTTGCTAAATAACCTGTAAAATTTTATTTGTAATAAAATATAATTATGGTATTAAAAGCTGATTTACATTTACATAGTACATATTCAGATGGTAGTGATACCGTAAAAGACTTAGTTGATAATGTTCTAAAAGCAGGGATTGATATCTTTGCGCTTACAGATCACGACACAAATGAGGGATGTCTGGAAATAGTTAAATATATTCCTTCAAATATTCGTTTTGTACCGGGGATAGAATTGACCTGTCTTGCTGATTCTGTCAAATGTCATATTCTGGGTTATAATTGCGATGTAAATAATAAAAGTTTGAAACAGCTTATTTTGAAAGGTAAAGAATTACGCCGTAATAAATTGGAAAAAAGAATAGAGCATTTGAAAAATGTTTGGAATATACAATTAACAAAAGATGAATTGGATTGGCTGTATTCAAGAAACAGTGTTGTAAAAATTCATATTGCAAATCTTTTAGTAAATAGAGGTCTTGCTGATAATAATATTGATGCCATGAAAAAGTATCTCGATGCTTGTAAAACCGGAAATTCCAGATTCGACGGGCATGAAGCAATAGATGTTATAAAACAATCTGGTGGAGTTCCTGTTTGGGCACATCCATTAGGTGGAGAGGGGGAATTTCATTTAACTGCTGATGAGTTTTTTCCTAAATTAGAGGTAATGCTTGCAAATGGAATTAAAGGTCTGGAATGTTATTATTCCAGATATTCGCTTGATGAAATTGATTTTCTAGTTGGATGTGCAAAAAAATATAATTTATTTATCTCCGGAGGAAGCGATTATCATGGTAAAAATAAAGATGTTGTTATCGGAGCTTTAAATTCTGAATGTCGAGATATTGATTGTAGTTTTGTTACAGATTTAATACCGCAGACCTAATTTGTAATTATGAAAAATGTTAAAATGTAGTTTGCGATTTCGATTCTTATAAATTTTATTTCAATACTTCTAAGAAAAAGTCAATTTTTGAAAGTGAAAATCCTTTATATTAGTAATAGGGAAATTTATTTATATATGGGATTAAAGATATTTAATAAATTAATAAGTTCATATAAAGCATGCAGATTAAATTCATCTAAGGCTAAAGGTGTAATTAAAGCTGCTATTGCGAAAGATATTACTATTGCAAGACCCTTTGAAGATGTCGGAAGTTTCTATTCGGCAAGACAATTTTTCAGAATGAAACCTCGTCATTATTCTGTTTTTGAAGGGAAGAATTATTCCGGAATCGCTTTTGGCGAAAATTATTCTCACTACGCTGCAGTAAATTATGATAAATCTAAGAACTTTGCAACTCTTAGGTTATACGATTGTAAAACAAATGAAGTTTCTATATATGATAAATTGGGTCAACTAATAAATAAATACTCGCCGGATGAAACTGCAGCCATACAGTATTATAAAAGAGATTCTAAGAATATACATAAATATCTGCGTTATAATGAACCTGTAAAAAATGAAGCAGAAGTAGCTAAAAATGTTAAAATTATCTCTGATTTATTCAAAGGCAATGCAAAAACAAGTACAATGAAAGAAGATAGTATTGTTTATCGGGCTCTTGATTCTAAAGCGTTGAAAGAAATTTTATCAATGCCGCAAGATGGAATGATTTATACCGAACCATCATTTTTATCCGTAGCAACGAAGAAACGTAGTACATATCAATTCTTAAACTTTAAAAACTTTAATCATAAATTAAAATTGAGAGTTAAAGAAGGTACTAAATATCTTGATATGGATAATATTTCTGCCGGTCGTATTGTTCAGCCCCAAATGTTAGAAAACGAACTTGTTCTCGATAAAGGTTCAAAAATTTTAATAACAAACAGGCACGGTAAGGGTGGCTATATCGAAGCAGAATTGTTAGTGTAAAAATATTTGCTAAGAGGTATTGCAATCGACGTTTAACTTGTATGGTTTAGTTCGTTCGGCGGGGAGTTTGTAAGCTAAAAGTAGAATTTTGTGTTTTAATATTGTTGTTTTTTTAGCTGGAGGTGAACTTTTGCAGGTTTGTTAATAAAGTTTACTAGCAAACTTTATTCTGTTTTGCATTAATTAGAATATGATTAAACTAATGTCTACCGCAAAGTTTCCGCTCAATACTGTTAAAGGTTCTTATGAGCAGAGAATTAATCTCGCAAAATCTTTAAATGAGAAATTTTATTCGAATATAACCAGGGAATTTAACACAAAAGAGGTGATGCCTGATATTTTTGAAAGACATCTTAAAAATATAACAGGCAACAAAATTATTTTGAAGATATTTGATTCAACAGATGAACCTTTTGTCGGGAATACATTTTTAGGCGTAAACCCAAAAAATCAAGGTGAAGCAGATAGATTTAATATTTATTTGCCATTAAACAGGTATGATAAAAGTCTTTCATTAAATGATACAAATATTTTTATGCATGAAGCTTTTCACTTCTTCTTTTCAATAGTAAATCCAAAGCATGCTCGTCGGATGATAGTTAAATTTGAGAAGGATTTGTCTAAAAAATCTGATCCTTTTTATAATGAGTATTTGTATAATAAAAATGTCGATTTAAATGCATTGAAGCATAAAATTTTACCTGACTTTTTAAAAAGACTTTCTGATAATGAAAAAGTAGATTTTTTACAATCATGTAGATATCGTTTAACAGAAGAGTTACATGCGTATAAAGAGGGTGCAAAATATTATGACAGAATTCAAGATGACCATTTAGATTTGATACACGAAAAGTTTACTTGTGATACGGGTGAATCATATAATTTTCAGGAAAAGATAGAAATATTAAAAGCTTTTTTAAAAGATACCTTAAATCAAATTAGGGCACAAATTAAAATTTAGAAAATCAAGTATTTAAATTTTGCATTAAAAAAGGAACTTGGCTAAAAGTTCCTTTAAAATGGTGGGCAGGGGTGGATTCGAACCACCGTACTCTCGCGAGAACAGATTTACAGTCTGTCGCCTTTAGCCACTCGGCCACCTACCCGTATTTAATTTTCATTGCTTTGCTCACCTCAGGCTTAAAATTTGCCCTTGACGAGACTTGAACTCGTGACCTCTCCCTTACCAAGGGAGTGCTCTACCTCTGAGCCACAAGGGCTTGAGTTTTATTTTACTGAGAGTCATTGGCAAGTACCTTTTGGGTTTTAGCTTTCTTTACTTTTAAAGGCTGCTTTACTTTCTTTTGAAAGACTTGCATCGGCTCAAATTTTCAGTAAAAAAGCCGGTAATGGGACTCGAACCTACAACCTACGGTTTACAAAACCGTTGCTCTGCCAATTGAGCTATACCGGCGTGTGCTTGTGTAATTCATTATAAGCAAAAAAAAAATTGCTGTCAAGCATTTTTGTTTGGTATATAATTTTTTTTGTCAAAAGCAATTATAGCAAAGGATTTAAAGATATGATAAAGGCAATAACTCCTATAGTTTTATTATTAATTTCAAATATTTTTATGACATTCGCATGGTATGGACATTTGAAGTTCAAAAGCAGCGCATTGTGGCTGGTTGTTCTTGTCAGCTGGGGAATTGCTCTTTTTGAATATTGTTTTCAGGTTCCAGCTAACAGAATTGGATACGGTATGTATAATGCTGCTCAATTAAAAACAATACAAGAAGTTATCACTTTAGTTGTTTTTAGCTTCTTTTCTGTTTTTTATTTAAAAGAACAGTTTAAGTGGAATTATTTGGTCGGTTTTTGTTTTATTATTCTTGCTGTATTTTTTATTTTTAAAAAATGGTAGGGTTAATTATTGTAATAAAGACTTGATTTTAATTATTCAGTGTTATAGAATTTTATTAGTCGAATGTAAATAATCAATTATTCAAGTTTGGAATCTTGAAAGAAAGAGGTAAAAATGAAAAAAGGAATTCATCCTGATTATAAGAAAACTACAATTAAATGCGTTTGTGGTAACGAAATTGAAACAGGTTCTGTAGTTGAAGGTTTGACAGTTGAAATTTGTAATAACTGCCACCCGTTCTACACCGGTCAACAAAAAATTCTTGACTCTGAAGGTAGAGTTGAAAGATTCAACAAAAGATACGGTAAGAAAAATTAATTGCAGTTTTGTAATAAGTTTTAATAAACGCTGTACTTTAGGGTACGGCGTTTATTTTTATAAGTTACAATTCTGTCAAAAATTTGCAATTTGTATTCGGCATGCGTTATCTTTATACTAATAGGTAAGAAAGGTGAATCATTATGGAAGGTAATAATAAACCGGTTGTTAATTTAATTTCAAAACCGGATAATATGTTGAAAACTATTTATACTGCTTGCAGGACTTGTTACAGTGCGGATTATCCGATAAATATATATGAAAATGCTGCTGATGAAGAAAAAATGTTAAAACTTATTAAGAGAGTTATTGGTTCGGGACATTATTCTACAATTGAGCATATTCAAGTTAGCTTTGCAATATCAAATGTTTCAAGGGCATGTACACATCAATTGGTTCGTCATCGCCACATGTCTTTTTCTCAAAAATCGCAAAGATATGTTAAAGAGAAAGGACAATTTGATTATATAATTCCCCCTACTATTGATAAAAATCCGGAACTTAGAGAAAAATTTGTTTCATTTATGGGGAAAATTTCAGAGCAGTATCAAGAGTTTGTTGAAGCAGGTATTCCGGCAGAAGACGCTCGTTTTGTTATGCCAAATGCTGCAGCAAGTTCGCTTGTTGCAAGTTTAAATCTTAGAGAAATGATTCACCTTGCAAATTTGAGACTATGCACAAGGGCTCAATATGAAATCAGATGTATGGTGAAAGCTATGTGTGATGAATTAATTGCTCAGGAACCATGGCTTAAAGAATATCTTGTTCCAAAATGTGAGAGGCTGGGTTTTTGTGATGAAGACAAATCCTGCGGTCGAAAAATTACAAAAGATGAATTGTTTTCAAGGGCGGAATAGTTATGAAAGCGTTAATTCAAAGAGTAAAAAGTGCTTCGGTAACTATAGATAATGCGTTGTATTCAAAAATAAACCATGGTCTTTTAGTTTTTCTCGGAGTAGAAAAATCTGATACAACTGAAAATGCTGATAAATTGGCGGATAAAATTGTCAGGCTTCGAATTTTTGAAGATGAAAATGAAAAAATGAACCTGTCATTGCAGGATATTTCAGGTGAAATGCTTATTGTGTCTCAGTTTACTCTTTGTGGCGATTGTAAAAAAGGTACGAGACCAAGTTTTGATAAGTCTGCACCGCCTCAAGTTGCAAATGAATTGTATGAATATTTTATTGCAAAAATTAAGGAGTATGAAGTTCCCGTAAAAACGGGTGTTTTTGGTGCTATGATGGATGTTGAACTTGTAAATGACGGGCCTGTAACCTTTTGGATAGAAAAATAGTTTGGTGTAAGACTTGCCATTATTTTTAATCCATGTTAAAATATACCTATAAGTTAGTATTTTTATTTTATATCGATTTATACTGTGAGGATGATTATTACCTTAAATTTTATTTTATGAGTTATTTTTTATCAATTAAGAGGCTTTTATTATGTATGTAAACAAGTGCATTAAGTGCGGTCGTGAGTTTGAAACAAAAAACCCTAAAAGGGTGATATGTCCGGATTGTTTGTATCCGGATAAGAAAATGATGGTAAATTCTCCTGAAGCTCAAGAGGGTGCTCAGTCTCCGTCAACTCAGCCGTCAGAACAGGTTGGAAGTTATTCAACAGAAGATAAACCACAATTTTATAGCAGTTATTCAAGCGGCGGTGAAGAAAATCCAAGACCATATAACAGACCGCAGCAAAGATCTTATAACAGTGGATATTCTAGACCGCAGCAAGGCGGATATAATAATTATAATAGACAGGGCGGCGGATATAATAACAACCGTTCAAATTATAATAGAGATAATCGCCAGGGCGGTTATAACAATAACAGACCGGCTTATAACAGGGATAATCGTCAGGGTGGTTATAATAATAATCGACCATATAACAATAATAGAACTGGCGGATTCCAGCAAAGACGTCCTCAAAATTCACGCTTTAACAACAACAGACGTCCGATGAATAATCGCAGTAAAGCTCCGAAGCAGTTGCTGGTTAGCAGAGAACAATTAGAACAAATTGAATTGCTTTATAAATTGATGCTTCCATTACCGAATCCTGATGCTCACGAAGTTATTGGTGAAAAAATTGGTTTGGAACCAAGAAAAGTATTTTTCGGAATTAATCTTGTCAGACAAAAAATGATGCTGCCGAAGTTACCGTTCCCTAAACGTAAGCTGGCAATAACTCCGGATCAGTTAAATGCTATCAAGATGTTATATGAACCACTTCTACCATTACCTCCAATCGGCTGTCATAAGATAATTGCAGCTCAATTGAAAATGGATGAATGGAGAGTCCATGTCGGTATAGGTCTTGTTCGTGCTCAAATGGGTATGGAAAGATGGAATCAGGACAGAGCCGATGCTCCGGAAGAATTTAAAAAACAAAAAACTGAAGCTGAGGTTTCTGAAGCAAAAGAACCGGCTAAAACTAAAAAAACATCTAAAAAAGCTTCTGAAAAGGCCGCAGAAAAAGCTCAGGAACCTGAATCTGAACCAGTGGCTGTTGCTGTAGAAGAACAGGAAGAAGCTCCAAAGAAAAAAAGAGGCAGAAAACCTAAAAAAGTTGAAGAAGAAACTCCGGATGAGCAGTAATGTCAAAGTATATTTCAGTTGGAAAAATTCTTAACTTTCATGGAATTAATGGCGAAGCAAAGGTTGGATATTCTAAAAATCAGCAGGATTTTTTCTTGTCTTTAAAGCATGTTTTTTTGAAGAAAGAAAATAATTATGTAAATTTAGGAATTTCTTCTGTGCGTGCAAATAAAAATTTTCTTATTGTTAAATTTTCAGGAATTGATTCTATAAATGAAATTCTTCCTTACAAAGGAGAATTATTGTTCGTTGAAGAGGAAATGATAAGGCAGACTCTAGCTGAGGATGAATTCTTAATTGATGAGCTTGTTGGTTTAGAAGTTTTTGATAACAATGATGGTAAAAAACTTGGATTTGTTATTGGTGTTTCTAATAATGGAGCAAGTGATTTGATTTCAGTGAAAACAAACTCTAAAAAAATATGTCTGATTCCATTTGTAAAAGCTATTGTTCCGGTTGTTAATATTCAAGAAAAGAAAATTATGATAAATAATCTTGAAGGATTGTTAGAATGATTTTTGATGTTTTAACTTTATTTCCAGAAATAATTAATTCATATTGTGATGTGAGTATTATGAAACGAGCTAAAGAAAACGGCATTTTCGAGGTAAATGCTGTTAATCCAAGGGATTTTACTCTTGATAAGCATAAAAAAGTTGATGATACTCCATATGGCGGCGGGGCTGGTATGGTTTTAGCTCCTCAACCATATATTGATGCATATGACAGTGTTTCAAAACTGGATAACTCTATTACAATTATGCTTTCTCCACAGGGGGAACCCTTGACTGAAAAATTGGTTTTAGAATTGGCTGATTATGAACAAATCATTATGCTTTGCGGACATTATGAGGGTTTTGATGAGCGTATTCGTGAAATTATAAAACCTCGCGAAGTTTCTATTGGCGATTTTGTTTTGACTGGTGGTGAATTGCCTGCATTGTGTCTGATTGATGCAGTCAGTAGAAAACTTGATGGTACTCTTGGCAAAATTGAATCAGCAGAAGAAGACAGTTTTTCAAACGGGCTGTTAGAATATCCGCAATATACTAAACCAAGAGATTTTAGAGGATATAAAGTTCCGGAAGTATTATTGGGTGGAAACCATAAAGAAATTAATGAATTCCGTTTTCAGGAACAATTAAAACGTACAAAAAGCAGACGTCCAGATTTGTATAAGAAGTATATAGAACAGCAGGACGGTTTAAAAAATTAGTTTAACCCCTTAGGTGCTCCAAAACCAAAGAAGTTTTTCAAAACTTCATATCCGGCATAAATACCTAAGCCGCCAGCGCACATTTTTGAAGCTTTTCCTTTAGCCAATAACGCACCAAGTCCTAAACCAAAAGGTACAACATGACTTACGAGCATTGAGGCAAACCCCTTAACATAGCCGATTCCTGAGTTAAAAAATCTTCTCCATCCGTTATCGAGTTCCATTGTGTATGCTGCGTCTTTTATTCCATCTTGAATTGTACTCATGTTTGTTGAGTATAAAGAATTATTTAAAAAGTACGCACAGGCATCAGCATCTCTTTCACTTGCGTAGTAATCGGATTGCAATAGTGCTACTTTATGAGCATCGTATCCTACAAGTCCAAGTGCCGCAATTCCGGTTCCTTTTGTTAGAACTTTGCCGGTATTGTTTGAAATTACTCTGCGAATATTATTGAATACTTTCATGATTAAGCCTTTTTCGTACTTTCTTTAGTTTCTTCTTTTTTCTTGGTTTCTTTGATTGGAACTTCTTTTTCTACTTCTTTTCCTGACATTCTCAATAGAATTTTGCTTGCATCAACTGCGTCTTGTCCGTATCCGCCTTTGGAATTCTGCATGTTTTTCAGTACTCCTATAGTGAAATCATCACCGGTTACCATTCTTGACTCTAGAGCTGTCAATGCCAATAGTCTGATTTCATCTGATGGGTCTTGAAGCATTTTATTTATTAGCGCTGTTAAAGCTTTGTCATCTTTTCTTGATTCATCTTCGTCTAATCTTGCAAATACTTCATTTGCTGCGGATAATCGAATTTCTTTATCCTGACTATTTAGATAATTTTCAAGATTTTTGATATATTCGTCAGTTAATTGAACAATTTTTTTCTTTTCTGTTTTCTTTTCTTCTTTAGTTACAGTTTCTTTTGTCGTTTTTGTTTCAGAAGTTGTTGTTGGTGTATTTCCTTGTTGTTGACCAATTTGTCCTGTATAGTAATTTGATGGATAACAAGGTGCATTTACATTATATGTTGGAGGTTGCGCACCTGGAGTTGTAACTGATGGATTAAAAATTTGAATATTTACACCGGATGCAGATGCTGGAACCTGATAATTCTGTACAGGTTGCTGCGCAGTCTGAACTTGTGGGTATTGTGCGTATTGAGGGGCGCAATACTGTGGATTATATTGCGGTAGAACAGCGTGAGGTGCCGGCTGCGGAGATTGTACAGGCTGAGTGTAAGGCTGGCAAACTTGCGTTTGCTGGCTTACTACTGCACCTGTCCCGTTTGGATATGATATATATCCGCTGTTACTATATTGCTGCGTAGGTGCTGTTTTGTGTTGTATATTTTGACCTGTTACTTGCATAATACAATTAATCCCTAATCTACACTTATTATTATAAAGTATTTTTTAGGGATTAATTTGCTATATTTGTTAAGTTTTATTAATTACACATGTAGTTTGCTTAATTTAACTTTGTAGAAATCTACATTGATATTAAGCGCTTCGCCAATAGTTAAAAGAATTTTGATAAATTTAATATCTTTTTCTCGAGGTTCGTTGGAATTATTTTCAATAATATCACCGATTCTATGGTAGATTTTATTAAAATATATATTTTGAGCTTCAGAAATATCTATTTGCAGCTCAAGTTTTTCAATAATGCCGAATAATTCTAAAATAGCGTCAGCTTGTTGAATTTCAAAACTTTTGGTTAATCTGTTTAAATTTGTAATAATTTTCTTAGAAAAGTTTTTGTTAGATGGCGTTTTGTCAACATTAATGTTCATTTTTTTAGCTTCCATATTGATATCTGTAATTTGTTGAATTACAGTATCCTCAACAAAACCGTCACTGTTTGCAAGAAGATCGTTATATCTATTGCTCAAAGCGTAAGCTGCTGATATTTTGAATTCGTTTGGAATTTCCAGTCCCAGATTCTGCATATGATAGATTGAACCTTTACCCTGATCATACATTTCTTTGTATGTGTTCGCGAATTTTTCCAGCTGGTCTTTTAGAAGAATTTGTAAAATTTTCTTTCTTTCTTCAATAAATATGTCTTTCAATGTGAAATATTCTTTACCAAATTTTTCGTCCAGAGCTCTTATTATTTCAGTTAGTGGATTTAACATGAAAGATTTAGTCAGAGAATTTTTCATTTCATTAAATTCTTCGGCGGAGGAGAATTCTTTTATTGCACAGTGGAAATCTCCGCCGGAGTACTGCATAAGAGCGAACATAAGATTGGCTTTTTGCATAGTAACCCTTGAGCGAATTTCGATATTCCCGACGATAAAGTTAGAGTTTCCTTTTTGAACTTTTTGATAAGCATTTCGTTGAACAGTGTAGCAGTAGACATCTTCTTCATCGTCAAAATCTTGATAAAGAGAAGATATTGCCCATAGACACGCTACTTCTTTTGCAGTTACAACGGATGGTTTTACAAAACGTTCATAAATATCTTTTCCTGTCCCAAATTCTTTAATATTACTTTTAGCTTCGGATAGAATATTTAAGAAATGTTCCTCATAATTTTCATTAGAAAAATGTGCGGCTAATTGCATTGCTCTGGCCGCATACTTCATAATTTGAACTGTTTCAATGCCTGAAATTTCAGAGAAGAACCATCCGCAGCTTGTATACATAAGCATAGCCTGTCTTTGAATTTCAAGTAATTCCATACCTTTAATTCTGTCTTCTTCTAATAAATCAGAGTTAAAGTTTTCTTTTTGAAATTTTTTAATAGTAGTGTAATTTCTGTCCAAAATAACATCAATATATTTGTTTCTTATAGTCCAAGGGTCATCGTTATAATATTTTGGACCTTCTTTTTCAAACAAAATTGCAAGTTTATCACGTAGATAGTCAAGCGCATCACGTAGAGGTTTTCTCCATTTTTGATTCCAACCAGGGTGTCCTCCGGTAGAACATCCGCAATCTTCGCACCATCTACCGACACCATGGAAACAGCTCCATGAAGAGGCTTGTTTGATATCTACTTCATAGTCGCTTCTGTATTTTTCAAGGTATTCTGCATAATTTGTAATTTTAAAACCCTCGTCTTCAGCTTTAATTTTTAAAACATAAGACAGAGCCATATCTCCGAATTTTGTATGGTGCCCGTAGCTTTCACCGTCAGTTGCAATGTTTACTAACTGCGGGTAGTCGCGGACTTCTGAAACACCTTCTTTTAGTCTTTTAATAAACTTGTTTCCGTCTTTTAATAGTTCATCAAAGGCTACAGAGCGGGATATTGCACCATCATAGAAAAATAAATCAATAGATTTTGACGGATCGCTTTTTAATTTATACTTGTAAGAACGAGCCGGATCAATATTACCCCAGCTTACATCCTGCCATGTTTTGTCAGTTGATTTTTTTATTTTTGCAGCTTGATAAGGTGATAATATAGTAAATTTTATTCCATTTTCAATAAGCACCTGGAGAGTTTCATCATCAACAGCGGTTTCTGCAAGCCAAATCCCCTCAGGTTTTCTGCCGAATCTGTATTCAAAATCTCTGATACCCCATTTTACCTGAGTATCTTTGTCATGATAGTTAGCAAGAGGCATAATAATATGGTTGTAAACCTGTGCTAAAGCATTTCCATGACCATTATGTTGAGAAATACTTTCAATATCAGCTTTAATTATTCTTTCATAGGTTAGGGGTGCGAATTCTTCCATCCATGAAAGAAGAGTCGGGCCGAAATTGTAACTCATGTATTCGTAATTATTTACAATGTCAAGAATTCTGTTTTTATTATCAACGATTCTGGATACAGAATTCGGGTTATAGCATTCTTTGCAAATTCGTTCGTTCCAGTCGTGAAAAGGAAGAGCACTGTCTTGTAGTTCGATGGCTTCAAGCCACGGATTTTCCCTTGGCGGCTGGTAGAAGTGACCGTGAATTGTTAGAAATTTTTCTTGAGTTTTTTTCTTTTCCATATTTTTATCCCATATCTATCTTAATTAATAAAATAAAACGTTATTTTGTCTCTTCAGCTTTTTTATTTTTTTGAGTGAGGACAGTAAAACTGTCTACATCCATCCAGGCATCACCCAGAGCTGTTGAGAACACTCTTCCGGTAAACAGAACTTCGTCTCCTGCATCTAAATCAATATTTTTTTCTGCGATTTCTTTTTTCAAGAATATTTTTAATTCAGAAAGCGGAATATTGTGATTTGTTATGTCAGGTCTTTGTATCAGGAATGAAATATACTTTTCAGAAGATCTCATTGCGGCAGGATAATCAAGCCCAAGAGTTGAAAATTTATCAAATTTAGCTTTTATTTTAATGTTTTTGTTTAGAAACTTTTGAGGAGATGCGACAACAGCAATCGGATCTACGGTTGTGTATTGAACGGTAGTTTTAACCGGAGCAGATACAACTGTAGGAGCTGTAGTTTGAGAATTTGCGTTGGTTATAGTTAAACCGAGACTCATTGAAATAAGTAATGCCAAAGTTATGATATTTATTTTTTTCATTTTTAACCCCTTATTTAAACTTCAATTACACCAACATATTAACACATAATTAAAATTAATGTAACTGTACAGCTAAACAAATTGGCAATATTTGTAAAAAATTCATTCTAAACACTTGTAAAATTATAAAAACATGTTAAAATATATCTATAGGATATACAGTTTTTCTAAATGTAAAAATTTACCCGAAAAATTAAATGATGGAAGTTTGTCTGTCGATAAGGAAGTTATCGATAATAGTGAATGAGGATGATGAATATGAATATTGACATGGGAAAAAGCCTAAAACGCAATAGTAGCTTGAAAAATCGGGGGGGGGTAACTGCTGAAAGCTCCCTTATTTTAGCTGCGGTTTTGGCACTGAGTATGACTCCTGTTTATTCAGAAGAATTAGCACCGATACCTCAAAATACTGAGGATAAATCAAATAAAATTGCTGATGGAGCTATCAAAAGCTATCCTCAAAATCCTGAAAAAGCATATACACTGACAAAACTCCAAGAGGGCGGGACAAAACCAGCCGGAGAAAATATAGTTACAAAGTTTACTTATGATAAAAATACAGGTTCAATGACACCTGTGTACTATCGTCTTGATTTGGCAAAGACAGAATACGGTTCAGGCGATGGTGTAAAATACTACGGCTGGACAAAAGATGAATCCGGCGAACGAGTGTTTGGCGAAGTCCCAAAAGCACAGGCTGATATAACAGCAAAATATGACACAACCAATTTGCAATCACATATACATAATAATGGTACAATGGGCGACATCACTGGTGACTTTGTTGGAAAACGTGCTGACAGTGATGGCGGCGCTATATTTAGTGGAAATACTCCGGCAGTTTCTAGAATAGGTAATATCAAGGGCGATTTTATTGATAACAGGTCTAAAGGTGATGGCGGAGCTATATATAATGGATATTATGGTGTAATGGGCAATATCACCGGTGACTTTGTTGGAAATAGTGCGTCGAACTACGGTGGAGCTATTGTTAATCTGTATAATGCACAAATAGGTGATATCACCGGTGATTTTATTGGGAATGAGGTTAGTATTGGTCAATCTGGAGATGGTTCTGGTGGCGCGATATATAATAAAGGTCGAATAGGTGACATCAAAGGTGATTTCATTGGAAATTATGTGAAAAGTACCGATTATGGAGATAGCGCAGGTGGTGCTATATATAATGAGCAAGGTGAAATCGGAGATATCACCGGCGATTTTACCCTAAATTCTGCAAATGGCTATCAGGCCTCCGGAGGCGCCATAGCAAATATGGCCTATAGTGTGGTGGAGGCGTTTATTGCCCCTGAACCTGAACAAAGTAGTTATATTGGCAATATAGCAGGTGATTTTATAGGAAATAAAGCTGTTAGTGAGTATGAAGCTAAAGGTGGAGCTGTGTATAATGAAGCTCGTATGGGCAATATAACAGGTGATTTTATAGAAAATAAAGCTGTTGGTGAGTATGAAGCTAAAGGTGGAGCTGTGTATAATGAAGCTCGTATGGGTAATATAACAGGGGATTTCTATAATAATTCCGCTTTAGCAGAGGATAGAGCTTTGGGTGGCGCAATATATAATAGCTGGGATGCGCAGCTGGGCACAATTAGCGGAGAGTTTATCGGCAATAGCGCTGTCGCTTCAGGAGATTCGGATGGTTATAGTAGTGCAGGCGGCGGAGCTGTGTTCAATGCAGGGCGAATTATAGGTGTCAATGCTAAAGGAACAATAGTCGTAGGAAAGGGTACTTTTGTTTCTCCTGACGGCAGTCAAAGTATAACGTTGTACGCGCCTGCGTCTGAAGTACCACCAACAGGATTTAAAACCAATTTTATAGATGAAATGCTCGCGAATGATTATAAAATTAAGTATATAGAAGATATGGGTTCTCAGCAGTTTTCTACTGAGGAAGAATGGCAACAATTTTTAGCTCAGCTTGAAGAGGGGGTAAAATCTGGCGAGGTTGTTCTTGCTGAAGATTTTGAAAAATATGAAGATATCATGGCAGAAATTACAAGTTTTAAAAACAGCAGCTTTATCGGTAATTCTGCTGTTGCTAAAGGTGCAAATGGTGAAGCTCACGGCGGAGCAATCTATACAACTAAGGACTTGTTGCTTGAAGCAACAGATGGTTATACATCTATAATATCAGGCAACTATGTTGAGGATGGAAACGGCAAACGCCCTGAGGCTATATTTATGGCCGGTGCTGATGAGTCTGCTCTGGTAATTTCTGCGGTTAAAAACGGTAAATTTATAATAGATGACCAGATAAATGGTTATGACGGATATGCTGTAGCTTTTACAGGTGACGAGACTGGTGTTGTTTATCTAAATAACGATATCAAGGCAAGTATGGATATTCGTCCTCAGAGTTTACAAATTAGGGATATTAATCCTGAAGAAAAATATAGAAAATATAGAGCAAATGTGAGTTTATCAAATATAACTCTGCATTTGGGCCGCGATACAGTCCTAAACAATAACAACCTGACACTAAATAGCGGAACTCTGTCCATGGTAAATAACCAAACAGGAGTTTCCACTCTAAATAACTTAACCCTGAAAGGGGATACAAACTTCGTAGCTGATGTCGACCTCGCAAAAGGCGAAATGGATAGATTCGAAGCTGGCTATTATGGTGAACTTCTACCTGTGAGGAGTAGAGATATCGGTAACGGTAACCACTACGGTAACCTCCATGTAACCGGCTTAAATATGCTGAGTGATGCTCCTGACGGTCAGGACATAACAGAAATATATTTCGCTCAAATAGGTCTCAAAGATAACGTTGTAAACGGAGTCAACCAAACCCCTACAGATTACCAAACAAAAGCATATACTCCTATTTATCAATATAACGTAATGTACGATAACAGAGAAGATGCAGGCTACTTCCTGTTTACTAAAGGTGATAAAATATTTGTCCCTGACGGAAACGGCGGTACAACTGTTAAACCGACTCCGGGCGGAAATCAGAGTGATGCATTTAACCCGAGTGTCTTAGCCTCCCCTGTTGCTGCTCAAGCTGGTGCCTATGCAGCCCAAAATGCAGCCTTTAGCTACGCGTTTCAACACGCCGATAGCTTCATGCCTCTGCCTGCTAACCAACGATTTGCTCTGCGCAATGCTAATAAATATGCTATAAACGAAACCCCGCGCTTCGATACCCGATTGAATGATTTACACGATAAAGCTATCTGGGTTCGTCCATATACAAGTTTTGAAAGCATCCCGCTCAAAAATGGACCTAAAGTTGATACTATTACCTATGGTACCCTCGTAGGCGGTGACAGTCAGATAAAAGAATTACGTAATGGCTGGGGAACAGTATTTACAGGCTATATGGGCTATAACGGTTCAAGTCAGAATTATTCAGGTGTAAGTACATACCAGAATGGCGGTCTGTTAGGTGCTACTCAAACTTTCTATAAAGGTAACTTCTTCACTGCTTTAACAGCTAGTGTTGGCGCTTCAGCAGGCGAAAGTCATAATATGTACGGCCACGAAAACTTTACTACTTTAATGGCAGGTTTAGCAAATAAAACTGGTTATAACTTTGAATTTAAAGATGGTAAGTACATAATTCAGCCAACAATGCAGCTATCTTATAGCTTTATAAATACATTTGATTACAAAAATTCAGCAGGTGTTAATATAGAATCTGACCCATTACACGCTATTCAAATAAATCCAAATGTTAGATTTGTTACAAACTTGAAAAATGGTTGGCAGCCATATGCAAGTGTCGGTATGGTTTGGAATATCTTAGACGAAACAAAAGTAACCGCTAATGATGTCCGTCTTCCGGACATGAGCGTTAAACCATACGTAGAATATGGTCTTGGTATCCAAAAACGCTGGAAAGATAAATTTACCGGCTTTACTCAAGCCATGGTTCGTAACGGCGGACGTAACGGTGTCGCCCTGACTGCCGGCTTTAGATGGGCTCTTGGTAAAGAAGGCAAACCAATAGAAAAAGTCCGAAATGACTCTAAAAATAATGACGTACTAACATCTAAAACGTGCGAAAAAATATCCGGCGGCAGGAAAATTCTAAAACAATTGACTCCGGAACAGCGTACAGCACTCGGCGCCAAACCTCAGGATACCTCTCGCACAGTAACAAAAGGCGTTTTGAAACAGTTGTAATTTAGTAAGTTATTTGCCAATGTAATACCGGAGCCCCTGAAAGAATTTCAGGGGCTCAATAGTTTGTGCAGGCAAATTTCAGCCCCTCCTGTTTTTGTCTCTCTGAAGGAATAGATGTCATCCTGAACAGATGAAATGTTATGCTGAACGGGTAAATTGTCCCTCTGAACGGATGAAATGTCATCCAGAACCTGTTTCAGGATCTAAGATTAATAGATGCTGAACTAAATTCAGCATGACTATAAAAATAGATTCAATTTATTATCAATATAAATTTTATTAATCTCTTGCCTTTTTATATTTTGTTATGTATAATCTTGTTGGTAATAGTTAAGGGCTTATAGAGATTTATCTATATTGGAATTATCCCTTAAAAGGAAAGAGATATACTCCTATCAATGGGTACAAAAACAACAGAATTTAATTACAAATTTATAAAAGACCATGCCAGTGCTGGAAGCTGGCGCAGAGGATATGAATATCATTTAAAAGATATGGTATTTGACAATTATCCTGAGAAAAATTTCTATATGGGTAAAGTTAAAGGAAATTTTCAGGATCATTATAATACTGATTTGATTTTTAAGAAAAATAAAGTCGAGGCTCGTTGTAATTGCCCTTTAAAAGAAGAATGGTGTAAGCATGCAGTTGCAGTTGCTCTTAAGGCCATTGATGAGCATGCATATGAAGATTGGCTGGAAACAAAATTTGGCATGGAATTTGATTTTCCGGATGAAAATACAGCTTTAAATGAAGAACCGCAGGGAAATTATATATTCCATTTCAACCCAAAGAGAAAAGCTAATTTCTTTTCTATATTAGTTCGTTCCCGTGATAATGGTAAAGTCGTTCGTCAAATTGAACCAATTTTGCGTGGAGTAATCGAAGCTCAAAAGCAAGATTCTAATTTTGAATTAAATAATTCTCAAAAAGTTGAGTTATTAATATTTCAGCAATTATTGAAAATTTCAAGGCAGGACAAGAAAGCCGGATGGTATGATATTCCGATTGCAAAATTCGGTGCGGTATTTTCTTTGCTTGCAAAAGCGGATGAAGTTTTAGACGAAAAAACAAAAGACAGGTTGAAATTTACAGATGAAGAATGGAAGCTTGTATTATATGTAAATACCTCAAATACCGCAGGAACTCTGCTTTTATCTTTAGAGTGGCAAAGGCCTGATTGTGATGATGTTTATCCATTTGAAGAAGTTAGATATTTTTCTCGTCATTTGAAGTGGGGACGTTATAAGAATATTATTTTCCCTACAAATGTTGCAATTCAATCTATTCCGCAAAATATTACAAAGTCATCTTTTACAGATTTGAAAGATGCAGAGGGCGGAAAGTTTATTTATGAAGATTTGCCGAAGCTAAGACAGGTAATGGATGTTGTTATTGATGAAAAAATTTCTAAGTTGATGTTAGAAGAGCGTCCGCCAATAAATATCGTTACAATGGGTATTGATTACGATCAATCTCTGAAAGCTTCATTAGATTTTGAATATGATGGTGTTAGGGTTCCTTATTCAAAATCAACAAGTGACAAAGTTCCGTATATTACTGTTAAGAAGCCTGACGAAGATATAATCTATTGGGTAAAACGTAATATTAAACATGAAAATGAAGCATATGCTATGCTTCTTGCTTGTAAATTTGTTCCAATGCAGACGAATAACCTTGCTCTGGAAAAAGAAAATGCCATTGATTTTTACAATTATTATCTAAAACAGGCAGGCGAGGGTTGGAAATTTGAAGAAAAAGATGATATGTCTTTCTTTAAATTGATGGATAATCCATTTAAATTATGTGCGAAAATTGATTTCTCTGATGAACAGCCTGATAGTTTTGATATAACTATCTATGGACAAGCTGGTGATGAAATTATTGATTTCGATGAGATTTATGACACGATTCAAAGTGATGAGAAATATGCTCGTATACGAAGTTTAGGGTTTGTAGAATATCCTGCTCAAAATATTTATTCTATGATGCGTTCATTTAATTCCTTTGATGTTTTCAGGAATCCTGATAATAGGTTTACTGTAAAAACATATCGTGCAGGTCTCATCAATGAACTGAAAAATCTAGGCTTGGAGCTTATTTTGAGTGACAGATTTAAGACTTTCTGGGAGCAGATGTCAACATTCTCAACAACAGAAGATTTGACCCTGCCAAAAGGCATAAATGCAGAATTTAGGGAATACCAATTAAAGGGTTTTGGCTGGTTGTGGTTTATGTATAAATACGGCTTGAACGGTATTCTGGCTGATGATATGGGGCTTGGTAAAACATTACAGGCTTTGACTGTTCTGCAAAAAGCTAAAGAAGAAGACGGGCCAATGCCTACTTTAGTTATTGCTCCGACTACGGTTGTATTTAACTGGGAATCAGAAATCCAAAAATTTGCACCGTCTTTATCTTGTTTGAAACTGCAGGGTGGAGAAAGAAAGCAGTTTTTTGAAAAGATTCCTGAGTATGATGTTGTTATTACAAGTTACGCCCTTGTAAGACGTGATATTAAAAAGTTAAAAGATATCAATTTCAGATATATAATTCTTGATGAATCTCAGAATATAAAAAATGCTACATCTCAAACCGCTCAAGCTGTAAAACAGTTGAATTCGCAGCACAAACTGGCTCTTTCAGGTACACCGATTGAGAATAAGCTTGAAGAATTATGGTCTGTATTTGATTTTCTTATGCCAGGATTTTTATTTACAATGGCGGATTTTAATTCTAGATATGTTAATCCTATTATGGAACGTCAGGATAAGATTGTTGAAAAACGTTTAAAACTTCAAATATATCCATTCATATTACGTCGTATGAAGCGTGATGTTGCTAAAGATCTTCCAGATAAGGTTGAAAATATTGCATACTGTGAACTAACAGATGAACAAAAAGATTTCTACTTACAAGTTCTTGATAGTACGAAAGAAGAATTATTTAAGTCTATTGAACAAAATGGACTTGAGAAGAGTAGGTTGTCTATATTCTCAGCTCTTCTTCGTATGCGTCAGATTTGTTGTCATCCTAGATTGTATGATAAAGACAATCTTACAAATGTTATTTCATCTGGTAAGTTTGAAAAACTTAAAGTTATGCTTGAAGAAATTGTATCAGAGGGGCATAGAATTCTTTTATTCAGTCAATTTGTCGATATGCTTGATTTAATCAAGGCATGGTTAGACAAATCAGGTATTAAATATGAGTATTTGACTGGTAAAACTAAGGATAGACAGGGTGCAGTTGAAAGATTTAACAATGATCCTACAATTCCGATATTCTTAATCAGTTTAAAAGCCGGTGGTACAGGTTTGAACTTGACAGGTGCGGATTATGTTATTCATTATGATCCTTGGTGGAACCCGGCTGTTGAAGATCAGGCTACTGATAGAGCATATCGTATCGGGCAGAAAAAGAAAGTCTTTGTATACAGACTTATTACAAGAAATACAGTTGAAGAAAAAATTCAAAAACTTAAAACAATCAAACGAAATCTTGTTGATAGCGTAATTTCAGTCGATAGAAATATTACAAAATCGCTTACGATGGATGATATTCGCGAAATATTCTCTGTAGATTAATCATTTAACCTTTCAGGGGGAGAATTTAATCATGCAACAAATGTCAAAAGAAGAGTTTTCAAAATATTTTAACGAAAATTTTAGACCTAAGTTGGAAGAATTAGAAAAAAAACGACTTTTTTATGCTCCTATTAGGAAGTTTTGTTTAATATTTGGTCTAATTACATTTGTTTCTATCTTTATTTTCGGGAACATATTAGGAAAGGTTTTGTTAATAATGTGTTTTGCTTTGACTTTTTTATCTTTCCTTGCGGTTATAGCTATCGATTCATTATTTCGAAAACCATTAAAAACAAAGGTAATTTCAAGAATAATTGGTTTGTATGGCAATTTATATTTGATAACTCAAAAGAAATTGATTAAATTGTCTGATATTCGTAAGTATGGTTTGTTTCCTAAAGCATCACAAATGATAGATGATGATGTGATTATAGGAAATTATAAAAATATAAATATTATTATTAATGAGTGTAAATTAGAGCATACTGTTAGAACAGGAAAAAGTTCTCATACAGTAACAGATTTTTCTGGCTTAATTGTTAAACTTACGATGAACAAAAAATTCTCAGGCATTACTGTTGTTGGTATGATTGGTGATATCAAACCTCCAGCAGGTTGTGAAAACGTAGAATTAGAATCTGCTGAATTTATGAAGAATAGAAAGGTTTACTCAACAGATCAAATTGAAGCTCGTTATCTTTTAACCCCAACTTTTATGGAAAGGGTTGAAAATTTAGGTAAATGTTTTATGGGTTCAATAGGGCAAAATAATACTAATGTAGATGCTTCTGTAACTGATAATCAAGAGTCTATACACAGATTAAAGTCTTCAAATTCAATAATATCTAATATGCTTAGTTCGGAAATAGATAGAGCATCAGGAGTTAGTGCAATATTTGTAGACGGGGATATTTATCTATTTATACCATTATTGTTTGATCTTTTTGAAGTTTCACTTGACAAATCTTTGTTAGATCCTGTTCAATATTATACGATTTATATGCAGTTAAATTCGATTTTAAAAATAATTGAATATTTTAAATTAGATAAAAACTTAGGATTATAGCTAAAAAAAAACAGGCTTTTGGGCCTGTTTTTTTAATTGCAAGTGCAGCTTGGACTTTGGGTTCCGTCATTGCAGATGTAATATCCACTTTTACCGCAATACGCAACTCCACCATGGTGCGAACAGCATCCGGAGCGATTATCAATTTCTGTAACAGGCATTTTGGAAACTGCAACAACTCCTGTAGCACTAATTAAACCTAATAAAGCTGTGATTACTAATAATTTTTTCATAACACACCCCTTTCTGATAAAAATATAGAAACATGACCTAGGTCATCTTTCTATTCGCCATTGTGCTAATATTTTTATTGAGGCATGATTATCTTAGCTTCAACATTTTTTGCAGCATCTATGCTGTTGTTAAATCCATTTAACAATTCAGCTGCAGTTTGTGCGTTGTAAAATTTACCACTTGTAACAAGGGCTGTGCATTCTAATTGCTCCAAATCATCAGAATCTTTTACATTAAACGCGATAACATCAATTGTCACGTCTCTACGAATTCTAATAAGATTCATTACGAATGTACAAGGGCTTTCGTCGCAATTTTCTCCTCCGTCAGTTAATAGAATTATATGTTTTTTCCCTGTAAAGCCCATAAAATCGTATTTTATAGCTTGTTTAAGAGAGTATGTTATGGGCGTCATTCCTCTAGGTCGACTTTTTGCAAGAGCATTTGCAATATTGGAGCTGTTATTTTGAGCAATTGGGGTTACAAGAGTTGAAGCTCTGCAGGCTTCCATTGGTGTAAATCCCATTCTATGCCCGTAAACTCTTAATCCGATCCATGTATCAGCTCTTAGTTGAGGGAGAATTTCCTGCATTGTTTTTAGCATTAGTTTGAATTTTGTTGAGCCTTCTAAAGATTCCTCCATGCTACTTGATAAATCCATTATAAATAGTATTCTCTCTTTGGTGTTTGTGTCAAAGTTTTGGTTGAAATTCTGAGGAGAATGTACTTCATATTGGGATGCAAAAACAGGTAATATAATTACAATTGTTAGTAATATTAAATAAATAAATTTTTTTATCATAGATAAAGTTTAATCAGTTATTATATTTTTTGTATTGCCTAAGCGTTTACGATTTGTTTTGTATTTTGTTTTTGCTTGTAATATTATAAAAATATAAAGGAAAGCAGGGATATATGAATAGCAAAGAAATAATAAAACAAGCAGAACAAAGTCTACGCAGTCAGTTTGAAATAATTGATGAAATAAGAGATTACAATCAGGAAAAAGTTTTGCAAGCTTTTATAGATAATAAAGTTGCTCCGGAACATTTTTATACTGTATCAGGTTACGGGCATGATGATTTGGGACGTGAAGTTTTAGATAAAGTCTTTGCACAAGTATTCAAAGCTGAAAAAGCTTTAGTAAGGATTCATTTTGCATCAGGAACTCATACTTTAGCATGTGCGTTATTTGGAAACTTAAAATATGGTGATAAATTATTATCTGTTGCAGGCGCTCCATATGATACAATGCAAGAAGTTATAGGTACAATGGGTGATGAAGAAACAAAAAGAGCTTCATTAATAGGTAATGGTGTTTTGTATGATGAAGTTCCACTATTAAATGGTGTAGATATTGACTTTGAAACATTAAAAGAAAAGGTAGATGATTCTACAACAATGGTTTTAATTCAACGCTCTAAAGGTTATTCAACAAGAAAATCTCTAACAATTGAAACTATTGAAAAAATTTGTAAGATTGTAAAAGAGAAGAATCCTAACTGTATTTGTTTTGTTGATAACTGTTATGGTGAATTTGTTGATACAAAAGAACCTTTAGAAGTTGGAGCAGACTTAATTGGCGGCTCATTGATTAAGAATGCAGGCGGTGGAATTGTTGAAGCCGGCGGATATATTGCAGGTAAAGAATTGTATGTTGAGCGTTCCGCAGTCAGGCTTACAGCTCCAGGAATCGGATCCGAAGGCGGAGCTATGTTTAACCAGCATCGTCTAATGTTTCAGGGTTTATTTATGGCTCCATCTGTTGTATCAGAAGCTGTTAAGGGTGCAGTATTAGCTTCTAAAATATTTGATGAAATCGGTTATGATTCATCACCAAAATTTGATGAAAAGAGAACCGATATTATTCAAAATATTACATTTAATGCCCCTGAACCATTAGAGCATTTTTGTAGAACAATTCAAGCCTTGTCTCCTGTTAATGGTTATGTAACACCTATTCCTGAATTTATTCCGGGATACGAAGATCAGGTTATTATGGCCGGCGGGACATTTATTGAGGGGTCTACAATTGAACTTTCTGCAGATGGACCAATGCGGGCTCCTTATGTTGCTTATATGCAGGGCGGATTGAATTATGCACATGTAAAAATTGCATTGACAAGAATTTTAGATAAAGTTGCAGTATAATTAGTTTTTTATTTTTTATTCTTTTGTAAAAGATATGTTACACTATTATTAAGCTCTGAAAATCAAGTATAGCTTGTGACTTGTCTAATGTAGAAATAAACTACTATATTTTTTTGTTTTTATATGTTACAATGTCAGAGCACAACTATGTGTACATGAAAAATTTAGTGTATAGAAGTTATAAGAGAAGAGAGGAAAATTTATGACATTACCAAATGTAGCCTATTTTTCTATGGAAATAGCTATGGATCAGTCTCTAAGCACTTATTCTGGTGGTTTAGGATTTTTGGCAGGATCACATATGTTATCTGCCGGTTACTTACAAATGCCTATGGTCGGTGTAACAATGTTGTGGTCATACGGGTATTATGATCAACGTATTGATCATTCTGGGAACGTTGAAGTTGCCTATATCAGAAAATACTACGATTTCTTAACTGATGTTAATGTTCAAACAGAAGTAGATATTTTCGGTGAAAAAGTAAAAGTTAAGGCTTATAAAGTACAACCTGAATTGTTCGGAACTTGCCCTGTATATTTGTTAACTACTGATATTGAAGGTAACAGTGATTGGGCTAAGAGCATTTCTTATAAATTATACGATGGTAATGAAAAAATAAGAATTGCTCAAGAAACAGTTTTAGGTATTGCAGGGGTTAGAATTCTTCAACAAGTTGGATATAACTTTGACGTTATCCATATGAACGAAGGTCATGCTCTTCCTGCTGCATTTGAATTATTGAGACAGTATAACGGAGACTTAAACGAAGTTAAAAAACGCACAGTATTTACAACTCACACTCCTGTTGCTGCAGGTAACGAAGTTCACTGGGTTGATACATTATTAGAGGGAGGATTCTTTGCAGGAGCTTCCCGTGAAACTGCAGTTAATCTGGGTGGCGAAAACTTCTCATTAACAGTCGCAGCTCTAAGAATGTCTAGAATTGCTAACGCAGTGTCTCAATTACACGGTTTGGTTGCTAATAAAATGTGGGAATGGGTTGAAGGCAGATGTCCTATCCGTGCTATTACTAATGCGGTTAATCTTCAATACTGGCAAGACCCTAGAATTAAAGATTCTCAAAATGACCCGCAAAAATTGTTAGATGTAAAACGTGAAATGAAGTCTGAATTGTTTAAATATATTGCAAATGTTGCAGGTAAAAGATTTGATCCTGATGTATTAACTATTACTTGGGCAAGAAGATTTGCTGATTACAAACGTGCATGGTTAATCTTGATGGATAAAGATAGAATCGGTAAATTGCTGGATGAAAATAAAGTTCAAATTATTTTTGCTGGTAAATTCCACCCGGATGATGTTATGGGTAAAGAAATGTTCAATAAATTATTGAATAGATCTCATTCATTGAAAAACGTAGTTGTTCTTCCGGGATATGAATTACAATTGTCAGGTATGTTGAAACGTGGTACTGATGTATGGTTAAATACTCCGCTTCGTCCGTTCGAAGCTTCCGGTACTTCAGGTATGTCTGCTAATGCTAACGGTGCTATTCACCTGTCAATTTATGATGGTTGGACTGTTGAAGGTACTTTCTCTGGAATTAATGGTTATGCTATTGAATATCCTGAAATTGATGATGAAATGTCATGGGAAGAAAGACACTGGAAAGATCATAAGTGTTTGATGAGCATTATTGAAGATCAAATTATTCCTACATATTATGAAAATAAAATGGAATGGGCTAGATTAATGCGTCAAGCTATCAGAACATCTGAAGCATACTTTAATTCAGATAGAATGGTAATTGAATACTATAACAGATTGTATAAACCAATTGCTCATGATGATGAATGCTCAGGTGAAGAAAAGCATGAAATGAAAATCACTGAAGCACCGACTTTTGATGCTTGGACTTTCTCAAATATCAAGTAGTGTAGAATAAAGATGTAAAAAATGGAGGTAAGAATTAACTTGCCTCCTTTTTTATGTCTTAATTATTGTATATTGTATATAGATTTTTAGTAACAACCTATACCTAGAAATAGGTTTCTATCTTTAAAGCCTGGATTAACAGATGGTTTGCCTGAAATAACAATAACAATAAAAATAAAATGTAACGAAATGTTAATTATATAAAACAAAACACTTGAAATCAAATTTTTTTAGAGTTACTATATCAAATGTGCACAGGGCACAGCGAACTTAAAAATTTATTAAAACCAGATACTTAGAAATTATTTCATCTAAAAACGAAAGTTTTATTAAGGATTAAGAAAGTTTAAAAAAAATTACTTGACAATAAAAAATCAGGTGATAAGATAAAGGAACCGCGAGATAAACGGTTGAAAGAGCCCCGGTAGCGAGAGTAAATCAGCGAATGATTTGCTAAGCGTTGGAGACAAAAGAATAAAATAGA